>JAFZIU010000093.1 GCA_017554185.1 Spirochaetia bacterium
CATACCATCAGGAGAAGGCAGCAGTAGTGGCAAAGATTAAAGGGCGCTACATGCAGGTAAAGAAGGCGGTTGAGGCAATGCCTGCCGATGTGCCTCTTGTTGCAATGCCTTTCAACTCCGGGTACTTCATGACATTTGTAGTCAAGAAGATAGGGGCAGAGAACCTTAGAAAGTACCTTCTCGAACACTACGGAATCGGAACTATCTCCATAGGTGAGAAATTCCTCAGGGTAGCATTCTCATCTGTAGATATCAATAATATTCATGACCTCTTTGGAACTATTTTCAAGGCAGCAAGAGAACTTGGCAGGTAAGCAGAATGGATCTTAAAGAAAAATCATTGAAATATCACAGCATTCCTGTTGCAGGCAAGATAGAGGTTCTGCCCTCAAAACCATGCAGGACTCAGGATGACCTCTCCTGTGCCTATACACCTGGTGTTGCTTTTCCATGTCTGGAGATAAAGGCAGATCAGAGCCTGGTTTCCACCTACACCAGAAGAAAGAACCTGGTGGGTGTGATAACCAACGGTACTGCTGTCCTTGGACTGGGCAACATAGGCCCCTATGCCGGAAAGCCGGTTATGGAAGGGAAGGGGGTCCTCTTCAAACGCTTTGCAGATGTGGATGTCTTTGACCTGGAGCTGGACTGCAGCGACCCCAAGGCCTTTATTGATGCGGTCAAGCTTATGGGGCCTACCTTCGGCGGAATCAACCTGGAGGATATCAAGGCACCCGAGTGTTTCGAGATAGAGGACAGCCTCAAGGCAGCCATGGATATTCCTGTGTTCCACGATGACCAGCATGGCACCGCTATAATCACCGGCGCAGCTCTGCTGAATGCCCTGGAAATAATCGGAAAGAAGATAGACCAGGTCAAGGTGGTGATAAACGGAGCCGGTGCTGCCGGCATTGCCTGCGGCAAGTTCTACATTGCCCTGGGTGTGAAAAAAGAGAATATAACCATGTGCGACACCAAGGGAATAATCTACAAAGGTCGCGCAGCCGGCATGAATAAATATAAAGAGTTCTTTGCCTCCGGCACAGAAGCCGGCACCCTGGCAGATGCCCTTGTGGGGGCAGATGTTTTCCTGGGGCTTTCCGGCAAGGGGCTGGTTACAGGCGATATGCTCAAGACCATGAATGCAGATCCTATTGTGTTTGCACTTGCCAACCCGGATCCGGAGATAACTTATCCCGAGGCCACTGCTGCCCGGGCCGACGTTATCATGGCTACAGGCCGCTCCGACTATCCTAACCAGGTGAACAATGTCATGGGGTTCCCCTTCATTTTCCGCGGAGCCCTGGATGTGGAAGCATCGGCCATAAACGAGGAGATGAAAGTTGCAGCATCGCATGCTCTTGCCGACCTGGCAAAGCTGCCGGTGCCTGAAGAGGTGCTCAAGGCATATAACATAAAGGGGCTGGAGTTCGGCCGGGATTATATTATTCCAAAGCCCTTCGACCCACGCGTATTTGTAAAAGTTTCCGCAGCAGTGGCCGAGGCCGCTGTGAACAGCGGTGTTGCAAAGGCACCGTATAAATCCAAAGAAGACTATATCCATGAGCTTGAGGAGAGGATGAATACCTCCATAAGCCGTTTCAAGGAGTCGATATGAAAAAAATATTTTTACTTATAGCAATTACTTTTATACTGCCAGTAATGTCATTTGCAGATAAGAAGACAGAGCAGTTTGCTGTTCTGATTGGTACAAATAATGTGGCCAAGATAGAAGAGGCATTGAAAGGTGGAGCCAATGTGAACGGCGGAAGCGGTGATAAGGCAATGACTCCTTTGATGATAGCAAGCCAGAACGACGAATCCCTTGAGGTTGTAAAACTGCTCATCAGGTATGGTGCCAAGGTCAACGAGACCAACACCAAAGGAGAAACCGCCCTGTACCTTGCTGCCCAGAAAGCCACCAATGTAGATATCTTGAAAACCCTTATCGAGGCTGGTGCAGATCTGAATGCAAGGACCAAGGATCAGATGACACCTCTTATGGTTGCTGCAGGCGAAAACTTCAAGTCTGCTGTAACCGAGACCCTTCTTAAGGCAGGTGCCCGGGTGGATGACAAGGATATAGACGGCCGTACACCTCTTATCTTTGCAGTTACATATAACGAGAATCCTACTGTTACAGAAGCCCTTTTAAAGAGCGGTGCAGACTCTAATTCCAAGAACCGGTACGGTCTGCCTGTGATCATGATGGCAGCCCAGTCCAACAAGAATGCCGATGTCCTCCGTATCCTTATCGAGAACGGGGCAGACTGCAATGTGCTTCTGCAGGGAGTCTTCAACCCTATGAGCTATGCAGCCATCTACAACCCGAATCCTGCAGTCATAGAGCTCCTTCACAAGCAGGGACTCTCAGTGACCGATTATAATGCCAACGGAGTTTCTCCTTTCCTCTATGCCTGCTTCTATAACTTCTCATCTGAAGTGACACAGAAGTTCCTGGAGCTGGGTGCAGACCCCAAGCAGACCGATAAAAACGGAATTTCTGCCCTTATGTATGCAGCTATGCACAACGGAAACCCCGAGATCATCCATATCCTTACCAAAGCTGGTGCCGATGTTAACGCCAAGGATGAAACCAACGGCCTTACACCTTTGATGCTGGCAGCCCTCCAGAACGAGCATTCCACCATTATCACAGCACTGCTTGAGGATGGAGCAGACATCAATCTTAAGTCTAAAGCAGACATGACAGCTTACGAATATGCAATGAAAAACGAGAGTCCTATCTCCAAACTGGATGTAGTCCAGGAGCTGGAACCGTAAATATTTTATATATAACTAAAATATTTATTGACAATTTATAGCACTCTCCCTTATCATATATAGAGCCCAACAGGAGGATTTTTTATGGGATTTACTACTGAACAAATTAAAAACACAGCTATCATCGGGCATGTCGGCACAGGAAAGACCACACTGCTTGAGCATATTCTTTTTGCTGGTGGCGCAATTCCAAAGGCTGAGACTGTCGAGAGTGGAAAGACAGTCAGCGACTATACCGACGAGGAGATCGACAAGAAGATTTCCTTCCATTCCACACTTTCATTCTTTGAGAAAAATGGCAAGAAGCTTAATTTTATAGATACTCCGGGTGCATCCGACTTCGTAGGAGAGGTTATCCTTGGACTTAGAGCATGCGAGACCGGAATGCTGGTTGTAGGTGCAGACACCGGTGCACAGATTGAGACAATCAAGCTGTGGCGGCGTATGGATGGACGTAACATTCCACGGTTCATCTTCATCAACAAGATGGACAAGGACAGAGCTTCCTTCTCTGCAGCCATGGAAGACCTTAAGAAGAAGTTCCACAAGACATTTGTTCCTGTAGTCATTCCTATGGGCGATGCAAAGAATTTCAAGGGTGTCATCGACCTGATTGCTGAAAAGGCTTATATGATCCCTGCAGGCGGTGGAAAAGAAGTTGCAGTTGATATTCCTGCCGACATGGCAGACCTGGTTGCCCAGTACAAAGAGGCCCTTATCGAGGGTGCTGCCGAGGGCGACGACGAGATCATGGAAAAATATCTGGAAAGCGGCGAGCTCAGCCCGGAAGATGTCAAGAAGGCTCTTATCGAAGGTCTCCACGACAACAAGCTGGCTCCTGTTCTCTGCGGTTCTGGACTGGTTGGTTCAGGTATCGAGGCTCTCATCAACTTCATCTGTGAGGTTTCACCATCTCCACTTGGATTCAATGATGTTCTTCTGGATGCAGAGGGAAATCAGAAACTGGTTCCTATCTCCCCTGATGGCGATGTAAAGGTATTCACATTCAAGACCAATATCGACCAGTTCTCCGGAAAGCTTTCATTCTGGAAGTGTATCACCGGTACAGTTGCAGCAGATATGGAGCTTATGAACTCCCGCGAGGGAAAGAAAGAGAAGGTCACCAAGCTTTATACCGCAGTAGGAAAGAAGCTGATCGACCTTAAGGAGATTGTTGCAGGCGATATCGGAATCGCTTCCAAGATGCCTCTTACCCTGACCAACGATACAATGTTCACAGGCGAGCTCAAGGACACATTCATCAAGCTGCGTCTGCCGACCCCTACATACGAAGTTTCTGTATCTGCCAACGACAAGAAGAACGAGGACAAGCTGGCACAGTTCATGCAGAAGGCTTCCACCGAGGACAACACATTCCGTGTTTCCTACAACAAAGAGACAGCAGAGACCATTGTTTCAGGAATGGGCGAGCTCCAGGTCAACATGATCCTGGACAAGATCCAGAACAACCAGAAGATTGGTATAACCACCAAGATTCCACAGGTTGCATACCGCGAGACAATCACCAAGAAGGCTTCAGGCAGCTTCAGACACAAGAAGCAGTCCGGCGGTCACGGTCAGTTTGCAGAGGTTCATTTCGAGATCCAGCCGATCGAGAGAGGCGAGTATCTCAGATTTATCAACACCATCAAGGGTGGTGCAGTTTCCAAGGGCTATATCCCTGGAATTGAGAAGGGAATTGCGGAAGGAATGCAGGAAGGTGTTCTTGCAGGATATCCGGTTGTAGATATAGAAGTTAACCTGTTCGATGGAAAAGAGCATCCGGTCGACTCTTCAGAAATGGCATTCAAGCTTGCAGCCAAGGGCTGTCTTAAGGATGTCATTGAAAAGGCTTCACCTGTTCTCCTGGAGCCTATCATGAAACTCACTGTATTTGTCGCCGACCAGTATCTTGGAGATGTTCTTTCAGACCTCAGTTCCAAGCGTGGTAGAGTGCTTGGTCAGGACAGCATGGGTGGTGGTATGCAGCAGGTAAATGCAGAAGTTCCACAGTCTGAGCTTCTGCGGTACGCAATTGACCTGCGCTCACTCACATCAGGAACCGGCTCATTTGAGGTTGAATTCGATCACTACAGCCCGATAAACGGCAAGATTGCTGATGCTGTTATTGCAGAGGCAAAAGCTAAGAGAGAAGCTGCACAGGCTTAAAGAATGTCCCCAAGCCTATACGGCTGAGTTCACTCTCTTATGTTCAATTCCGACCCCGGTTTTTACACCGGGGTTTTTTATTGTTGTTTTTTTGACTTAAAAAGATTATAATTATTACATGGCTAAGAAAGAATCTGCCATAAAAGAACTGGCTCTCTTCTATCCCCGTCTGCTGGCTGGGCTCCTGACTATGCTTCTTACAGCCGCTGCCGGCGTAGCACTGGCTGTAATTGTAGTATATCCACTGTGGAGCACTGCAACCCATTCCAAGGCTGCCTACAACTGGTTCATCCTGCTTTGTGTGTCATTGGCTTTGATCATTATTCCTGCTGTACGTATCAGAGGCCTTAAGAAGGCCGGCTTGAGTGCAGGGGAGATAGTCATACATCATATTCTGCCTGTGATTGTAAAGATTATCTATTTCTTCCTTTTATTCATGTCTATTGTCCTTGCCTGGATGTTCTTTGCGAACAGTTACATCCCTGGCGGGGTCTGCTCCATTCTTTTCATCCTGCTGATTACAGGAATTTTCAAAATATATTTGAAAAAATAAAAATTTTCCTTAAATATTTATTTTCTTGTTCCGATAATAATAGTGTCGAGGCAATATAGTTCCCCTCCCAGTTAACTATTTGCAATTCGAATCTAGGCTGATTGAAAAATCAGCCTCTTTTTTTGCCCATCCCCATAAAACTGTTGTTTTTTATATAAATTTTATATATAATTTTAGTATGTTGCAGAAAGTTGTCGAGGCTATATTCGGATCCAAGCATGACCGTGATTTAAAGGCACTTCTTCCTATTCTCCATAAGGTGAACGAGAAGGAGAGCTGGGCAATGTCTCTTAAGGACGAAGAGTTCAAGGATGTGACCCAGAGCTTCAGAGCCCGGCTCAGTGCAGGAGAAACCCTGGACGATATTCTGCCCGAAGCCTTTGCGCTGTGCCGGGAGGCATCCCGCCGCGTGCTGGGCGAGCGTCCTTATGATGTGCAGATCATGGGTGGAATAGTACTGCATCAGGGTAAGATAACCGAGATGAAGACAGGCGAGGGAAAGACCCTTGCCAGCGTTACAGCAGCATACCTGAATGCCCTTTCAGGCAAGGGTGTCCACATTGTTACAGTAAACGACTACCTGGCCGAGCGGGATGCCCAGTGGATGGGCAAGGTCCACACATTCCTCGGGATTACAGTGGGTACAGTCCTTTCCAACATGGATTTTGCTGCCAAGAAAAAGGCCTATGACTGCGACATAACATATGCCACCAACAACGAGCTGGGCTTTGACTACCTGCGTGACAACATGCGGTGGAGCGACGACCAGAAGGTGCAGCGGGGCCACAACTTTGCAATTGTGGACGAGATAGACTCCATCCTTATCGACGAGGCAAGGACACCGCTTATCATCTCCGGTGCAGCCGAGGACGACACCAGCAAGTTCTATCAGGTAGACAAGCTTATCCACTACCTGGACGAGTGCAAGAAAGACCCTGAGACTGACGAGTATCCCCAGGAGGACAAGGACCTGGTGGGAGACTACAAGCTGGACGAGAAGACCAAGCATGTTGTGTTCACCAACGACGGTATGAACAAGATTGAGGCCCTTCTGCTGAAAAATAAGTATATAGAAGGCTCACTCTTCACCGACGACAATTTCGAATATATCCATTACTTCACCCAGGCCCTCAAGGCTCACAAGCTGTTCCACCGAGATGTGGACTATGTGGTGCAGGCAGGTGAGGTTCAGATAGTTGATGAGTTCACGGGCCGTATCCTTACAGGACGCCGTTATTCCGACGGTCTCCACCAGGCTATCGAAGCCAAGGAGAAGATCAAGGTTGCCCGCAAGAACCGGACCCACGCCACCATTACATTCCAGAACTACTTCAGGATGTACGACAAGCTCTCAGGTATGACCGGTACTGCCGACACCGAGGCACGGGAGTTCACCAAGATCTACGACCTGGATGTCGTTGTACTTCCCACAAACCGCCCTGTAATCCGGGATGATATGGATGATGAGATCTATCTTAACGAGGATTATAAGTTCAAGGCTATCTGTGATGATATAGCAGCATCCCATACAAAAGGGCAGCCTGTGCTGGTGGGCACCGTATCCATCGAGAAGTCCGAGCAGCTTTCTTCGCTCCTTACCAAGCGGGGAATCCGCCACGAAGTGCTTAACGCCAAGAACCATGCCCGTGAGGCTATGATCATATCCGAGGCCGGTGCCAAAGGTTCTGTCACCATTGCCACCAACATGGCTGGCCGTGGTACCGATATCAAGCTGGGCGGCAACCCCGAGTTCATGGCACGCAAGATGTGCGGCACCGATGCCGAGCCGGAGGAATACGAGAAAGCATTGGCCAAAGCCACCGAGAAATGGAAGGTGGACTACGAAGAGGTGAAATCTCTGGGCGGTCTATATGTAATCGGCACCGAGCGCCACGAATCAAGGCGTATCGACAACCAGCTCCGAGGCCGTTCCGGCCGTCAGGGAGACCCTGGAAAATCCAAGTTCTACATCTCTCTGGACGACACCCTCATGCGTCTTTTCGGTGGCGACAACCTTAAGTCCATGATGGCCAGAATCGGTATGAAAGGGGATGAGCCTATCCATCATCCATGGATCAGCAAGTCAATAGAGAATGCCCAGAAGCGGGTGGAGGAGCGGAACTACGAGATCCGTAAGCACCTCCTGGACTACGACAATGTGCTGTCCGAACACCGTAAATATATCTACTCAAAGAGGGAAGAAGTTCTTGCCGATACTGATTTCATCGGCCATATCAAGACTATCATCGCCGAGTTTGCCGACGACCTTTTCGAAGGAATCAAGGAGATGTCGGAGGTCCCCGAGATCATCAAGCGGTTCCGGGAAACCCTCTATTACACACCAGATGCCCATATCGACGTGACAAAGCCCAAGACCTTACCAGAGCTTAAGCAGGCAATCCTGGACAATATCTACAGCGAGATGGACGAGAAGGCTTCCAAGGTTGGTGTGGAGAACTTCAACATGTTTGCCCGGATGGAATATCTCCGTCTTATTGATATGAAGTGGCAGGAGCATCTTGAGAACCTTGATGCGCTGCGCGAAGCTGTGAACCTGCGCGCTTACGGCCAGAAGAACCCGCTTCTGGAGTATAAGCTTGAGGGCTTTGAGATCTTTGACAAGATGATAGACGAGATCCGCAAGGTGATTGTCCGCAAGGTGATCAACGTAAAGGTGGAGCGGTATTCTGAGCAGCCTCAGAGAAATCAGATGGCATCGGTGGCAACACATCAGGAGTCAGCCCAGTTCGATTCACATAGGAATATGGCATCTCAGAGCGGGGCAGTGACATCCAATCCTACAGGAAATGTGCAGGTGGTGCGCAGCACCCCTAAGGTCGGCCGGAACGACCCCTGCCCATGCGGCAGCGGAAAGAAATACAAGCACTGTCATGGTGCATAAGGAGAGCATAAATGATCAACACAGTAACTGAAATTGATGACATGGTGGCAATTAAGAATGTGCTTATCAGCGTTTCAGATAAAACAGGACTGGAGGATTTTGTAAAAGGGCTTATCCAGATCAACCCTGAAATCAAGATTTATTCCACAGGCGGCACATACACCGCAATCAAGGGCTGGCTGGGAGCTGCTGCAGACAAGAACCTTATCCAGGTTTCCGACTACACAAAGCAGCCGGAAATGCAGGGCGGCCTTGTAAAGACACTGGACTTCAAGATCTACCTGGGAATCCTCAGCGAGACCTACAACGATGCACACAAGAAGGACATTGCACGGACCAATGCCACAATCTTTGACATGATAGTTGTCAACCTTTATCCATTTGAGAAGACTGTGGCCAAGGCCGATTCCACATCAGAAAATGCCCGTGGAAACATCGATATCGGCGGTCCCTGCATGCTAAGAGCTTCTGCAAAGAACTTCCTGCGGGTGGCTTCTGTCTCCGATCCTGCTGACTATCCTGTTATCATTGAAGAGCTTAAGACCCAGAAAGGGGCTTTGAACTTTGCACAGCGGTTTGAGCTGGCTAAGAAGACCTTCAGCCACACCGCCAAGTACGATACAGCAATAAGCGCATATCTGGCCGGTCTTTCAGCCGCCGATGCAGCCAAGGTATATAATCTTCACTAAGGAGTCCAGACATGGCAGAAAATCTTAAGGATATGTACAAGAACATCAACAAGGATTCCTTCCCACAGTTCATGGATATAAGTTTCCGCAACTCAGACAGCGACAAGCAGACCCTGTTCTACGAGAAGGTACAGTGGGACATCGGCGGCGAGAAACTGGGACTGCGTTACGGCGAGAACCCGGACCAGCCGGCAGCAATGTACAAGCTTATAAACGGGAACCTTGCCATAGGCGGGGTGGAGACAGTGCTCCAGGGCCGCTATCTGGCCTCCGACGTGGAGCTCCTTCAGTCTGGCAAGCACCCTGGAAAGATCAATATCACCGATGTGGACAACGGCCTCAACATCCTCCGCTTCTTCTCAGACACACCATGCAGCGTAATCATCAAGCACAACAACCCCTCTGGTGTAGCAAAGGGCGAGACACTGGCCGATGCCTTCCATAAATCACTTATGGCAGACCGCATCGCTGCATTCGGCGGTGCCGTAATCCTGAACAGAGAAGTGGACCTGGAGACTGCCGAGATGGTGACCGAAGGCTATGTGGAAGTTGTAGCAGCACCCGAGTTCTCTCCAAAGGCGTTCGAGCTTTTCCAGACCAAGAAGAACCTACGTGTAATGCGGATCAAGAACATAGATAAGCTTCAGGACTTTGCCTATTCAAGGTTCATGGACTTCAAGTCCATCTTGGACGGCGGAGTGATTGCCCAGTGGTCATACCTGCCCAAGGCCCGGAAAAAAGAGGATTTTCTCCCGGCTGTATGCGAATACAAGGGAAAAGAATACAGAGTGAACCGGCAGCCTACCGACAAGGAGTTTGAGGATATCATCTTCGGCTGGCTGGTAGAAAGCGGTGTAACCAGCAACTCTGTAATCTATGTTAAGGACGGCGTTACTGTAGGTATAGGAACCGGCGAGCAGGACCGGGTAGGCGTTGCCGAGATTGCCCGGGACAAGGCTTATAAGAAGATGTGCGACCGCATCTGCTGGGATCTTTATGAAAAATCATGGTACGAGCTTACCGACCCGGAGAAGAGGGCTTCCATCGAATCTGTTGTAAAGGATGAGCACGGCGGCCTTAAGGGAAGCATCATGGTTTCCGATGCATTCTTCCCGTTCCGTGACGGTATCGATATCGGTCTTAAAGAGGGCGTTACTGCTGTGGTTCAGCCTGGCGGTTCCCTCCGTGATTTTGAATCTATCGAAGCCTGCAACGAATACAATGCAGCTATGGTCTACACAGGCCAGAGGAGTTTCCGGCACTGATGTCAAAGAGCCAGGTGCGTTCCAGAGTTCTTATCATCCTCTTGACCTGCTGTCTGATGGGTCTTCTGGTGTTCAATATTGTGACACTCAAGGCCGTGAATAAGCTTTCTGCCTCTGCCAAGGAGACAGCAGCTGCAGTGGGCAGCCTGGATTATACTCTCCAGAACATGGGCGAGGATCTGTCGGATGCACGGAATGTGCTTGGACTTAAGATAAACAGCTATGGCTCTGACCTTGCACAGGAGACACCGGAGGCTCCAGCCGACGACTATGCCGGCTACTACAGCGCACTGGACCAGCTTATGTCTGAGTTCAGCGAATCCATGCTCAAGAAGGGGTGCTCCTATTTCATGGAATCCAAGGGGTGCCTGGACTTGTACCGCTCCTATAATCTTACTCCTGTTCAGAAAGGACGGGACATACTTCTTTCCACAGCTGGAAAACTTTTCTACAGGCTCTCTATCCTGCCTTACACCACTGGAGGCAATGTTCAGTTCGATGCCGAGACCTTTGACAAGGTGTCCACTGCAAGAATAAGCACAGACAAGGAGCTTGCCTCCTTTATCCAGGCCAACAATGTCCGCATCCAGACCCATTATGCCCAGCTGGAACCGGTGGCGAAGAAGCTGGATCAGTACTCAAGGAATCAGCAGCTTCTTTCCTATCTTGCAGGGCAGAAGCTTTACATAAAGAAGAGGGCTGATGAGGCTGCACAGACCGGCTATGATATCCGCCGGAATGACGGTTCGCTGCTCTGCAGCATGGTTCTGGACCTGGTTGAAGGCAATATCACCCTTGGAAACATCAAGTGCAGCAGCCCCGATGAGCTCTGGGAAGACCTTTTGAAACTGCACACTCTGTTTGATATCCGCACTGTCTCTGAGAAGAAAACTGAATCCAAGCTGGAAGAGCTTTCTGCAATGGTCAAGGATCCGGCATTTACTGCATTCCTGGAGACCAAAGGCTGCACTATTGCCCAGACACCGGAGGATAAGGAAGAGAGCTACGACTTTGCCATAACCGACCGGGGCGGCTTTGTAATAGGCACACTCTCTTTGGAGAAGGACACCGGCGAGGTATACCTTTTCGACAGCGAAAATGTAGTTGTCTCCTC
The DNA here is from genome assembly GCA_017554185.1 of Spirochaetia bacterium. Taxonomy (GTDB): domain Bacteria; phylum Spirochaetota; class Spirochaetia; order CADAEX01; family CADAEX01; genus CADAEX01. The sequence goes on from JAFZIU010000093.1 coordinate 11,477, forward strand.
CGTAAAAAAAAACTGAATTTTAAGACAGCCTCCAATTCCGACGGTCACTTCAACATTCTTCTCTGCGGCACGAACCAGCGTAATACCGACACCATCATTGTGGCCAACCTGAATTTGAACCTTGACAAGGTCACGCTGATCAGCCTTCCCAGGGACCTTTTCTACAAGCGTACAAAAATAAACAGTATCTACCGCCGTTTCGGGCCTGATGTCCTTGTCTCCACCATCTCTGATATAACAGGAATCAGAGTGGATAAGTATGTCATGGTGGATATGTATGCCTTTGCCGAACTGGTCAATGTCCTGGGGGGCATAGATGTGGAGCTCACAGAGCCTCTGGTGGATCCGACTTACAGGGTAAGGGACGAGAACGGCAAGTGGTCGACCCTCTACTATCCTGCCGGAGTGCATCATGTTAACGGAGTGCAGGCGCTCAGGATTGCAAGGGCACGCCATTATACCCCGGCTTTCTCCCGTGATATGAGGCAGCAGCAGATTCTTAAGGCAGTGAAGGATAAACTTATGTCCATAGGCCTTTCTGACATAAACAGGTTAAGCCGTATCATCAAGCTGGGCTTCAAATATGTGGAGACCGATATCTCGTGGCTTGAGGCATTCAGCCTTTACCGCAGCAGTCAGGACATTACTGTGAACCAAGTTGTTATAAGCACTGACAATATTCTTTATTCAACCTATACAAACCTGCTTGCAACCGGCCTTGCCGAGGACCAGGTGGGCGAGGATTTCGACAAGGGTGCATGGATTGTGATGCCACTTGACAATGACTGGAAAGTTATTAAAAAATTCATTGAGGAAAAGATTGCTGAATGAAAAAATATTTTCTTGAGACATACGGCTGTCAGATGAACAAGGCAGAGTCCGATTCCCTGGAGCTTATCCTGCAGAAAAGGGGATGGGAGAGCGTCACATCTGACACACAGGCCGATCTCATAATCATAAACACCTGCTCTGTACGCCAGACTGCCGAGGACCGCATCTGGGGCCGTATAGGCTATTTCAAGAAGCTTAAGGAGACCTGCGACTTCAAGCTTGTCATAATCGGCTGCATGGCCCAGCGTGTCAAGGAAGAGCTCTACACCACATGCAGGGGAACTGTAGACCTGGTGCTTGGAACCCTGGAGAAAAACAATATATTGGAGTACCTCGAAGGCCTTCCGGAGAAGGAGGAGGCCAGCTACACATTCCAGGAGTACCATTCCGACGGCAGAAGCTTCAAGACTTTTGTCCCCATAATGCACGGCTGCAACAACTTCTGCTCATACTGCATAGTCCCTTATGTGCGTGGACGCGAAGTTTCCCGCAGCGCAGAGGAAATACTGCACGAGATTGAATTCCTGGAAGATCATGATGTGAAGGAAATAACCCTGTTAGGGCAGAATGTTAACTCCTACCGGGGCACTTATCAGGGCAGGGAGATATCATTCCCCGAGCTTTTGGAGCTTATCTGCAGCCATATTAATTCCATCGGATGGGTCCGCTTCCTTTCATCTCATCCCAAGGATTTCAGCTCTCAGCTTATTGACACCATAGCAGCCAATAAGCAGGTGTGCCGCCATATCCATCTGCCGGTGCAGCATGGCAGTAACCGCATTCTTTCCCTTATGAACCGCCGATACACAAAAGAGCACTATCTGGACATAGTATCGGAAATCAAGGAGAAGATTCCCGGTGTCTCCCTTACCACCGACATTCTCATAGGTTTCCCCGGCGAGACCGAGGAGGATCTGGATGCAACCCTGGACCTGATGCAGAAGGTGCGCTTTTTAGATGCTTACACCTACTATTACAACCCCAGGGAAGGAACCAGGGCCTGCACCATGGCCGACAGCCTGCCGCTTGAAACCAAGCTTAAGCGGCTTGAGAAGGTGATTGCCCTGCAGCACCGGATAACTGCAGAGGAGAAGGAGAAGAAGGTAGGCCAGGTGCAGCGTGTTCTGGTGGAATCTGTTTCCAAGAAGGACAAGACCGAGATGCTTGGGCGCACCGAGGGGGATGAGATGGTTGTTTTTCCTGGAAAATGTGATACAATAGGGAAGTTCATGGATGTGAAGCTTCTTTCCTGCAATGGAAATACATACAAAGGAGTCAGAGTATGAGATTCAGGATGATACTGTTTGTTATCTTCATCTGTTTTTATGCGCTTTTTGCAGCATTTAACCTTTCCAACGCCACCGATATCAACTTCGGCTTTACCTCTTTCAGCAATGTGCCTATCTTCCTTTCTGTGACTGTAGCTTTTGCTGCAGGAGCAATCTTCATGCTTCCCTTTATGTTCGGAGGACGCAAGAAAGAGAAGAAGGAAAAGCCTGTAAAGGAAAAGAAGAAAAAAGGCAAGGAGAATGATATTCCAGTTGAGCAGCCCGAGAACAATCTGCCATTATAATATTATCCTCATCCTTCTGCTGATATCAGCATCTCTGTGGGGTGCAGACCTGGATAAGTACTATAAGACTGTCCAGAACAGCAGAGAAGTGCCAGACCAGGCTTTGAACGAAATTTTCAAGCAGGAGACCAGCGCCAGCAAGATTTTAGAGGCTGTAGGTTCCTGCAAGGACAGGATACAGGCCAAGTACGACATTTTCACCAAGGCTGCCAACCTGGCCCTTATGTGCAGCAAGTTCGACCTGGCGCAGCAGTATTTCCAACTTGCATACGACGCAAACCAGGAGGCCTGGTATTCCCTGTACATGTCTGCCGCTCTGCTCTATGAGCAAGGGGAGTTTGATATGCCGGCACTTAAGTTCAAGACAGTGCAGGATAAAGCTCCTTCTCCATTAAAAGAGAAGGCAAGGGCAATGGGCGGGGCAGTAATGCTTTCCAAAGGCGATTCAAACAGGGGCATCCAGCAGCTCGCCGCCTGCCTTGCCACCAGCTCCGACGACGGCGTGCTCTACCTTGTATACGATATTGCATCAACTTTTTCGCTGTCCGAGATCAAGGATGCAGCAGCCAAAAAGCTGAAAGCAGGCGGCTTCGAGGCACGCCTTGCATCGGATAAGGCGGCGTTCCCCATAACCCCATCCCGTATCTTCATATCATCAGATTATTCTGTGACAGCCATAAGCAAGGCTGAAGAAAGTCAGACACGGGTCACAAGCCAGGCCGAGCAGGATGCATCGGTCCGCCGCCCTGTGGCAATCCAGGTGGGCTCCTTCGGCAACGAGGCAAATGCCAGGAATATGGAGAAAAAGCTTAAGGGGCTTGGTATAAAGCCTGCGGTCAATGCTGTCAAGTCAGGGGATAAGACTCTCTATAAGGTTACTGTTCCGGTTGATGCCGACATGGATGTGAACAACACCGTGCTTCTGCTTAAAGACAACGGCATAGAATCATACTACGTGTTCTAATTTTTCCTTTAAATCTGCAACAAAGCTCCGGGTTTCTGTGTGCCAGGGCAGAAGGTCAACTCCTAGGAATTCAGCTTTAGAACTGTCATTTATTAAAAATGTACGCCCAAAAAGTAGTATAAATTTACAATTATTTAAATTGGACTTTGAGAAAAGATAGATACTTTCCCAGTAGTCAGGATAATCATCATAGTTGAAAAGAATCACATCCGGTGCCTTTTCCCTCATCTCATCCATGGCTGCAATAGGGTTGTTATGGAGCACAAGGTTGTACTGCGGAGTTGCAGCCCGCTGGATTGCCTGCTGCAGGTTCTGGTTTTCTACAATACTGAAAATTGTCATATCGTTCCTCGTCTTATTATCCCACACATTTGTTCTTTAATCTATATTTAAATTATACTTTTTTTATGGTATCTTGTTCTTGTGAAATTATGATTGACGATTTCATCAGAGATCTTACCTCCCGTTTCAGACCCCTGCCGGCTCATAAGAAGCTGGTGGATACTTTTTGCTCCAAGAAGTTCCCGATCACAATAGGGGGCATACGGAAACTCCCTCTGGCTGCCGTCCTTGCCGACCTTTTCCGGTACTCCAAGGGCTCTTTCCTGATTGTCCTGCCCAACGAGAAAGAGGCCGAGCTCTTTTTTGAAGATATCTCACTCTGCTGTAAGGATGTATGCTATCTTCCGGCATGGAACACATTGCCGTACCGTGGGGAAAGCCCCGGCTCCCAGGTCTGCGGCGCCCGGGTCAAGGCTCTTGCTAAACTGATTTCAAGCCCCAAGTGCATTGCTGTAACATCAGTCGGTGCTTTCCTTACACCTATGGTGCCGGTTGAATATTTCAAGAAACATCTTTTCTCCATCAGGAAAGGGCAGAGCGTCAATACAGAGAAACTTGAGATGCAGATGCAGGCCTGCGGCTATATCCGCACCCCCAAGGTGTCGGTGCCCGGCGACTTTGCCTTAAGGGGCGAGGTTTTCGACTTCTATCCCTTCGGCAGCGACGAGCCTGTCAGAGCTGTCTTTGAGTTTGACGAGATTGATGCAATAAAGACATTTGACCCGATTACCCAGGCTTCCACAGGTAAGCTTGAGAGCGTTGTCATTCCCCCATGCAGAGAGATTATATGGGATCAGGAGCAGATTGAGGATTTGGAATATATCCTGCCCCTTACCTTTGAGAAATGTGGCCATCTTGCTGATTATATGGGGGAGTTCTCATCCCTCCTTCTTGTGGATTATGAGCTTTTGGAGCAGCGCTCAGAAGCAATTCTTGATGAATATAAGGCCTGCTACCGCCAGAGTGCACACGATTCATCTGCAAAGCCTCCTTTGCCGGATAAACTTCTTTTCGACTTCGTAAAGGAGACAGAGGCTATTGAGAGGCGCATAGTTCTGCCTCTTCTGCACGACAGCCGGCAGTATGACCAGACCATCACTTATTCCTACGAGTCGGGCCGTTCCTTCTTCGGCAACTTTGCCTACCTTAAGGATGAGCTTTCCCAGCTGATAAAGAACGATTATAAGATTTATATCTTCTCAAGCTCCGGAGTCCAGGCCCAGAGGATAGGCAAGATACTTGAGGACCTTGATGTACAGGTGATAATGGGTGCAATCTCCGGCGGCTTTGTCCTCCCCGACAGCCACATAATCGCCATCCAGGAGAACGAGATATTCGGCCGCAAGAAACGGCCCCCTGCATCGGTGAAAAAGGTGAAGAGCAGCCCGATAGACTCATTTGTGGAGCTTAACAAGGGAGACTATGTAGTCCACATAAACTATGGAATAGGCCGTTTCATCGGCATTGACCGCATCAAGTCCACCGGTACAGAGAGGGACTACATTCACCTTGAGTATGCAGGGGAAGAAACTGTATTCATCCCCATAGAGCAGGTGAACCTGATACAGCGGTATATAGGCGGGGAGGGCAAAGCGCCCCACCTTGACC
>JAFZIU010000094.1 GCA_017554185.1 Spirochaetia bacterium
AACTCCGGTTTTCATGCACACATTTGCAATCTTATTGTTGATCAGGATGCCCCGGATCTGCTTTGCCTTAAGCCTTTCTCTGCCGATCAGGACAGGGGACCCCGGGCATTTGTTGCTGGTGAATATACCGGCAAAACGGGTTGTGGGTTTATCCAGCATGATAAGCGACATATTCATGGGAAGGGGGTTGATAAGTTTTCTTTCTTCCGGGAAAAAGGAGAGAGGAAGAACTGCGGTCTTAAAGCCTTCCGGCAACTGTCCCCGCTTTTCCAAGGCAGCCATATAGGCATCATATGATTCGTATTTTTCCATGGCTTAAATATAGTAATAATTAAAACATTTTGCAATTATCCTACAATATGCTATAATAAATAAACGGAGAGGATGTTTTGATCAACCTGCGCAGATTTTACAAGGAAAAACAGCTCTATATCATTGTTGTCATAGCTGTAGTGCTCCTTTTCTGCTTTGTAGGTTACATCGCCACCTCCTTCTTCAAGATGATGCAGGACAACATGGTGCGCCGCGTGGAGAGCAGCAGTATCTATGAGCAGTGGCTCCTGACCAAATCGTCGGCCGAGATTTTCCTTACATCGGGCAAGCAGCCTGAGCTTAAGACAAATGTGAACATGAACATCAAGGCCCTGGACAAAAGCTTTACAGTCCTGGAGGGAGAGACTGCACAGGTGTTCCTGGGGGACGACGAGTTCAAGGATAAAGTGCCCAGCCTGCTCCAGAACTGGAACTATGTCAAATATTATCTTTTTGAGATTGTAAGTAACGAGGACAGCTACCGCAATTTCGAGACCCAGATATTCTGGCTTGCCAACGATACAAACAGCTTCTCCAGCGAGCTCAAGGGGCTCTCATCCTTCCTGGACCGGTACCATCACAGGCAGCTGAATATGCTCTGGATAATCTTTCTAGGGCTCATATTCCTGTCCCTCGCCTTCTCTGCAGTCTTCATCTTCTTCTTCAACCGTTTCAGCAAGACACAGAGGGCAGAGCAGGAGTATAAGCAGCTTCTGGCAGAATCCATGGAGAACCGGGAGATTGAGAAGCGGAACATGGTGCTGGAGATACACGATACTGTAATCCAGGACATGGTCTACTCCAAGATGCTTTGTATGGACCTGATCAATCAATATAAGGGAGACCGGGGCCAGGAACAGATCATGGCACTGACCAACAAGCTGGCAGGGGCTCTGCAGCAGATGCGTGATATCTCTTATGGCATCAGGCCGCCGGAGCTTGAGAAAGACCTGGACGAGATAGTCTCCAACTATGTGAAGAACTGGGAGATGAAGACTGGAAAGAAAGGGGAATACTCTGCAATAGGCCTTGAGACAATCAAGGTCAAGAACTCCTTAAAGCTCAATATTTACCGCATTATCCAGGAGCTTATGACCAATATCGAAAAACACTCCGATGCCACTGTTGTAAAGGTGAACATTATAGTATCCTGGCCAAGCCTGCTGCTCAAGGTTTCGGATAACGGCAAAGGCTTCAACCTGGAGCAGGCTCTTGAGAAATCGGACGGCAAATCCCATTCAGGACTGCGGGGTGTAATGGAGCGTGTAAAGATATCGAAAGGAACAATAAAAATAAAATTCTTGCAGGAACGGGGTACAGTAGTGAATATTACATTCCCATTGGAGGATATAGATGACTGATGCAATCAATGTAGTTATCATCGAAGATCACGCCCTCATGAGGGAAGGGATCAAGGCTATCATCAGCCGGGACGAGAAGATAAAAGTTATTGGAGAGAGCGACAATGTGGATGACGGATATGATGTGGTGATGAACTGCAATCCCGATATCCTGCTTCTGGATATAGCGCTGCACGGCAGCTCCGGCCTGGTGCTGGCAAAACGGCTTCTGGCGGCAAAGCCCGACCTGCTCATCATAATAATAACTGCATATTCAAAGATTGATTATATTCTTGAGGCAGTGGAGAGCGGCGTCAAGGGGTATATCCTCAAGGAATCATCCCCGGAGAACCTGGCCGATGCCATAGAAAAAGTTTATGCCGGCGAGATTTACATAGACAGCTATATCTCCAACAAGGTAATAAAATCCCTTATCACCAAGAATGATGTGGAGATTGCCGAGGACAATAAATCGGCCTACAGCAAGCTGTCCCTCAGGGAACAGCAGATACTCAAGCTTCTTATAGACGGAGTCCCCATCAAGGATATTGCCGAGGAGCTTTTCATCAGTTCCAAGACAGTGGAGAACCACAAGGCCAGCATAATGGTCAAGCTCAAGTGCAAGAACATGACCGAGCTTATCCGTTACGCCATAAGCATAGGACTTATTGATGTTTAGAAAGACCTGCCTTGTCATTCTGATCTGCCTGCTGCTTTTCTCCTGCAGGGGCAAACAGGCCAATGTGGCTATCTCCAAACCTATGCTCACCATCCGGTCCTCCTACACAAATACCCCGTTCTTTCTGGCCGGTACGGTTTTAGAGGGAATAATAAACTACAACACCAAGCTGCTGTCGGTGAACGAATCTGAGAAAACCAACGGCAACGAGAAGATAAAAGCTCTTATGGATGGTTCAGCAGATCTCGCAATTCTTTCAGGGCCAGAGGGATACATGGCATTCAACGGACATCCTAACTACTGGTCATCTCCACAGAATATAAGGGCGCTGTTCGGTATCTTCCCATCGGTCTACACTGGGTTCACACACATTCCGGACATGAAAAGCGTATCAGATCTGATCGGACACAGGATAGCGCTTAATACAGAATCGTCGGTTTCGGGTGACCTTTTGTTCTATTTCCTCAAGCTTAACGGAATCAACACTGCCAACACCAAGATACTGCGGGTAGAGCAGAGCGAAGGGGAGAGGCTTTTTTCCGACGGTTTTGTTGACTTTATCTGGTACAACATGAGCTATAAATACACGTTCGCTAAAAACTCTTCACCCAGTGTTCCCCTGCGCCAGTACAATGTGGAGCCCTTCACCTTCAAAGAGAAGGATAAACTCCGGGAATTCCTCTCTGTGTATCCGGTGTTCTATACCGAAAGCATAGCAGATGTAAGCGAGGACACAGAGGCAGAGCTGGACGAGAGAACCTTTGCATCCTCCACATTCATAGCCTGTTCCGAGAACATGGATGAGGAGACTGCTTATTTAATCACCAAGGCCTGGTTTGAAAATATTGATTTTATAAAAATCTTCTTCCCCAGCTACAATGAGAAGACAGCCCGGGTCTATTTCCAGCGGCGTGTTCCGGTCCCGTTCCACCCGGGGGCTATCCGGTACTTCAAAGAGATAGGATTCCTGAACTGATACTTTTTTTTCCCGAATTGAGTTGAAAAATGGGGTTTTTCCCAACTTGAAACAAGGTTCCCCAATGACAATAATGAAAATGTAATATTTCTTTTCATCCTCTTTTGGATATGTGATCCCCCATTACATATTCGTATGTTTCAGCTGCACTTCCCAGTGCAGCATTTTTTTATTATAATACAGTCGAGGTTGGTATATGGAGAAAAAAGAGTATACTGCACAGCTTATGGTCAATTTCGGTGAAGATGGAAAAACACTGCTTCCTGTAGTGACTCAGGATTACCGCACAAAAGAGGTCCTTATTCTTTCCTTCATCAATAAAGAGGCTTTTGAAGAGACCTTGCGCAGCGGTTATGCCACCTACTGGAGCCGCAGCCGTAACGAGCTTTGGAAAAAGGGCCTTACCTCCGGCGATATGCTCAGGGTGGAAGAGATCCGCATCAACTGCGAGCAGAACTCATTCCTTTTCCTGGTCACCCCCATGGGCAAAGGGGCCTGCCATGCAAAACGGGAAGACGGCACCTCCCATACCTCCTGCTATTACCGGCGTCTTGGAAAAGATGGCAGCCTTGAATTTGTGGAGAAGTGAGGATAATTATGGAAACTAAAGATAAACTTATCATCGGCATGCCTGCCGGTTCTCTGGCCAACCCCACCCGGGGCGGCAACCTGGTGGATCTTCTGGCAAAGGCCGGATTCCCTGCCAAAGGCTACGATGCAGGTGGTCCTACCGATTTTACATCTGTAAACTTCCTGTTCGGCTGGGATGGAAGACCCCAGGAGTTCTGCACACAGCTTGCCCTGAACGAGCTTGATATCGCAATTGCAGGTGACGACTGGATGCAGGAGCGCATCCTTGAGATGAAGATGGCCTATGGCATAGAGCTGGCACCCGAGAAAGTCCTTTCTCTGCATCGTGGCAACATAAACCTGGTGGGCATTGTGGACGGCTCTTTCCCGGAATCCACTACCGAAGAATTCCTGACAAACCTTATAAAACGCAAGGATCAGATTACAGTGGTTACAGAGCTGCCATACATGGCCCTGAACTGGATGCTTGAGAAGCTTAAGAAGATAGGTGCACCGGAGAAGTTCCAGAAGTGGTCTATCCAGAAATACAAGACCCCGGCAAAAGAGGGATGCGGAATCGTCATCTACGAGACCTGGGGAAAGACCGAGGCAAAGCTTAAGAACGGCGGCGCCGACATCGGCCTTGAGATCACCCAGAGCGGCAGTGCACTCCGCAACTACGGCCTCAAGATCCTTGAGTGGGTATTCTCCTCCGAGACAGGAATCTGGATCTCCAAGGATATGCGTAAATCTGCACCTAAGATGGAACTCCTGAAGATGTTCCTGATCAACCTTTACGGAATTATAAATGCCGAGAACAAGGTGATGCTCTACTTCAATGTTCCATCCGGCAATGATGAGGCAATACAGGCTTACCTCAAGGCGAACAACCTGTTTGCAGAGGAGCCAACAATAATACAGGGGCAGGCCTTCTCCCAGTACTGCATCCAGCTTGAATCTGCCAGCAAGGAAAAGCCCATAGCAATGGTCCGCTATCAGCTGCTCAAGCTTGGGGCAAAGAGCATCGAGACAGTGCCTATCCTCTCCTCTATTCCGGATCTTCAGGTTTTAGGCTTATGAAATATTTCAGGGTTCTGATTCTTATTCTGGTACTGCTGGCTTCTCTAAGCTGTACTGTCAAACAGGATTTCACCATCAAGAGCGGAAAGGATGGCGAGATTTTCGTAGACCTTGAGCTGAACCCTGTGTTTGTCCGTTACATCAATGATCTTTCAGAGACCACAGGCAAGAGCGCAAAGAGCGGTATCTTCAATGTGGAGGAGATAACCAGGGAACTCAAGGAATATCCTTCGGCACGGCCGGTTTCTGTTGTATCGCCCGAGCCTTCCAAGCTCATACTCATACTCAAGACCGAGAACTACACCAAGCTGCTGCCGGACAAATATGTGCCATTCATCAGTATCACCGATTCCGGCAAGGTGCGGAAAGTGACATTCCACATAGGCAGGGACAACTACAAGGCGCTGGACGAGGTCTTTGAGATAAGCGACAATCCGATTCTCTCGGGGCTGGCACCGCAGATAGACAAGCCTTACACCAACAAGGAATATGTAGAACTGCTGGAATATGTGTTTGAGGATTACCTCAGCAAAGGGGAGACTGCCCAGAAAATCCTGGATAAGTCCTATGTCCAGCTTAATATAAAGACATCGGGAAAAGTGCTCTCTTCCGACAAGGGCTCCTTCAAGGGAAACAGCCTGTGGATAAAGCTTCCGCTTATAGATTTCCTTACCTTAGAGAAGCCTGTTGAGTTCAGTTTCACTTATTCTATCTGAATTTAAGGATAGGCCAGCCATGCTTCTTGGCGCATAGTGTAAGCCTCAGGTCCGGGTTCACGGCCACCGGGTTCCCCACTTCCATGAACAGCGGGTAATCGTGGATGCTGTCGGAATAAAAGGATGATGAAGCCAGGTCAATATTGTTGTCCTTTATGTATTCAAGAACTTTCCGCCTCTTCTCTTCTCTGAATGCAGGCTTTCCCTCGAAGCGTCCCAGGCACTTCCCATCCTTGAATGCGAACTTGGTTGCAATGATGGCATCAACTCCAAGATAATCGGCCAGAGGCTTTATGATTGTCTCCATGGAAGATGTGGCCAGGATTATTTTCTTCCCACCGCTTTTCAGGTGGTCGATATACCGTTTTGCGTCCCCGTACACCTTCTCTTTCTTCATCATGTTGTTGAAGTTTTCTATGGCCAGCTCATCCAGGAAAGACTGCTCCACCCCCACCATCTCGTCAAAGTGGCGGTCAAAATGCTCGGCAGCCATGTGGCCGAACTTGTAGTTCATGCAGATATATGGGATGTGCCGGAGTATAGTTATGGAAAAGACTTTGCTCTTTATAAGGAGCAGCAGATAGCTTAGAGAGGTGATATTTCTTGTGATGGTGTGATCCACATCAAAGATTTCGGCGCCCAGTTTCTCTTCCATTGCTTATACTATAATAAGTTGTATTATTTTCTGCAAGTCTTGATTATTTATAGGTTTATTATATATATTTTAACTATGAAAGGTGTAATTATAGCAGCCGGATACGGCACCCGGTTCCTGCCGGTCACCAAGACGGTTCCCAAGGAGATGCTTCCTATCATCGACCGTCCTGCAATTGATTTTATTGTCTCAGAATTCATACAGTCTGGAATAAAAGAGATTCTCATCCTCACTTCCCGCCGCAAGAAAGCGCTGGACGACTACTTCGACAGAGAGAATGAACTTGAGGAAGTGTTCATGAGAGAAGGCGCTGCTGCAAAACTTGCAAAGATTGCTCCGCCCGAGGCCGATATCTTCTTCCGCCGCCAGACCGAGATGAAAGGGACAGGACATGCCCTTCTTCAGGTGAAGGCTTTTGTGGGGAACGAACCTTTTGTCGTAGCTTATCCCGACGACCTCCATGTGGGTGATGTTCCGCTGGCTGCACAGCTTATGAAGAAATACGAAGAGACAGGCTGCAGCGTAATGTCTGCCCTCCACAACCCGCCTCATCTTGAGCGGTATGGAATATTGAAGCTTGCTGCCGACAATTCCCATGTTGTTGATATTGTAGAAAAGCCTGCCCCGGGTACAGAACCCAGCCAGGAAGCCTCTATAGGACGCTATCTGTTCACACCCGACATCTTCCCGTTCCTGGAAGAAGGATGGGAAAAGCACTGTCAGGCAGGAAATGCAGGTGAATATTTCCACGTCTATGCCCTGAAGAAGCTGATGGAGCAGAATAAAGTGGTCTGCGCCGTGATTGATGGAGAGCGGCTTGATACAGGAACTCCTGCAGGATACCTGAGTGCAATAATCAGATATGCTTATGAAAATCCCGAATACCGCAAGGTTATTCTTGAAGAAGTTGAGAGGCTTGAAGGAAAGAAATGATGAAAAAAGCTGTTCTTGTCTTCATCCTTATTACCGCAGTGGTTGCTTTCTGTTTCGGCAGCGGAGCAGGGGAGCTGGGAAGAAGCGACTTCAAGAAGCTGACCGACAACATCATAAAGTGGAAGAACCATGATATCAAATCATATTCCATCAAGGTTGTATATGCTGCCGGGAACAGACCCGACACCCTGTTTGAGCTCAAGGTGGAGAACAAGAAGGTTGTAAGCTGCCTGCGGGACGAGGAACCTATGACCGACCTTTCTGGAGTCAAGCAGTATACAATCGACGAGATGCACGACTCAACCAAGAAGCTGGTTAAAAAGAATAAGAAGAATGCCCCTATGCTCTATATTGTCAAATATGACGAGACATACGGCTATATAACAAGCCTGGTGCGGATTTATAACCCAAAGGCAGAGGCTGCCATGGCCCCCAGTGATTTCAGCTACAGGATAAAAGTGTACGACTTTGTTCCAGAGGAGAGTGCTCAGAAGTGAAGAAACTGGCGCTCCCTGTCCTGTTCTTGTTCATGGTCTTGCCTCTATGGGCCATGCCTCCTATGCCTGGTTCCGGCCATACTCACGACGGCAGTGTCTTTTATGATGACGAGGAACCTGCTGCCCTCTATGCCCCGGCTCTTTCCTCCGATAACAGCTCTGAAAGCTCTTCTGCCAAATACCCGATTACTGTAAGCACCACAGGCAACAAGACCATCCTTGTTATACTGGCTGCTTTCTCTGACCTTGCATTCAACAGCGGCAGTGCCACAATTCCAGGGACTCAGACTCATGATGCTTCCTATTACAGCAATCTGCTCCAGGGTGCTTCCGGTCTTACCATGAAGCAGTATTATCTGCAGCAGTCAAGGGATAAGCTGAATCTCTCCTTCAAGGTGGTGGGACCATATATTGCCGACTTTGGCTATTCTTATTACGGAGCAAATTATGCCGGGATAAGGAGCGAAGATATCCGTCCAGGACACCTGATATATGAGATGCTGAACAAGGCAAAGTCAGAAGTTGAATCGTCAGGGGTGAGCCTGGATAACTGTTCTGTAATCGTAATCCATGCCGGGCCGGGAGAAGAAGAGAGCGCAGCGAGTGCCGACTGTATCTGGTCTCACCGCAGTTCTTTGACCAAGCGGAACAAGTCGGAGGGAGGCGGTATCCCGCCCGTGACTATAGGGGGGAAGGCTTTTGATGACTATCTTGTTGTCCCTGAATATAACGTCTGGCGGAACACAGCTGCGGCCAAGTATGAATATGAGGCCACAATAGGAGTTTTCTGTCACGAATTCGGCCATGTCCTGGGGCTTCAGGATGCATACGATACCTCTTATGCCACAAATGGGGTCGGAGCATGGAGCCTTATGGGTGCCGGCTCCTGGGGAACTGTCGGAAAAGCTGGAAAGCCTTCTGGATCAGACCCTGCACCACTTATGGCCTGGGAGCGGCTTGCCCTGGGCTGGATTGACGAGGAGATCATTGATCTGGATTATAGCGATTCCTCCACTTGTTCATTCAAAGAGATGAACAGCGAAGAAAAAGTATATACGGTCAAACTGACCGACAACCAGTTCCTTCTTTTTGAGGGGAAAGCTCAGAATATGTCTGGAACAGGCATGTGTGTGCCGGAGAGCGGACTTCTTATTACCCAGATGCACAAAGGAATCCTTTCCACCTATTGGGGAAAAAACACTATAAACAACGGCTCATCACGGCCTCATGGAGTTATGGTGATGGAGGCTGTTGCAGAGAACTACAAAGAAAATGGGCTTGGAAACTTATGGAGAGCAGAAAGTACCAGCAACAGGTTCACAACCACAGCCCTTTTCAGGAGCGGCACCCTTACCTCGGTAGGTCCATCCACAAAGACTGAAACTGCATCAATTCCTTTTATGCCTATCTTTATTGATACCATTATAGCATCCGGTGTTGTAATCGGAATGCTGGCTGCCTGGTATGCAGGACGCAGAAAGCTGTGTGCTGTCATAGCTGTGGCTGTTACAGCAGTCTGCATCTCCATGGGCTGCACAGTTTATGTAGATTCTGGCGGCGGGACCAAAGATGCAGGGCCGAACACCAACTACTACACAACCACCTATAATGTTCATTCCAAGACAGGAATTTCAGGAATAACAATCAGCAATATCAAGTGCAAATCAGATGGAAGCGGCAGCTTTGTCATCAAGAAAGCCAATTATTCTTCTGCCGAATAGGATTATATAGAGAACCAGAAGAGGAATGAAGGCACCACAGGAAGACTGAAGCCCGATCATCAGAACAAGCAGGAACACTATACTCATTGCTGCCATAAAAGCAGAAAACCATTTGAAAATCTTCTGCCCCGGCCCTTTCGTGAAGAAAGTGATCAGGTAGATGATGGAGAGGGGCGAACACCACAGGAGGTTCAGGTTTTCCTTGGTGGCAGTATGGTCAGAGATGAAACAAAGATAGAAGATCAGAATACCGAACAGAAAGTTCAATATTACCAAAGTGTATTCATAAAAGCCCAAAGTCTTTTTTGCCCAGAGCTTTTTCTTTATGCAGCCCAGGTATACAAAAACCAGTTCAACAGCCAGCAGAAGAACAGCAAGGAGAAAAGGCGGGGTGATTTTTTTTGAGTCAAATAAAGGGTCAGATAATGGGTCAGTTATCGGGTCAGAAGTTGACCTATATAAGACTTCGGTGCTTGAAACCAGCGGTCTGCCGTCGCTAAGGGTACTGCCTGATATGATGTCGTGTACCAGGGCAGGAAGGAAGAAACTGCCGGAAGGGAGCACCTGCTGATCAAGGGGCATTCCCAGCGCCAGCTGGATTCCCACATCAAACCAGGGGGATTTCTTCAGATGGTATCTGATGTAATTACGGTAGCTTTTTTCTCCTATCTTTGCTATTGCAGCCTGGTCGTAGAGGATGTCGCTGCCCAAGGTTTTATCCAGCACCAGCTGTATCCGGGTGGCGCAGTTGTCCTTGATGAAATCATATTTATAGTAGCGGTTTTCTGGCAGCGCATTGTTTGCCAGGAAGGCGTAGACCTTGGCTACCTCCTCCGGGGTCAGGTTCAGCTTCTGTTCCACCACACTGCGGTTCTCTGCAAGGGTGTAGTTCTTGAATTCCCGTTTGAACTTTACTACGCCGAGGAAATAATCAAGCTGTCCATGGACAAACTTGGGGACAAATTCGGGGTCGGTAAAGTCGAAGGTGCCGAAGTTGTAGATAATGTCGATGTTGTTTTCCTTGTCCACATAGCGGAAGGCGGTGTGGCCGAAGGCCGAGTAGATGGCGTTGCCGGGGTACACTGTAACCAGGCTGAGCTCCGGCTGGGCATAGAGGGCTGCGGCGGTAAGGAATAGAAAAAGGAAGAATCCTTTGAAGCCTTTCATCTTTTTAAGTATACAACCATTATGATAATAAATCCATTATTTTTTCCGATGCCCTGTATGCGGTGGAGAAACAGCCCTGGAGCAGATAGCCGCCGGTGGGGGCTTCCCAGTCTGCCATCTCACCTACTACGAAGCAGCCGGGCTTGGATTTGAGCATGAAGTCTGAGTCCAGCTGGGAGAGGCATACACCGCCGGCAGAGGAGATGGCCTCTTCCAGGGGGCGGCAGCCGGTTATGGCCAGGGGCAGGTTTTTGACCTGGGTGAGGTCGCCTTCTGGGGAAAGCTCCCTGAAAAGCAGGTACGAAAGGCCTGTAAGGCCAAGGGCCTTGCGGGCATAGTTGGAGAGGGAGTTTTTGCCTCTGGGTTTTGAAAGGCGGCGCTTAAGCTGCTCGGCAGACAGGTGGGGCAGGAGGTCTACTGCAAGGGTGCAGGTACCTGATTTTTCCAGCTCCTGCCGTATGTACCAGCCGATGCTGTATACTCCGCTCCCCTCCAGACCGTACCCGGTCAGCACCACCTCCCCGGTGGTGGCTCTGCCACTGCACTTGAGGGCGATATCCAGGCTTGCGCCCGCCCCGTGGGCGTGTGACGCCGCCCCGGCCCGCGCTGTGGCCCGGGTTGCCCCAGCCCGCGCTGTGGCTTCCGCAATGCGCTGCCGCAAAAGCGGCGACCAGCGCGCCTCCACGCCGCAGTTGGCAGAGCGGAGGGGAGCAACCTGGATGCCGGCAGCCTGGAATGCATTCACCCAGGCTCCGTTGGAGCCTGTCTCCGGCCTGCTGCCGCCACCCAGGGCGAAAACAGCGTACTCAGCCCCAAGCTCCACCGCAGCATCTCCCTGCCGGAACATAAACTGCCCCGCTGCACCAAAGCCGGTGAACTCCAAGCCACCCTGGAAGGTGAACAGGGGTATGCCCCTGGAACCAGTAGCTGTCTGGTTTGCGGCCTCAAGCTTTTCCCACCAGCGGCGGAGCACCTCCTGCACCGGCAGAGAGGCGAAAATCTTGCCGCCGTTGCCCACAAAGGAGTCAGATCCCAGTTTCTTGTACCATTTAATCAGATCATCAGGGGAGAAATCCTCCAGAAGTCCCTTGAAAAGGGCCTCGTTGCCATAGTACTTCGCAGAAAGCTCTGCCGGTGTCCCCCTGTGGGTGCAGTTGAGTCCTCCGCTGGATCCTGCCAGCAGGAACTTGCGTCCCGGACTGCTCATCCTGTCCACCAGAAGCACCGGAATACCGGCCTCCACCAGGCGGTATGCACAGAAAAGCCCGGCAGGTCCGGCTCCGACTATCAGAACTCTCTTCTCTTTCCCCATGCAGATATTTTCCTTTCTTAAGCCCGATTAGTCAAGATTTCTTTTCTATTGCCAATTTAGGATTTATGCCATAAAATAGAAGAAATAGGAGCCGACAATGTACCCACACAGAACATTTCAGTTTTTAAAACCATTCAAGGGGAAACTCTACGATGGTGATATTCCTACATTAGCAGAGCTCTTTCAAGTAGCAGCTGCCAGATATCCAGACAAAAAGTGTCTTACCACCTACAACCCGGACAAGTTTGTCCTCACCTTCAAGGAGGCACGGGACAAGATTCTCACCCTGGCCGCATCATTGGTGGAGAAAGGGGTAAAGCCCGGCGACCGTGTCGTCCTGACCGGAAAGAACCGGCCTGAATGGGCTGTGGCCTACTATGCAATTGCATCAGCAGGAGCTGTCATTGTTCCTCTGGACTACACTCTCCACGAGGAAGAGCTTAAGAACCTTATCGACTTCAGCGAGCCTGTGGCAGCCCTTGTGGATAAAGAAAAATACAATATGGTGAAAGGAATGCTTCCAGAAGGAGCTCCTTACTATGCCCTTGATCCTGCAAATGAAAACTATGTGCTCTCCCTTGAGAATGCACCGCTGGAAAAGCCGGTGAAAAGGGAGATAACCGACCTTGTGGCAATCCTCTACACGTCTGGAACCACAGGAATCCCTAAGGGAGTAATGCTCTCCAACTCCAACCTGGTCAACGACTGCTTCCTGGCTCAGATGA
>JAFZIU010000095.1 GCA_017554185.1 Spirochaetia bacterium
CCAGGTTGAGGCAGAGCTCGTTGTAACAGAATTCTGCCAGTGCCTTGCTCCTGGTTCCAGACTGGTTTCCTGATGTCCAATAATCGTCTGTAAGGGAGCGTGGTGAATATATTTTATTTCCATTATAGAGAGTAGGGTACCACCTTGATGACAAGAAGACATCGTTGAACATCTGGAGCGGCAGGGCAAGGTCATAAGAATTGCCCTCTTTCCAGATAACAACCCCTATGTCCTGGGCAGACCAGTCAAACACAACAGGCTCTCCTGCGATATTAGAATAGTCTGTCATCTTCATGTAGTCGCAAAGATGACTTTTTGCAGTATCATAATATACAGTGTTACCGTCCCTGAAAAATAGATTATAATTATCAAAGGCAAGGGTATGTCTGGTCAGATCCAGCTCTGCAGTTGTGTTTTGATCTCTATTAGTGAATGTAACTTTTTTTGTATCGGCATTCACACTTGAGACATCAATGTTTATTCCTAAAAGAAATTTAAAATATTCAGAATTACAGCGTATATATGGGATGTCCTCCATCCCCTCTATAAATCCAAGTTCCATGCTGTCTAAGCTTGGGCTTGCAGATAAGACAAACTTCTTTTTAAGTTCGACAACCTTCACATCGAAGGTCTTTCTTGGCTTGCCGGAAAGGAGAGCCCATTTCTTGCCGTCCCAGATATAAGAACATTCATCTGTGGTGTTGTAATATGCCCAAAGATATTTCGGATTATTCGGCGGATAAGGCAGCGGGCCCAGCCAAGTTATTCCCGTGTTGTCATCACTGTCAGAGGAGCTCCCGTTGGAACATGTGATAAAAAAGAATACACAGCATAAAACCATGCAAAAGAAGAATAATTTTCTATACTTCATTTCAGGTTGATCAGGCTCCTGTCGTAGTCGGCCGGAGGGACAAAGCCCATAAGCTGCATTATGGTGGCAGGCCAGCTGGAGATGCCGAGGCCAGAGTTCAAAGCACTCTGGTCGTACTCCCCTTTGTACTCCGGATCGTAGATTATGGCCGGCACCGGATTAAGGCTGTGGCTGGTCTTGGCCTTGGGGCTTCCGTCTTTGTTCTGCTTTACGCTGCCGTCCTTGGCATGCTCGTACATATCGTCGGAGTTTCCGTGGTCTGCTGTTATGCACAGTATTCCGCCGGTCTCCTCCACCGCCTGCTTTATGCGTCCAATCTGCAGATCCATGGCCTCCATGGAGCAGACCACTGCATTGAAGACACCGGTGTGCCCCACCATGTCGCCGTTTGGGAAGTTGAGCCTTATATGCTGGTACCTGCCGCTCTTTATAGCTTCGATAACTGCATCGGCAATCTCGGCGCACTTCATCCAGGGGCGCTGCTCGAATGGGACAACGTCGCTCTTTATCTCTATGTAATCCTCTAATTTCTCGTTGAACTTGCCCAGCCTGTTGCCGTTGAAGAAGTAGGTGACATGGCCGTACTTCTGGGTCTCGCTTATTGCCATAAGGTGCACACCGGTGGCTGTAAGGTACTCGCCCATTGTTCTATCAATGGATGGCGGGCTCACCAGGTACTGGTGTGGAATGTGCAGGTCCCCGTCGTACTCCATCATGCCGGCATATTCAACCTTTGGCACACGAACTCTGTCAAAGGGCAGATCGCCCCCCTCAGGGGTCTCGAAGGCCCTTGTCATCTCAAGTGCCCTATCGCCCCGGAAGTTGAAATAGATGACGCTGTCGCCATCGTTTATAGTACCCACCGGCCTGCCGTCCCGGGTTATGACAAACTCGTGCATATCTTGGTCCAGAAGCCCCGGGTTCTCGGCCCGGTATGCCTTTATAGCCTCGGTGGCGGAGGCAAACTCTCTTCCCTTCCCCAATACATGGGCATTCCAGCCCCTTTCCACCATGTCCCAGTTGGCATTATACCGGTCCATGGTTATATACATTCTGCCGCCGCCGGAGGCGATGCAGTAATCCACCCCGGCAAAGGATGCCAGGTATTCTTCCATAGGAGTTATATAATCCAGGGCACTGGTGGGATCCACATCCCTGCCGTCTAAAAGGGCGTGAACCCGGAGCTTATGGACTCCCTCCTTATAAGCCTGGGCAACCATGGCCTTGAGATGGTCCTGGTGGGAGTGGACATTGCCGTCGGAAAGGAGGCCTATGAAATGGAGGGTGCTGTTATTGGCTTTAACTGAAGCTATAAGCTTTTTCCAGGTTGCCCCTTCGAACATGGTTCCGGAGGCAATGGCCCCGGACACCAGCTTTGCCCCCTGGGCAAAGACCCGGCCGCAGCCCATGGCGTTGTGACCAACCTCGCTGTTTCCCATGTCGGCATCGGATGGAAGCCCCACGGCTGTGCCATGGGCCTTGAGCTGTGTATGGGGAGAATTGGCTGTAAGCCAGTCCAGGTTCGCCATGCGGCTTGCCTTCACTGCATCGCCATCAGCATATTTGCCGTAGCCCACTCCATCCATGATGATCAGAACCACCGGTCCCCGGCGTCCTTTCCAGTTTTTATTCTTCTCAAGAGGTCTCACGCTCTCTGCCATATCACACCTCACTTTTCAGCCGGAAGCACCGATGCAGAATATCCACCGGTGTTCGTGATCATAGGTTTTATCATTGTTTATATCCATAGAAATCCATTCGTTCTCGTAGAACACACCGACCAGATAGTTCAGGAAACCGCTCTTAGGCCGTTTAAGTATAGAAAGTCCGAACCTGAGGACTGTGTCATGATAGACCTGGACATCATGTGTCCCTATTCGGTAGTAGCTGTAATCTATACTGGTGGACAAGTTGATGAACTTGATGAATGTAAGATAGAAAAGCTGGGAGACTGCAGGAACGCCGTAGCCATAGTCTTTGTCGGTACCTGAATACTTTACTTTTCCACTTTCATCGTAGTAGGAGCCGTGATATTTATCACGCAGCATGGTCCACAGGAAAGGAGAAACCTCGGTAGTACCTCCAAAGTCAACATGATCTGCTACAGGATATTGCCAGTGCAGATACAGAAGCGGTCCTACCTGGAACACGTTTCTCTTGAGCTCCATATACTCTTTTGATGTGCCGGAACTGAACAATCCCTCTACATCGTAGCGATAATACTGCCCTAAAAGTCCGACCCCCAGGTCCAGATACTCAAAGTGCCGCACCATGGGCAGAAGCTCAAGGGAATATGACTTCTGCTTGTTCAGCTGAAAGCCGAAATCATCCCCATCCAGGTCAATATCGCTTTCGGATGTCACAGAGTTCTCCATGTCAAACTTTATCATCCATGAGTATTTCGGAGCATAATCATACATAAGGTAGATGTAGACTGCATTCTTGTCGGCACCAGGCTCTGACCCGACTCCGAAGGAGACAGGCTCCATGAACTTGTTGAATTTCCGGGCAAAATTGGTGGTCTCGGGCAGAGTCATCTTATCCCCGGCATCGTGCTCCAAGGCATAAAGAGACAATGCGTTGACTGTAAATATCACCAGTCCTGCAAAAAGCAGGAAAAATCGAGACCTCATCTTGTTTTCATCATATGTACCTACTACTCTATTGTCAATAAAAACCTATTGACTGTTTTTATATTTATGTATATAGTGGCATTTACATACAAACAGTTTGTTTGTAAAGATTGGAGCTATTGATGAAACGGACACAGGAAGATGCAGAGAAGACCCGCCAGGCAATACTGGATGCAGGACTTGCCCTGTTCATGGAGAAAGGCTTCGGACACACCTCCATGGAGGACATAGCCCGTTCTGCCAGCGTGACACGGGGTGCAATCTACTGGCACTTCAAGAGCAAGGAAGACTTTGTCATAGCAGTGGCAGACAGCATATATCAGGAGACCTCGGAAAAGGTGAACCGGTTCTTCAGCATGGGGACTACCCTAGTGGAGAAGATAACCATAACCCTCAAGAACCTGGGCTACTGGTATCTGGAGGACGACCGGATCTGCCTCAAGAGGAAGGTGCTCAGCTCTGTACTCATAACAAAGAACCAGAGCCTTATTGGAAAGATTTTCAACAACATCTACCCCGGCGAGAGCTTTCCTGCCAAGGCAGAGTTCATCCCCTTCATCATCCGCAAGATGGAGGAGCATTTCAATCTTCCCGGCTTGGCAAAGTGCTCGCAGCAGGAGGTTCAGGAGGGATTCCTCCTCATCACCTCATTCCTCGAGGGCTTCTTGGACATTATAATCAGATCAAAGGAAATCATGACCAGAAAGGTCATAGACAATATTGTGGACAGATTTATGGAAGGATTCTCCCATAGTTACAGGCATATTTTGGAGGAAAAATGAAAATCAGGACTTTATTTATCGCAGCACTTGCCGCATCGGTTTTACTTACAGGCTGTACCAAGAAAAAGGCATCGGAAGAAATAAACACAAAGAGTATGGCACAGATCTACAGCGAAGAAGGCACCCCAGTCAATGTGACCACTGTAAAGACAGGCTCCTTCCATTCAGAAATAACCTATGATGCCACATTAAAGGGAATATACGAAGCTACCGCATCGGCCAAGATTGCCGACTCAGTTGAGGATATAAAATATTCTGTCGGCGACAAGGTTGAGAAAGATGCAATTGTAATCACATTCCCGAAGAACAATGTTTCGGCCAACTTCTATCAGGCCAAGACTGCATACGAGAATGCAGAGGCCACATTCAAGCGGATGAGCACCCTCTACAACGCAAAGGGAATCTCCAAGCAGGATTATGACAATGCAAAGGCAGCATACGAGAACGCCAGGGCAAACTGGAACAATGTCAACTCTGTGGTAGGTGTCAAAGCACCTATCAGCGGAATAATCTCCCGTCTTGATGTTCAGAAGACCGACAATGTAAAGGCAGGAGACCACCTGTTCACCGTGACCGACTCAAGCCGCCTTACAGGAAAGGTGTGGATACAGGAGCGGGACATCTCCAAGCTGACCAAGGGAAAGAAAGCCACCGCCACCTGGGAAGGAAAGAAACTAGAAGGAGAGATAGTGCAGCTGGATCTCTCCCAGAACCCCGACAAACAGGCATTCGGCGCCCTCATAGAGTTTGACAATTCCAAGGGAGAAATCCCAAGCGGTGTAAGTGCCAAGGTTAATATTGTAAGCTACGAGAAGAAAAACATAATCGTTCTTGACCGCAAGAATATAACATTCGAAGGCAGCAATGCCTATGTATACCTGGCAGAAGGCGACAAGGCCGTACGCCGCCAGATAAAGACAGGCGAGACATTCGGCAACAAGGTGGAGATAACAGGCGGCCTGAAATCAGGCGACAAGCTTATAACAGAAGGCAACAAGAATATTTCCGACGGCAAGTTCATAAGGATAATCAACCAGGAGTAAGACACCATGAGTATTGCAGCATTTTCAATAAAAAGACCTGTCCTCATAAGCATGGTGATGGTGGGACTGGTCATATTCGGTGTGCTGGCCTATGTGGGCATGCCGCTCAACATAACCCCTGCCATAGATATACCTTATGTACTGGTGCAGACAAACTATGCAGGTGCATCACCTGAGCTTATAGAGAGCCAGATTTCCAAGAAGATAGAGGATGCGGTCTCCATGATAAGCGGTCTGGACACCATAGTCTCCTACTCGCTTGAGAACGTGTCGCTGGTACTGCTCAAGTTCAACATGGACAAGAATGTTGATACAGCGATCCAGGAAGTAACACAGAAGGTAAACAACATCTCAAACGACCTTCCTGCAGATGCGAAAGCCCCTGTCTATACCAAGATAAATATAAACGAGATGCCTATCCTAAAGGTGATGCTGGCCGGCGACAGCAGCAAGGTAACCATGGCCGCGCTCTACGACCTGGCCGACAAGAAGGTCAAGAACACATTCTCACAGGTTATCGGTGTAGGTGAAACCAGCGTGACAGGCGGCCAGGAACGTGAGATCCATGTGGAGTTCGACAGCAGAGTTGTATTCCAGAACCAGATTTCACTGGCCCAGGTCAATTCCATACTGGCAGCATCAAACCTCAACCTCCCTGCAGGATACTACCAGAAGGAAGGACAGGAGTTCTCGGTCAAGTTCGACGGCGAGCTCAAGGCAGTGGATGCCATAGGCGAGCTTGAGATTCCAACCGGCAGAGGGATGCGGAAGATCAAGGATGTGGCCACTATAACAGATACAACAGAACGGGCCCGGGAGCGGACCATCTACTTCGACTACCAGAACAACATCAGGAATGACCTTTCTGTACTTATAGAGATTTCCAAGACTTCGGACGGAAATGCTGTAGCCATAGAGAAGCAGATAAAGGAGCTCATGGATGAAATGAGGCCTGAACTGCCGGACGGCGTGGATATGTATGTTGTATCAGAGACAGCATCGGTAACCAGCAGCACAGTAAACGACACCATGTCCAACATAATGATGGGTATCGGGTTCACCGCCATCATACTGCTGTTCTTCCTCCACTCCTTCCGTTCCACCATCATAGTTGCCATAACCATGCCGCTTTCAATCCTCCCTACATTCATTGCACTCAAGGCAATGGGATTCACATTGAACATCATGTCGCTGATGGGTATATCAACTGCAGTCGGCGTACTGGTAATGAACTCTGTAGTCATTCTTGAGAACATCTTCCACCACAAGAATATGGGCGAAGGTGGTAAGTCTGCAGCCAGGACAGGAACCGACGAGGTTGTTGTGGCAGTTGTGGCATCCACACTCACAAACGTTGCAGTATTTATGCCTATTGCCACCATGTCTGGAATAGCAGGACAGATGCTCAAGGAGTTTGCGATGGCTGTAGTATTTGCAACACTGTTCTCCATCTTCATTGCATTCACCCTCACCCCTATGATGGCCGCCTACCTGCTGCCTGAGCACGATACAAGAAAGCACCCTATCGGTGACAAGTTCGAGAGTATTTTCAAGATGTGGGAGAAAGGATACCGCAAACTTGTGGAGTTCATCCTGGGTTCCAAGCTCAGG
>JAFZIU010000096.1 GCA_017554185.1 Spirochaetia bacterium
ATACAGCAGCTTATGGGTAACCTGATAGAGCCCCGTATCCAGGGAAGCAACCTTAACCTGAGTCCTGTGCTTATCCTTTTATCCTTGGCATTCTGGGCATGGCTGTGGGGGCCACTTGGTGCCGTCCTTGCTGTTCCTATAACTGTTATGCTCAGAGTTGTGTTCAGCTATTTCGATTCCACCAGATTCATCAGTATTCTTATGAGTACGGGTTATTCCAAGAAAAAGCGATGATCCCCAGCAGTGAATCATATCTGCCTGTACCTTTTCCTTGCATTTTTTAAAATCTCTTTCTTTACGGTAGGGGGCGGTCCGGTCATGCTGGCTGTCATGGACCAGGAGTTCCGGTGCCGGAAAAAGCTCATTTCCGACAGCGAGATGAACGATATTCTTGTGCTCATCTATTCCATGCCCGGTGCTATAGGAGTCAATTCAGCCCTGAACATAGGCTATAAGCTGGCTGGAAGGAAGGGGAGTGCCTGTGCTCTTGCCGGCGTCACCATCCCTCCGGTCTTAATCATCCTTTTCATCACCTCCTTTGTGGAGATGTTCAAGAATTCGCCCCTCACAGGGTATGCATTCATCAGCATCCGTGCCGCAGTCACAGTATTCATTCTATGCACTGTGGGCAATATTGTGAAAAAGACTTTCCGCTGCTGGAAAGATATTGTAATCGGCCTCTTTGCCTTCCTTGCAGTTGAGTTTGTGGATCTTTCTGCAGTTTACGTGGTTGCCTCCTGCGGCATCCTGGGAATGCTTATGTACCGGGGGAATGAGTGATGATCTACCTTATGCTTTACCTGGTGTTTGCAAAGATTGCATTCTTCGCCTTCGGTGGAGGATTTGCCAACCTTCCAATAATCCAGTCCGAGCTTTTAAGCAGGGGCTGGTGCACTGCAGCTCAGTTTGCCGATATTGTGGCCGTAGCCCAGATCACCCCCGGCCCGGTAGTTATAAACACAGCCACCTATGTGGGCAAGACCATGGCAGGCACATTGGGTGGAATAATAGCAACCTTGGGTATCATAACTCCGGCTGTGCTTATAACTGTGGCAATCTACTTCCTGGCTGAAAAGTGCTCTTCTGTCTCTTTCATCCACCATGGAATAAGGGGAATCCGGGCCGGGGTGGCAGGGCTTATCCTGTGTGCCGTCATCTTTTTTATGGAAAACTCTGTCCTTAACCATGGACTCCATCTTAACCGCCTTATCTACGATTTTTCATTCACTGTCCAGGACTGGAAAACCCTCCGTCTGGTTATTCCCGCCGTCATCATACTGATCCTGAACATAATTTTTGTTAAAAAAACTCATCTCACTATCTACCTAAGTATTATTATTTCTGTTATTATAGGAACGCCGTTGATGTATTATTGGAGGTCTATATTTGGATAAGTTAGCTGCTGAATTGAATGCGGTAATAGAGAACAAGCCTGTATACCGGCTCCTTTCTGACCTTGGAAGAAGGATGTATTTCCCCAAGGGAATTATTTCTCAGTCTGCAGAGGCAAGGAAAGATGCATACAAATATAATGCAACCATAGGAATGGCTATGGAGGATGGTCAGACCATGTTCATCCCTTCCATGCGCAAGCTGGTCAACGGTCTTTCAGCTTCCGAGATGTTTGCCTATGCACCGACTGCAGGACTTCCGGAGCTCCGTCAGATCTGGATGATGGAGATGATCCGCAAGAACCCTTCGCTTGTAAAGAAGAAAGTCTCCATGCCTATAATCACATCAGGGCTCACCCACGGTCTTTCCATAGTGTCAGACCTCTTTGTAGGGGAGAATGATGATGTCATAACCCCGAATATGTTCTGGGGAAACTATAAGCTTATCTTCAATGTGCTGCACAAGGCCAAGGTAGATACCTTCGCTCTCTTTGACGACAACTATCACTTCAATGCCGATGCAATGGAAGAGACCATAAAGAAGATGGGAAAGAAGGTGGTGATCCTTCTGAACTTCCCTAACAACCCCACCGGTTATTCACCGTCCACTGCAGAGCAGCAGCAGATTGTACAGGCTCTGGTGCGCCAGGCCGACTCGGGCAAGGATATGCTTGTTATCTGCGACGACTCCTACTTCGGCCTGTTCTTCGAGGATATCATAGAGCATCAGTCCATATTTGCCTCATTGTGCGATGCCCACGACAACATCACTGCAGTAAAGATTGACGGTGCCACCAAGGAGGAATTGGTATGGGGCTTCCGCACCGGATTCATAACCTACGGGGGAAAAGCTCTGGATGATGCTGCCCTCTCTGTACTTGAGAAGAAGACTATGGGATCTATCCGTTCCACAGTCTCCACCTGTTCTACAATATCGCAGAACATCATCCTCAAGGGAATGAGGAGCATCACATACCACCAGGAGAAGGCAGCGGTGGTGGCCAAGATCAAAGGGCGCTACATGCAGGTCAAGAAGGCGGTTCAGGCAATGCCTGCCGATGTGCCTCTTGTTGCAATGCCTTTCAACTCCGGTTATTTCATGACATTTGTAGTCAAGAAGATCGGGGCAGAGAACCTCAGGAAATATCTTCTCGAGCACTACGGAATCGGAACTATCTCCATAGGTGATAAATTCCTCAGGGTGGCATTCTCATCTGTTGATATCAATAATATTCATGACCTCTTTGGAACTATTTTCAAGGCAGCAAGAGAACTTGGAAGGTAAGCAGAATGGATCTTAAAGAAAAATCATTGAAATATCATAGTTTTCCTGCAGCAGGAAAGATTGAGGTAATGCCTTCAAAACCCTGTAAGACTCAGGATGACCTCTCCTGTGCCTATACACCTGGTGTTGCTTTTCCATGTCTGGAGATAAAGGCAGACCAGAGCCTGGTATCCACTTACACCAGAAGAAAGAACCTGGTGGGTGTGATAACCAACGGTAC
>JAFZIU010000097.1 GCA_017554185.1 Spirochaetia bacterium
ACTATGACCAACATCCTCTCCATAGGACAGCAGCTCTACATCAACCACAGACAGAAAATGAAAGCCAAGGCAAAGGCATGATTAGGAGATAGATATGGAATTCGAAGGAAAGACAGAAAAAGAAGCGATAGATAAAGCAATCGAGGCACTGGGTCTTGAGCGCGATGAATTTGACGTGGAAATTCTTGAGAACAACAAGCCCGGTCTTTTCCACAAGGGAAATGTGAAGATCCGTGTGCATATCAATGCCCAGAACGAAGAGCAGGAAGAGACTGCAGAACCTGAAAGCAGCCTTGATGAGGATGTGGTGGCAGAGAACGCTGTAGAGTTGGAAAGCAGTTCCGAGCCCCTTGAGCCTGTAAGCGTATTCGAGGATAAGATCCTGGACTTTGTGGAAGACCTTATCGGCAAGATGGACTACCCTGGAACCGCATATATCTGCTACCGGAACGAGAACAAGATCCGGATCATGATCGAGTCTGAGCACTCCGGGATCCTGATCGGAAAGAAGGGCAAGAACCTGGATGCAATCCAGCTTCTGGTCAATGTTTATGCCGGAAAGCTCAAGGAAGAGCCGCCCCGCATCATCATCGATGTAGAGAAGTACAGGGAACGCCGGGAAAGCAACCTGGTGAAGCTGGCACTGCGGACTGCAGAACAGGTGCGCCGCACAAAGCGGTCCAAGCTGCTTGAGCCTATGAACCCCTTCGAACGCCGCATTATCCACACAGCTTTGAATGATATGGAAGATATTGCCACCAAGAGCGACGGCGAGGGACTTTTGAAGCAGGTACGGGTTATCTACCGCCCTGTTGAATAATGATCCATAAGCTCCCTGATGCCGGCAGCGCTCAGGGAGTCGTATCCTTTCTTGATAAAATACTCAATCATGGCAGCGGTGCCTGCATCGCCGAACATAGCCGAATCTATGGTGAAGTGATAGCTGTCGGGATCCCGCCAGTCCTGCCCTGTGAAAAGCCGGTAATACTGGCCGGTGTCCTCATCCTGTTTCTTGATCTTTTCCCATGCCTTCTTGGGGCTTAATGCGTACTTATTTGAAAGATACTGGACCCGGTTGGGCATGTCGGTGCCTATGAAGATGTGGAGGGCTCCCTCCATGCGCTGCAGTATGAAGTTGGAGCAGTGGCCTATTATGATGCAGTCCTGCTCTTCGGCAAGGCGTGTGATCACCCGCTTCTGGGCCTCGTAGAGCCGCCTGTAGTGCTCGAATCCGGTTTCGGCGAAGGAATAGCTTTCCTTGAAGAAGGCTTCGGCGCCGTTGGTGTAGAGCTTCTCGTTGTGCTTTCTCACATAGTCTTCTGTAAAGTTGCCTTCCTGGGCTATCAGGTGGACTAATTCTTTGTTGAATACATGGATGCCCAGGGCGTTGCCCAGGTATTCTGCAATCTTACGGCCGCTGGAGCCTGCCTCGGTGGTTATGGTTATAACCAGCCGCTTGCCTTCCTGGGGCTTGAACTTGGTAAGGTATACAAACTCCCCTTCGTTCTCGAAATAGTGGTTTGTGAAAAGCAGCTTGCCTATGAAGATCTGGGAGATAGGGCCTACCAGGAGCACTGTTACAAGGGTTCCTTCCCGCACAGCCTGGAGGGAGCCGAAGAACCAGAAGGAGAGGGCGATTGCGACGGCGGTCATGGCGGCGTCGCACACCAGCTTGCAGATACCGAACTCCTTGTTTGTAACATCTGCCATGGTCTTGGCAAAGGCCTCGGCAGAGAGCATGACCACGTCGGCTATGATCTGGCAGCTGGCACCGAAGGCCCGGAATACACAGCCTACAACGACCCATAGAAGGGCTACGATGTACATGTTGATCTTTATGCCGGCGGTTAGGCTCATGCATATATCGATGGTGGCGGAGAAGATGAAGGAGGCCGGTATCTGCAGGAGCTGGTGGGGGTTGAAGCGGCGGCGGAGTATGATGATCTGCAGCAGCAGAAGGAGCATGTTGAACAGGAATGTGAAGGTACCGAAGGAGTATGGGAAATAAAGGCTTACTACATAAGGGATACAGGTGGTGGGGCCGGTTCCCAGCATGGATCTTGTGATCAGGGCAACACCCAGGGCGTTGGTCACGATTCCGAGGAAAAATACAGAATAACGTTTGATCAGTTCATTCTTATTTCGCATTATTATTCTATAACTATACCATACATTTTGAATTTGTGTTATAAAAAATATATGAATGAGACAAAAAATGGGCTTAGGGACGGAATTCCTATCTGCCTGGGCTACTTTTCGGTAGCCTTTGCATTCGGAATATTCTGCGTGAACTCAGGGCTTTCCCCGCTCCAGGCCACACTTATATCCATGACCAACGTAACCTCGGCAGGGCAGCTGGCGGCGGTGCCTATAATGACCAATGCCGGCACATTCATCGAGCTGGCGCTGGCCCAGCTGGTCATAAACCTGCGCTATGCGCTTATGTCCATCTCTATTTCCCAGAAACTTGACAGCACCATGACCACGCCTCACCGGCTTATTGTGTCGTTCATGAACACTGATGAGATTTTTGCTGTTGCATCGGGCCACGGCAGCTCGGTGGGAACCCGATATATGTACGGGCTTATCCTGACACCGTTCATAGGCTGGAGTCTGGGCACCATGGTGGGGGCTGTTGCCGGGAATATCCTTCCCGCCGCCATGAGCGATGCACTGGGTATTGCGATTTATGGCATGTTCATTGCCATCATTATTCCTGTTGCAAAAAAGAACATGGTGGTCATGAAGGTCATTCTTACAGCAGTGCTCCTGAGCTGTCTGTTTGCCTTTGTCCCAGGGCTTAACAAGGTTTCGTCCGGGTTTGTGATCATTATCTGCGCAGTAGTGTCGGCTTCTATATTTGCAGCAATTGCTCCGGTGGAGAACTGATATGGAATACGGAGAATTCTTTAAATATCTGGCAGTGATGGCGCTGGTCACCTACCTTATCCGCATGATTCCATATGTGGCGTTCCGTAAAAAGATTACAAATAAATTTGTCAGCTCTTTCCTCTACTATATTCCTTATGCTGTGCTGGGGGCCATGACATTCCCCGCCATCTTCTTCTCCACCGCCAGCCTTATACCGGCTGTATGCGGCTGCATCGTGGCCCTTATACTGGCATGGTTTGAGAAAGGACTGTTGACTGTTGCGGTCTGCGCAAGTGCTGCAGCCTTTGTATTTGGATTGATATTTTAAATAAAAAAATATATAATAGGGATATCATGGCAAAAGCAAAAACAACAACCAAACCAGCGGCAAAAAAAGCCGCAAAACCGGCAGTAAAAACTGCTCCTAAAGTTGCTACCAAATCCACATCCAAAGCTCCTGCAAAAAAGACAGTAAAACCAGCACCAAAGGCTGCACCTAAGACAACAGCCAAGGCTGCTCCGAAACCAGCGGCAAAAAAAGCGCCGGCCAAGACAGTTGCGAAACCTGCTGTAAAAACACAGGCTAAGACCGCTGCAAAGCCAGCACCAAAGGCCCTGGCCAAAGCACCTGCAAAGGCAGCTAAGGCTCCAGTTAAAGCAGCATCCAAGCCTGTTGTGAAAGCACCGGTCAAGGCTGCAACAAAGCCTGCAGCGAAGACTCCGGCAAAGGCGGCTCCTAAGGCACCAGCAAAAGCTCCTGCAAAGACAACCAAGGCTCCAGCTAAAACTGCGGCAAAACCAACAGTAAAAGCTCCGGTTAAACCAGCAGTAAAAACACCAGCCAAGGCTGCTCCAAAAGCAGCACCAAAGGCCCCGGCCAAAGCTCCTGCTAAAGCACCCGCAAAGGCAGCTAAGGCTCCGGTTAAAGAAGCATCAAAGCCGGCACCTAAACCATCTCCGAAACCAGAGCCAAAGAAACCGGCACCGAAAGCTCCTGCAAAGAAGATCAACTATTTTGCCGTGAACGAGCATGTGGTGTATCCGATTCAGGGTGTAGGGGAAATCAAGGCAGTGGAAAAGCGCATGTTCCGGGAAAAAGAGGTTCTCTATTATGATATCTACTTTGAGACCCCTGATATGACAGTCATGGTTCCTGTGGAAAATGCCGAATCCATAGGGCTCCGCAAGATTGTCTCCTCCAAGGAGGCCCTTAAGGCTCTTGAGCTTCTGAACAAGGAATATGAGCAGACAAACACAGACTGGAAGACAAGGAATCAGCAGAATCTGGAGCTCCTTAAGAAAGGGGCTATAAGCGATATAGCACAGGTTGTTAAAACCCT
This sequence comes from Spirochaetia bacterium, assembly GCA_017554185.1. Taxonomy (GTDB): domain Bacteria; phylum Spirochaetota; class Spirochaetia; order CADAEX01; family CADAEX01; genus CADAEX01. The sequence goes on from JAFZIU010000097.1 coordinate 4,212, forward strand.
GTATGACAGAAGCACATCAAAGGAACTGCCGATCCAGGAGCGCAAGCTGTTTGACAATGCCAGCAAACTTCTGATTGATGAAATTTCCCTTGCTCTCAAGAAGTCCAAGAAAGAGAGCGAGACAATGATCTTTGAGAAGCTTGAAGGAAACAGGAAGCCGGTGCCAGAGGCAGATCCAAATCCTGATTTAGATTTTGATGCAGAATTAGACAGATAATAGGGGGAATGTAATGCCAGTAAGATCGTACGAAGAAGCAGGTGTAAGCATTGATAAAGGCGACAAGTTCGCAAGCTTCATAGGTTCTCTTAAATCCAAGGCAGTTTCGCGCAGCATAGGTGGTTTTGCCGGCGGAATTGCAATTGATACAAAAAAGTATAAGAACCCGATCATGCTTTCCACCACCGACGGCGTGGGGACAAAGCTTATGATTGCCCAGGAACTGGGAATATACGACACCGTGGGAATAGACCTGGTTGCCATGTCTGTGAACGACCTGATTGTATGCGGTGCCGCACCTCAGACTTTCCTTGATTACATTGCATGCGGAAAAATTCATGAGGAAGTCCTGCACCAGATCATCAAGGGTGTTGTTGACGGCTGCGAGCAGGCAGAATGCACACTGGCCGGCGGAGAGACTGCCGAGATGCCCGATGTGTATGGCTCCGACGATTTTGACCTGGCAGGGTTTGCAGTAGGAATTGTTGACCGGGACAAGATGCTCCCCCGCAAGAAGAACATCAAGAAGGGAGATATCATCCTGGGCCTTCCTTCTGCAGGTATCCATTCCAACGGGCTTTCCCTGGCCCGGAAAGTTATTGATAAGAAGGACAAGGCTGGTCGCAGAGAACTGCTGAAGCCAACAAAGATTTATGTAAAAGAGCTTAAGAAGCTGATTGCAAAGGACAATATCGAGGCTGCTGCCCACATCACCGGGGGCGGTCTTACAGGAAACCTTATCCGCACACTGCCTAAGACTGTAAAGCCTGTGTTTGACACCACAGCATGGGAAGTGCCCGAGATCTTCAAGAAGATCCAGAAGAACGGCGGAATCGACCCGGTGGAGATGGAAAGGGTGTTCAACATGGGAATCGGAATTGCCATGGTTGTGAAGAAGAACAATGTGGATGATGTCCTTTCCTTTGCAAAGCGCAGCAAGATTGCCATCCGTGTGATCGGAGAGATTGTAAATGGCTGATTATGCAGTGCTGGTATCTGGCAATGGCTCTAACTTCCAGGCTATAGCAGAAAAGCTTGCCGGGACAAAGCATAATCTTAAATGCATGATATGCGACCGCAAGGATGCCT
>JAFZIU010000098.1 GCA_017554185.1 Spirochaetia bacterium
ATGAAATAATCGGTCCAGCTGTTAAGCTCGGAGATGTTAAGGACAACAGTGTCCTGCCCGTTATGTTCCTCAATGAATGCTGCAATTTCCTTCACAGTTTTTTCATTTGCATTGTCTGCCATCAAAGTCCTTCCCTAAAATAATTGTTATGGTTCCCTCGATTCCGTCTTCTGTCAAAATATTCCTGCACTTTATGACACCGGCCACACGCTCTATGATTGCCATATCGTTCTTGTGTCCGATGATCTGGGTCAGTTCCACATTGTCCGATTCTGCATTGTCCACTTTTGTCACATTGTATCCGAAGTTGCGGTATGTGGTGGAGGTGCGGTTTGCAAGGCCTCCCATCGAGGTTCCGTTAAGTATCTCTATCTTGATGTTGCTGCCTTCGAAGACATTGGTGTTCCCAAGTGCTTCCACAATCTGCTTTAGCCCTTCCCGGAGGAGGTTTCCGTTGTAGTGCGGGAACAGCATGACCTTGTCGTCCACCATCTTCCTGTCGCCCAGAACCCTGTGGAATATCATGCGCTGGCAGTCTGCCTTGGACATTGCTTCAAGGAACGATCTAAGGGCCAGCTGGCTTAAGTCTGTGTCCATGTTCTTATAAAGGACAGGGAACACCTCTTTCTTGAGAAGCAGATCTTTGTTGGCACCAAGGGAACTCACGAAGGTCTGGATAAGACGCTGCCTGCTGGTTGAAAGCTCTGAATCTGCAGAATTAAGTTCCTCGTTGCGGATGTATTCCAGCACCTTGTCGCCGTCAAGCCTATGCCGTCCCCCTGGAAGCAGCACTGTGTCGGCCAATGTCTCGTGGCGCAGCACCGGGGTGCCGATTACAAAATCAAGACCGCCTAAAAGGTCTACGCAGTTCTTGAACTCATCCAGGTCAAAGTCGAAATAGAACGGTATGGAAAGGCCTGTCTCCACCTCTATCTTCTTGATATACTGATCAGGTTTTCCTTTCTTATAAAGCACGTCGAGCCGGTCAACCCTGGAGAGGGATTTTATGAGTGATCCATAGTTTATCGGAATATCTATGACAGCAGTCCTGTGGGTCTCGGGATGATAGATGAACACCTCTGAGAAAAGGATATTCTTCTTGTCTGTCATGTTGAAGATGAATGCAACACCCTTGCCCTCGGAAAGCTTTTTATGGACATTGTCCTCCCGTACACTGACAGAGATGAACACTACAGTGGCCAGAATGACCAGGAGGATGATGAAGAGAATGATGTTGCTCTTTGCAAAGACTTTCTTATTCCGCATGCTCAAGCTCCTGCTTAAGTTCCAGCGCCTCCGGGTCCACACCCTTGCCCTTCGAGGCCAGGTGGTTCAGGGTGCCCATGAGCACTGCATAGACCATGCCGTCAAGGTCAAGGCCTTCCAGGCTGGCTAAAAATTCAGGTGTTATATGTTTACGTTTGGGCTCTATGTAGTCGGCCACAAACAGTATCTTGGCAAGGCTCTTCATGCCGGCAGTCCCGGTGGTGTGGGCAGAGAGGGCATCAAGCACATCCTGGTCTTCAATGCCGAACTCTTTCTTGAGCACCATAGCCCCTGCCCTGCCGTGAAGCAGCACCGGGGATGCAAGGTCAAGATCCCTTACAGGCTTGCCGTCCCGGGAAGCCCACTCCACAAGCTCCTCCTTGGAATACTCCCTGGCAATGTCGTGGGCAAGGCCGGTGAAGTAGGCCAGCTTCTGGTCATAGCCGAACTTTGCTGCAAGAGCGCGGCAGGTGTCGGCTGTGGAGGCAGAATGCTCGTACCTTGAGGGGGAAAGATGGTTTTTAAGGTAGCTGTCCATCTTTGCTACAAAGGCATCACTTGTAAAATCTGCGCTGTTCAATTATCTCCCTCACTTTCTCAGGCACCAGGTACCTTATAGGATACCCTTTCTTAACCCGCTCACGTATCTCTGTAGAAGATATCGGCAACATTTTGTTTTTTATGTAGAAATCCGGATAATTTGAGTCTATAGGATCCTCGATATTCCGGCGCACCACAATCAGGTCTACCAGCTTCTTTATCTCCTCCGGCTCCTTCCAGGTACCGAAACCTGGCAGCAGGTCGTCCCCTATTATGAAGCCCGGTTTCCCGGTTATGTCGTAATGGTCAAGGATGTAGTGGATCGTATCGATGCTGTAGGTTATGCCGCCCCTCTTTATGTCGCACTCCTCAACTATGCAGCCGGGGATATCGTCCACTGCGGCGTGGAGCATCTCAAGCCGCTCCTGGGGAGTGACTGCAGTGCTGTTTTCCTTAAAGTAATTTATGTTTGCAGGAACGAGGATGGCACGCTGGTAGCCCAGCTGGAACATGACCTCCTGCACTATGAAAAGGTGTCCTGTATGGACCGGGTTGAAGCTGCCGCCGAAAATAAAGGTCTTCATTCTTCCTGCAGCACCAGCCTTGAGAAAATGTCTTTTATCTTATCCATTCCGAAACCGGAGAACACAGAGATTCCGTGGATCTCCTCATCGGGGTATTTTTCCATAAGTTTCTTAAGGTTCTCCTCGCTCCCCTCGGTGTCCATCTTGGTTCCAAGGATCACACGCCTGCGCTCTGCCAGTTCCGGGGAGAATGCATTGAGCTCTCCCAGAAGGATCTCGAAGGAATCCAGGTAGTTTTCCTGGGATACATCGATTAGGAAAAGGAGACCGCGGGTACGGGCTATGTGCTTTAAGAAGCGGATTCCAAGCCCAGCCCCCTGGGATGCCCCCTCTATGATGCCGGGGATGTCGGCAAGGACAATGTCCTGGTCGTCCAGGGCATAGACGCCGAGGTTAGGAATCTTGGTTGTGAACGGGTAGCTGCCCACCCTTGGGTTTGCATTGGTCAGCCGGCCCAGCAGTGTGGATTTGCCTGCGTTGGGGAACCCCACGAAGCCGATATCTGCGATAATGTTGATTTCTATTATTATCTTGCGGCTCTGCCCTGGAAGACCGGGCTGGGCAAACCGGGGAGTCTGGTGCCGGCTTGTGGCAAAGTTCATGTTGCCAAGGCCCCCCTTGCCTCCCTTAAGGAATACCCAGTCGCTTTCGTCCTGGGCAAAATCGTGGAGCACCTCGCCTGTATCAAAGTCCTTGATCAAAGCGCCGGGAGGCAGCAGTATAACTGCATCCTCGCCGTCTGCGCCATGCTTCTTACGCCCCTCTCCGGGCCGTCCGTTGCCGGCGTTTATTATACGCTTGTACCTGAGATGTGCTAATGTCCTTAGATTTCTCTTGATCTGGAATACAACATCACCGCCCTTTCCGCCGTCGCCGCCATCGGGACCGCCCTTGGGAATGTACTTTTCCCGCCTTAAAGAAACACAACCGGCTCCGCCTTTACCGGAGCCGACTTCTAGTGATGTTTCGTCTACAAAGCCACGCACAATAGTTTAAAAAAATTATTCTGCTACTTCTACTTTTTCGATACTGATGTATTTTCTGCCCTGTCTCTGATGGAATTTAACAGTTCCGGTCTCTTTGGCAAAAATAGTGTGGTCCTTTCCAAGACCTGCGTTCTCGCCAGGATGGAATTCAGTACCTTTCTGTCTTACAATGATGGAACCAGCAGAAACAAGTTCGCCGCCAAATCTCTTGACGCCAAGTCTCTGTGCATTTGAGTCTCTTCCGTTTCTTGAGCTTCCGCCGCCTTTCTTATGTGCCATATCTGATCACCCCTCGATAATGTCTGTAACTTTAACGATTGTATACTGAGCTCTGTGGCCTCTGGTCCGCTTGTAATTCTTTCTTCTCTTATACTTCATTACAACGACCTTTGTGTCCTTGATCTGATCCTCTACAGTTCCGGTGACCTTTGCTCCTGAAATGTAAGGAGTTCCGATCTTCTGTGCACCGTCGCCGCTGATGAGCATGATTGTGTCAAAATCAAGAGTTGCGCCTTTTTCAGCATCAATCTTATCCATTCTGAGAAGTGCTCCCTTCTCAGCCTTGTACTGTTTGCCTTTCATATCAATAAGAGCGTACATTTTTCCAACCTACTAATAATAAAAATTCGTTCTATATTTATAAAATAAAACCTTGCATAAGGTCAAGTGGGTATTTTCACTTACTCTATAATAAATGTCCTTCCGCTGTAGAAGAAGATACTGTGGGACAGGTAGCGCCGTACCGATTCATACAGGACCCGCCGCTCCACATCCTTGCCCATCCGGGTGAACTCCTCCACCGAACAGGTGTCTGCCACACGGATTACATCCTGGAAGATGATAGGTCCCTGATCCAGGTCTGCAGTGGCGAAATGGCCTGTGGCGCCGATTATCTTCACACCCTTCTGCCATGCCTGATGGTAGGGCTTTGCCCCCTTGAATGCCGGGAGGAAGCCGTGGTGGATGTTTATCACCCTATTTTTCCAGCGGCTGCAGAAATCGGCAGAAAGCACCTGCATGTACCGTGCCAGGATAACCAGCTCTATGTTGTACTGCCTCAAGATCTCCTCAAGGTCTTTCTCGTACTCCTCCTTGCCCTTGTCTGTATCCACCTGGAAGAACGGGATGTGGAACGATGTGGCTATATGGGCCAGCTCGGAGTGGTTGGAGATGATTACCGGGATCTCGCAGTCAAGCTCGCCGTCGGCATGCTTCAGAAGAAGCTCGTAGAGGCAGTGGCTGGTCTTGGAGACCAGTATGGCCACTCGCTTCTTGATGCCCCGGTTGAAGATATGCCATTTCATGGAGAAGTGCTCTCCCACCTTGCCGAACTCCTTCTGGAAGTCGGCTTCGGAAAAGCCCTCTTGGGGCACAAAGACAATACGGCAGAAGAACATGCCTATATCGGTGGCAGTATGCTGCGCCAGGTTCAGGATATTACCCCTGTTCGAGGCTATGCAGTTGGTTATGGCGGCTATTATTCCGCTCTGGTCTGGACATGTTACAGTAAGAATATATGAGCTCATGACATCACTATAATTAAAAACGCAGTGTTATTCCAGCCCCCAGCAGCAGGCCTCCGTAGTTGGGGTAATCGTTGTCGTGGTCTGCCAGCCATTTGGTGTAGCCGGCCTCAAGTCCTATCTTAAGCCAGTCTATGGGGGTGAACTCGGCCAGAATCTTTATGCTGCCGCCTGTGTAGCGCCAGTCGCTGTCGGCATAGCCACGCCCTAGGTAAATAAGGCTTGAGAGATCCAGATAGCCGAGATGCCACATGGTCTTGAGGCCGCCGTATACGTTCCACGAGTTGTCGTCAAGACCCGAGACATGCTCTGTCCCTATAAGGAAGCGGAATGCCCTGAAGAAGCGGAAATACTCAAGGTAGGCTCCGAAACAGTTAAGGTCGTCCCCGAAGATATGGTCGTAATAGAGGTTGGCACCGAATCCCAGGAATTTGACCCGGTCCACGCTGTCGCCGGCAATAACCTGGTCCTTGAGGTAGATGGACTGGGCAAAGGTTACATCATCCTTGACATTGACAGCATAGAGCTTTCCTATATCCTGTCCGTTCCGCTTGGAATAGACATGGAACTCATCCCCTTTGGCCACCTTGTCCTTCTTTCCGCAGGAAAGCACATATTCGCCCGAAACCATGCTGGAAACTGTGAACTCTGCCGGATGTATGGTTATGGAAGCTGCAATGTCAGACACGTGGATGGCTGCATTCCTGAAGCACCGGTCAAGGGCCTGCTCTGCTGTGGTTCCGTTTCCTACAGTGCCGAACTTGTGCACCACAGGCTCCACCCCTTTCTGGCAGATTGTGTACTCGAAGTTGGCTGTAAAGAAGACAGTTCCTATGCTCTCGGTCTTCTCCACATTGATCACTTTTTTGAAGACTAATGCCTCGCCGTCATCCCCTATGGGATAATCGGCAATGTTGGCTGAAGTATACGGCGCAAACCTGCAGTTGAAGCCGTCGCCCATGAAGGGGCGGTCCATCTCCACAAAGGAACGGTATTCCCCTATCTGGTATGTCCGGGCCGAAGCCGGGAGGGGAAACTCCACTATCTTTATGGGAATAACATCCTCCTGGGCATAGAGAAAGCCGGAGAGAAGAATAAGCACGACTAGGAGCAGGAAGAGTTTTCTCACTGTCTTATTTCCGTGCATACAAGGTTTATGATCACCTGGACAGCGCGTTCCATTGCAGGGAGTGCTGCCCATTCAAGCTTGCCGTGGAAGTTCTGGCCTCCTGTAAAGATGTTGGGGCATGGGTGGCCCAGCTCGCTCAACCTTGAGCCGTCGGTACCGCCCCTTATAAGCTTGTGCACAGGCTTTATGCCTGTCTTTTCCACTGCTGCCTCAAGGTAGGAGAGGCATTTTTTATCACGGTCCACATATTCCTTCATGTTGGAATAGCTGTGGGCAATCTCAAGTTCTATAACTGCAGCAGGCCAGCTCTTCTTAAGGGCTTCGGCAGCATCCTCCACCATCTTAATGCGCCGTTCCATCCCCGCGGCGTCAAAATCCCGCAGGATCAGGGATACCTGGCACTGCTCTATTGAGCCTGTTATGCCTACCGGGCAGAAGAAGCCTTCACGCCCTTCTGTGGTCTCGGGCATCTCGTCCTTTGGAAGCATGGAAAGGAACTGGGCACCCAGAAGGCTGGCGTTGACCAGTTTTCCTTTGCCGGAACCCGGGTGGATGGAGACCCCTTTTACAGTAAGCTTTGCGCTGTAGGCGTTGAAGCATTCCGACTCGATGCACCCTTCGGTGTCGCCGTCCACTGTGTAGAGGTAGTGTGCCTTGATTGATGAAAGCGGGAAATGGTCGGTTCCCTGCCCTATCTCCTCATCTGGGGTTATGAATATCTCCATGGAGTTCCGCTTTACCTCCGGGTGTGCCAGGAAGTAAGAGACAGCAGTTACAATCTCTGCAATGCCTGCCTTGTCGTCGGCTCCCAGGAGTGTCTTTCCGTCTGCAGTTATGATTGTCTTTCCCTTGTACTGTGTCAGCAGAGGATACTCATCCGGGGAAAGGATGATATCTTTGGCTAGTTTTATAGGCTTTCCGTCATATTTTTCATGGATTAAAGGCTTTACATTTTTCCCGCTCACTTCGGGGGATGTGTCGGCGTGGGAGATGAATCCGAACACCTTTTTCCGCGGGACATTGCCGGGGATGAAAGCGCGCAGATAGCCGTTAGCGTCCACCTTGACATCTTTTATTCCGAGAGATCTGATCTCATCAGCTATCTGATTGATAAGGGTCAGCTGACCATCTGTGGTGGGACATTTATCCTTTACATTCTCATCAGATGTGGTCTCTACCTGAACATAGCGGCAGAACCGCTTCAGAAGCTCTTTCTGGATTTTCTTATCTGCCATCTTTTTTCCCTGTCCTGCCCATCATGTCGTAGAAACCCTTAATGATGTAGCGGATTCCAAAGAAGAGCACAGCAAAGCTGAGAACTATGCCCAAGAAACCGAGCCGTCCGGTGAACCGTGCCAAGAGCACTGCAGCAACAAAGATAAGGACACCGCGGAACACTGAATTCCAGCCCACGACAGGAACCTTTTCCTTAGGCTCCTTGGGCCGCTGGCCATGAGCCCATGCATTGCGCTGAGCCTGCTGGTACCGGTGGGCGTTGAAGAAATAGTTGAAGGCGCCGATAAAGTCGTCGGCAGTATAATTCTCGTAAGGATTGTGCCATGTGCTGCTATACCCTTCCACGCGACAGCGGAACATCTGTCCGTCGTACTCTGCCCGCTGGTCAGCATCGCTTAAGACAGCATAGGCACTGCTTATTTTCTTAAAGATATATTCAGCTTCCGGG
>JAFZIU010000099.1 GCA_017554185.1 Spirochaetia bacterium
ATTCACATTGATGGCCGGGAATAGGAGCTTCCCCTCTGCTGCCATCTTGTAGAGCCGGTGGACTCCAGTGGTGGTCTCCTCGGAAACCCCTTTGATATCGGCGACAACTTTGTGCCAATATTTTTTGTCCTTTTTATAAACTTTTGCCAGAATTTTGAGCAGGTATTTCTCGTCCTCGTTATCTGGCTTTTTCTTGAGAAGCGATGGATCGTTCTCTATATCGTATCCCAGATGGGCCATAAGGGTTGCATCGCCGCCATCATCTACAATAAGCTGTGGCCCCTTTCCGCCAGGGAAAGAGAATGCATTGAAAAGGAAATCCCAGTACTCTTCCAGGGACTCCCCTTTGTACGCAAAGACCGAAACCCCTGCCGGCTTTTTGGCCGTCCCTTTGCCCACTGCAATTGCAGCGGCCGCATGGTCCTGGGTTGAGAAAATATTGCAGCTTGCCCACCGCACCTCTGCACCAAGAGTGGTGAGTGTCTCGATAAGAACAGCTGTCTGGATAGTCATGTGGAGCGATCCTGTGATCCGCACACCTTTTAAAGGTTTTTTAGAACCGAACTTTTCCCGTGCCGCCATAAGGCCTGGCATCTCGTACTCAGAGATAGAAATCTCTTTTCTGCCCCAGTCGCACAGGCTGATGTCTTTAACAAAATAATCCATAGCTTTCTCCACTTATAAAATATCACTTTTATTTTTTTTTATAAAGTGTTATTGTTAATTATGCTTCAATTGTTGGTATTTACAATTGTCCTTATTCTGGCCTTCCTCATAAACGGTATTGCTACGCCGCTATTGATACGGCTTTCTCATAAACACAAATGGTACGATTTTATAGATGAGCGTAAGGTTCACCCTGACAAGATGCCGCGTATCGGAGGGGTGGGTATTTTCATCGGCTTTGCAGCAGCTGCATTCATCTACGTTGTAGGATGCCACGTGCTCCATATCAAGGAGCTTAACTACCTGTCCAAGTATTCCCACCTTTTAATGTGCATAGGGTTCCTGATCATCTCTATCATGGGTTTGGCCGATGACTTCTACAACCTTAAGGCTGGACTTAAATTTGTTATCCAAATTATCGCGGCGCTGTGCATAACTATGGGCGGATTCCGGTTCACCATCTTCTCCATTGCATGGACTCCTGTGGCAATACAGCTGAACACATTCTGGTCCCACGCCCTTACAATTCTGTGGATCATAAGCTTCTGCAACGCAATAAATCTGATGGATGGCATGGACGGTCTTGCAGGAGGCATTGCCTCGATAGGAGCTGTGTTCTACATAATTATCTTTGCCCTGGCCGGGAACTTTACTGCAGTGGCAGTGTCAGCCTGCATTCTGGGTTCTATTGTAGCATTCTTGGTGTTCAACTATCCGCCGGCAAAAATCTATATGGGGGACTCAGGAAGCTTGTTATTAGGCTTTTCTATGGCAGTTATTCCTTTAATCCACAACGAGCCGCCGGTGAGTACCGATGTGCTGTTCCCTGCTCTTTTGATTTTTGTGATTCCAATTTTAGATATGGTTGCTGCTATAATAAGGCGGAAGCGCCATGGCAGGCCTATATTCTCCCCAGACCGAGAGCATCTGCACCATAAGTTGCAGGACTTTGGCCTTAGCCCGAACCAGGTGCTGGCTATAATCTACTCATTCTCGGTGGTTGCCGGAAGCTGTGCTCTTATGTACTCGCTGATGCAGGGGACTGTGGCTATCCTGTTCTTCTTTGCGGTGTGGGTATTCTTTGCCCTCTTGTTTGTGCTGCTGCACAAGCGGTACCGCAGGTTTAGACACTGAAACAAGTTCAGTGTGACGTTATACAGAGTGACATTACGTCACCCTGACGCATGTCAGGGTCTTTCCAGACAGAAGCGGCAGATGCGTCCGTCGCGCACCTCTGTTAAAATAATGCGGGCAGCTTTTTCTGTATCTACAGTACCACCAGAGACTAAACAGCCCCGTTTTCTGCCTATTGTCTCCAGCATTTTATAAAGGTCACCGTCAGAAATCTCTTCTGGGGCTAAATTAAAGCGCTCCTGGAGCTTTTTAGGGTAATAGTGATAAAAGTACTCCAACCCCTTGACTGCGATGTCCTCTCGGAACAATATTTCGTCATTGATGCTGCCCAGAACTGCCAGTTTTTCCCCTACAGCCTGATCCTCGAACTTATGCCATAGGATGCCCGGGGTATCGATGACCTTGAGAGAAGCGGAGATTTTGATGCTTTGGGAGACACCCCGGGTTACTCCAGGGCGGTTCTCCACGTTGCGGGAACGGCGGCCCGACAGGTAGTTGATGATGGCAGACTTGCCTACATTTGGGACGCCCAGAACCATGGCCCGCACCGCCCGGCGCCCTGCCCAGCTGGCATTGCGGCACAGGTATTTAGCTTTTTCTATGAGCTGGGGCAGGTTTTTACCTGTCTTGGCCGATATCTGCACCACCTGGACGTTGGGGTTGTCCCCGACAAGGGCTTTTTCCCATTGTGCCAGGACGTTTGGGTCGGCCAGATCGGCCTTGTTGAGCACTATGAGCCGGGGCATCTTACCTACGATGTCATCTATCATTGGGTTCCGGCTGGAGAGAGGTATGCGGGCATCCAGCACCTCGATTACGATGTCTGCCCTGCTGAGATTCTCTTTTATCTGCCTTACGGCCTTGGTCATATGACCGGGAAACCACTGTAACGGCATACTGCTACCCTATCTTTATCATAATCACACCAAGGAGAATTGTCACTATCCCAATCACTTTATTGAGTGTGATTTTTTCCCGAAGGAAGATGAAGCCCAGGATGGAGCCGATCACCACCGAGAATTCCCGGATAGGGGTGATGTAGCTGCTCTTGGCCTCGGCAAAGGTTGCGTAGATGAAGAGGATTATCAGATAGGAGACTGTTATGCCGTAGCCTATTATAGCCGCATATTTCCCCTCCTGCTGTATAAAATTCTTGATTCCAGCTGCAGTCCCCAGCTCCTTTTGGAACACAAAGGGGCTCAAGATAGCAGCAGAGAGGACGCCTGTAAGGTTCAGGTAGACGATTGGGTTATAATGCTGAACTCCTGCCCTGTCTATGAGGGTGTAGACCACTACGGTGCATCCCAGGAAGAATGCATATTTCAGGGATTTTACACTGTCGGAAAGGATTTTGCGGCTGAGGCCTTCTCTGAGGGCAAAGCTGAATATTCCCACAATGACCAGGGCGATGCCTATCACTGCCTGGAACGCTATCTCCTCGTGGAATATGATCATGCTGAATATAGCCACCAGCACAACTCCGGTGCCTCTTGCCACGGGATACATCATGGAGAGCTCCCCAGCCCTGTAGGAGTACATGACACAGAAGTAGTAGGCTATGTCAGATAGGGCCGAGATAATGGCAAAGGCGAATATCCCCAGGGAAAATCCGGTTTTTGCTATTATCCAGAGGGAGAAAGGAAGCAGCGTCAGGTTGGCAAACCAGACCCCCAGGAGCATCACAGGCATCTTGTCTGCCTTCTTCTTGCTGAAGAAGTTCCAGACAGCGTGGAGGATGCCGGAGAGGAGTGCAAGAAGAAAGATGGCCAGATTCATCTATCAGCCTACCTTGATCAGGATTACACCCAGAATTATTGTGAGAATCCCCGCGATTTTGTTGGGGGTTGCCTTCTCGTGCAGGACAATAAATCCTAAAAGAGCTCCAAAGACTACAGAACTTTCCCGGATTACTGTGACATAGCTGGCCTTGGCTTCGGCAAACATGTTGTAGATTATCAGGACAAGGACATAGGAGCAGATTATTCCAAAGCCGATGGCAAGGGCAGCTTTTCCATCCTTCCTCATGGTCTCCTTCATATGCGTGAAGGTCAGTGTGCCTCCATGGGCAAGTATGGGAATCAAGAGGGTCATTGCCACTATCTCTTTGAAGTTGAAATAGACCAGAGGATTGGCATACTTTGCCCCTACTCTGTCCACCAGGGTGTAGCCTACTATTGTGAATCCTTTGATAAGTGCCAGTTTCTGGGCTTTCAGGCTTTCCCATATCAGCCTTGGGTTTGTTCCTTTGTTCAAAGCGAAGAAAAAAACGCCCAAAAGTACTGCGATTATACCTAATATCGCCATTCCAGAAATAGCTTCTTTCAGGATTAAAGCGCTAAAAACCGCAGTGAGCATGAGTCCTGTTCCACGTGAAACAGGATAGGCCATGGAGATATCTGATGCCTTGTACAGAATGGTAAGCACATAGAAATCTACAGCCTCCACTACCCCGGTGGCCAGCAGGAATGGAATTACATGGGGATCAAAACCTCTGGTGGCCATAATCAGGACAGTGATGGGAAATATGCTCAGGTTGGCTACACAGACTCCGGTTATCATGACTGAATAATCTGCAGCATTCTTCTTGATGAAGAAGTTCCAGATTGAGTTAAGCGCGCCGGAGAAGAGCGCCAACACCAAGATTGTTAAACTCATGGCAGTTACCTACCCTGTTTTTGCCTCTTACTTCGGCGGAGCCCAGCTGTCCTTGAGGGATACGCTGCGGTTGAACACCAGTTTCTCTGGTGTAGAGTCAGGATCCGGCGAGAAGTAGCCCTGGCGCAGGAACTGGTAGTACTGGCCCGGCTTTGCATCTTTAAGGGAAACTTCTGCCAGACAGCCATCCAGCACCTTGCAGGAGTCTGGATTGAGGTTGCTGATAAAGTCGCCGTCCTCGTCCGGATTCTCCTTGGTAAAGAGCCTGTCGTAGAGCCGAACTTCCACCTTAAGGTTCTCTTTTGCGCTTACCCAGTGGGAAGTTCCCTTTACTTTGCGGCCATCTTCTGTCCAGCCCCCTTTGCTTGCCGGGTCGTAGGTGCAGTGCACTTCGGTAACCTTGCCTGTGTCGTCGATCTTGTAGCTGGTGCAGGTGATGTAGTAGGCGTGCTTAAGCCTTATCTCCTTGCCCGGTGAAAGGCGGAAATACTTCTTAGGCGGGTCGATCATAAAGTCTTCCCGCTCGATGTAGAGCTCTTTTGTGAACGGAATCTTCCGTGTGCCTGAGTTTTCCTCCTCCGGGTTGTTCTCGCCGTCGAACCATTCCACCTGGTCTTCTGGGTAGTTGTCGATGATCACCTTGAGAGGGTCAAGGACTACCATGCGGCGGAGGGCCCGCTTGTTAAGGTCTTCCCGCAGGCAGAACTCAAGCATGGCGATATCCACTATGCTGTCCATCTTTGCCACACCGATTCTTGCTGCAAACTCGCGGATGGACTCGGGGGAATAGCCCCTTCTCCGGAGGCCGGAAACTGTAGGCATACGGGGGTCGTCCCACCCTTTTACATATCCTTCTTTTACCAGACGGAGGAGCTTTCGCTTGCTCATTACTGTGTAGTTAAGGTTAAGGCGTGCAAACTCAATCTGCTGCGGGTGGTGCATCTCGGGCAGCTGGTCCAGGAACCAGTCATAGAGCGGCCTGTGGGATTCAAACTCCAGGGTGCAGATGGAATGGGTTATTCCCTCTATGGAGTCCTCGAGGCCGTGGGCCCAGTCGTACATGGGGTAGATGCACCACTTGTTGCCCTGCCGGGGGTGCTCTGCACGCACTATTCTGTACATTACAGGATCCCGCAGGTTAAGGTTTCCAGATGCCATATCTATCTTGGCCCGGAGGGTCTTGGAACCGTCGGGGAACTCGCCGTTCTTCATTCTTTCGAAGAGATCTAAGTTCTCTTCTACGGTGCGGTTCCTGTATGGGCTTTCCTTTCCCGGTTCGGTGAGGGTGCCACGGTATTCACGGATCTGGTCGGCAGAAAGGTCGTCCACATAGGCTTTTCCTGCCTTGATAAGCTTTACTGCCAGCTCATACATTTTGGGGAAATAGTCGGAGGCATAGCAGGGTTTGCCGCCCCAGTCAAATCCCAGCCACTTCACATCGGCCTGGATGGAGTCGATGTATTCGGTTTCTTCCTTGGCTGGGTTTGTGTCGTCGAAACGGAGGTTTGTACGGCCGCCGTACTGCTTGGCAATGCCGAAGTTAAGGCACATGGATTTTGCATGTCCGATATGAAGATAGCCGTTAGGCTCCGGCGGGAACCGGGTTATCACCGCTCCCCCATTTTTGCCGTTCTTTATATCTTCTTCAATAATTTTCTGGATAAAATTCTTTAAGACTACCTCGTTTTTTTCCTCTTCCATTGTTGTATTACCTCATCTTCCAAGCATTTCGTACAGGTGCAGGAGTTCTTCTTTGGTTGTATATGAGATTTCCAGCTTTCCTTTCTTCATTGTTCCTTTAAGGACAACCTTTGTTCCCAGTTTTTCGGCAAATTTCTGCTCTGTGGCAGCCATCTCGGGATCTTTTTTGCTGTTATAGAGCTTTGGATTGACTGCATCGGAATCTTCCTGGTTCAATTTTGCAGCCATTGCCTCTGCTTCGCGGACAGAGAGTCCTTTTTTCTCTATTGCTTCAAACAGCTTCTGCTGATTCTCTTTTGAGTCCACAGAAAGAATAGCCCGGGCGTGTCCTGCAGTGAGTGTTCCACGTGAAACAGCTTCCTTCATCTGGTCGTTGAGTTTGAGAAGGCGGAGTGCGTTGGCTATTGTAGAGCGGTTTTTGCCCACCTTCTTTGCCAGCTCATCCTGGTTAAGACTGCTGTTCTGCATAAGCGCTTCGTATGCCAGAGCTTCCTCGATCGGAGTCAGGTCTTTCCGCTGGATGTTCTCTATAAGAGCGATTTCCAGCTTTTCCTGCTTTGAGAAGTGACCGGTGATGATTGGCACTTTGGTAAGGCGTGCTAACAGAGCTGCTCTGTAACGGCGCTCGCCTGCTATGATTTGATACTTGTCGCCAGTTTTTTCCACCAGGATAGGCTGAAGAATGCCCTTCTCCTTGATGGAGTCGGCCAGCTCCTGGAGAGCGGCCTGGTCAAAATCCTTGCGTGGCTGATCTGGATTTGCAATGATCAGCTGTATGTCGATAAAGTTAGTTTCCTGATTTTTGATTGTTCCTGCGCTTTTGATCAGGGATTCTATTCCCCCGCCACCTAAACGCTGTAATTTTTCATTTGACACGGTTTATCACCTCTTCTGCTAATTTTTTATATCCCAAGGCACCCTGACAGTTTTCCCGGTAGAGATTTATTGGGACTGAATGAGAGGGGGCCTCGGAGAGAGCCACGTTCCGGGGAATTACGGTCCGGAACACCTTGTCGCCAAAGTAGGAAGTAACATTACGCACCACCTCGTTGGCCAGTTTTATGCGTGAATCGTACATTGTAAAAAGGATGCCGCCGATGCGGAGGTTGGGGTTCAGGCTGTGCTGCACTGAACTGATGGTCTGGATCAAGAGG
Source organism: Spirochaetia bacterium (assembly GCA_017554185.1). Taxonomy (GTDB): domain Bacteria; phylum Spirochaetota; class Spirochaetia; order CADAEX01; family CADAEX01; genus CADAEX01. The sequence goes on from JAFZIU010000099.1 coordinate 7,311, forward strand.
CTCAAGCCTTCCATTGCAAAATATTCGCACTGCATCGGTATGATGATGAAGTCGGAAGCCACCAGGCAGTTGAGGGAGAGGAGCCCGAGGGAGGGAGGACTGTCGATAAAGATATAATCGTAGTCATCCTTGATCTCGTCCAGGACTGTCTTAAGATATTTTTCCCGATTATCAACTGTGGCCAGCTCGATGGCAGCTCCGGAAAGATTTACGTTGGAGCCAATACCATAGAGATTCTCCACTGGAGTCTTCTGAATCACTTCCTTTATTTCTTTTATGCCGGCAATAGCTTCGTAGATGCCGGGGGCATCCTTGTCCAGCCCTGCGAAGGTTGAGAGGTTTCCCTGAGGGTCAAAGTCTATGAGAAGAACTTTTTTCCCCATGTCGGCAATGTATGCGCCCAGGTTAACTGCGGTGGTGGTTTTGCCTACGCCACCCTTCTGGTTTGAAAATACAATTATTTTACCCATCGTCCCTATTATACTTGATTATTTTTTTTCTTCAAGTATATTATAGGTGTAAGGAGTTACAACATTATGGAAATTATCGAGCAGATTAAAACAGCTATTGAGAATATCCGCCCCAGCCTGCAGGCAGATGGTGGAGATATTGAGTTTGTTGAATTCAAAGAGGCCGAGAACCTGGTGCTGGTCAAGCTTAAGGGAGCATGCAACGGCTGCCCTATGGCAAAGCTTACACTTAAGAACGGCGTTGAATCTTATTTAAGAAAACTTATTTCTGACAAGCTGGTGGTTGAGGAAGCTTAAGGCATCTGTTTCACGTGAAACAAAAAGGGCGTCGCAATGACGCCCTTTTTTATTGCCCGGCGGCCGGGATTACTCTTCCGAGCCTTCCTCGTCCTCGTCAGGGGAAACAGTGGCAAGGCTGATGATATAGTCGCCTTCGGCCACATTGACCACCTTGACGCCCATGGAAGCCCGTCCCTGGGAAGAGATCTCGTTGACCTTCACCCTGACGGTGTTGCCCCTGGAAGTGATGCACATAAGCTCATCCTCTTCTGCTACCGATACTACGCCTGCAACCTGGCCGGTTTTCTCTGTGATGCCGTAGGCAATCTGTCCCTTGGTGCTGCGTCCATGAGGCTTGAAGAGCTGGTAGTCTGTCCTCTTTCCATAGCCATTGGTTGTGATGAGGAGCATCTTCTTGCCTTCCTCGGCCCGCATGATGCCTGCAACCTCGTCGTCGCCCAGCACCCTCATGCCGATAACACCCATGGCTGTACGCCCCATGGCCCGGATGGCACTTTCGTTGTAGCGCAGTGCGTTGCCGGACTTGGATACAACCAGGATGTCGTCATGACCTGTGGTGAGGATTGCCTTGATAAGCCGGTCGTCCTCCCGGATCTCAATGGCCCGGATACCTTTGGTCTTGGCGTTGCGGAAGGCGCTGGTGGCAACCTTCTTTGCAATACCTTTGGCGGTGCAGAACAGGATGAAGGTCTCGTCGTTGAAGTCCTGGAGGTTGATGATTGTCTCGATCTCCTCGTCTGCCTCGATGCCGAAGAGAGTCCGCATCAGAACGCCTCTGGAGCCCTTGCCTGCCATCTCGGGAATCTCGTGAACCTTAAGCCAGAATGCCCTGCCTTTGTTGGTGACAAAGAAGATATAGTCGTGAGTGGAAGCGATGAACAGGTGTTCCACAAAGTCTTCCCTGCCCCTGATCTTGGATGACATGGAACCTTTGCCTCCCCTGCTCTGGCTCTTGTAAGCAGAAACCGGAACCCGCTTGATGAAGCCCTGATGGGAGATAAGGACTGCCATGTCCTCCCGCTCGATAAGATCTTCGATGTTGAAGCCTTCAAGCTCGCTCTGGACAATCTCGGTCTTCCGGTCATCCCCATAGCGTGCTGCAATATCGTTGGTCTCGTTCTTCACCACTTCCAGGATCTTCTCGTGATGGGCCAGAAGGTCTTCCAGGTGGCGGATAAGGGCCATGATTTCTTCCATCTCCCGCTTGAGCTCGTCGATCTGCAGGTGGGTAAGGCGCTTCAGCTGCATATCCACAATAGCCTGGGCCTGGATGTCGTCGAAACCGAACCGCTTGCAGAGGGAAGCCTTTGCATCGGCCACATCGCTTGAGGCGCGGATTATAGCCACAACCTCGTCTATGTTGTCCACCGCAACGATAAGGGCTTCCAAGATATGAGCCCGCTCCTGAGCCTTCTTAAGTTCGAACTGGGTGCGGCGGGTGACAACATTGTCCCTATGCTTTACGAAATTCTGTATAAGTTCTTTTAATGTAAGGATTTGCGGGCGGCCATCCACCAGTGCCAGGTTGATTATACCAAAGTTGGCCTGCAGGTCTGTCTTGTTATAAAGCTGGTTAAGGACAACCATCGGGCTTGCATCCCGCTTAAGGCCTACCACAATACGCATTCCTGTGCGGTCCGAGGACTCGTCGTTGGCATCGGATATGCCTTCCAGCACCTTATCGCGCACCAGCTCCTTGATCTTCTTGATGATATTGGTGGTGTTGACACCGTATGGAACCTCGGTGAACACTAAAGAGATCTTGCCGCTGGAGGAAACTTCCTCCTCTTTCTTGGCCCGGATGACCACCTTGCCCCGCCCTGTCTGGTAGGCCTGCTTGAAACCGGAGGTTCCATACACAATGCCGCCGGTCGGAAAATCCGGACCCTTGATATAGTTGCAGAGCTCGTCCACGGTGATGTCCGGATTTTCGATATAAGCGCTGATGGCGCTTGCAACCTCCCTGAGGTTGTGCGGCGGCATGTTGGTTGCCATACCTACTGCAATACCTGTGGTTCCGTTACAAAGGAGGAAGGGGAACTTGGCCGGGAGCACGGTGGGTTCCTTCACTGTTTCGTCGAAGTTGGGAACCATGTCCACAGTCTCTTTGTCGATATCCTTGACCATCTCTTCGGCAAGCTTTGCCATCTTGGCCTCGGTGTACCGGTAGGCGGCTGCAGGGTCGCCTGCAATGGTACCGAAGTTTCCCTGTGGGGTTATTACTGTGTAACGCTGTGCAAAGTCCTGTCCAAGCCGGACCAGCGCGTCGTATACTGAAGCATCGCCGTGTGGATGGTATTTACCAAGCACATCACCGACAATCTTGGCACACTTGCGGGTAGGCCCGCTGTTGACCAGGTGCAGCTCGTCCATTGCGTACAGGATACGGCGGTGGACCGGCTTGAGGCCGTCCCGCACGTCCGGCAGCGCACGCTGCACTATTACAGACATGGAGTAATCGATGTATGCCTGCTTAACTTCCTCTTCTATAGGAATCTGTATAACTGTCCCGCCCTGGGGTGTAAGAATCTCTTCCATATCTCTACCCTCTTCCTGTTAAACATCAAGCTTGGCGTAAACTGCGTTCTCTTCGATGAACTTACGCCGGGGCTCGACCTCCTCGCCCATGCAGACTGTGAAGATCTCGTCTGCAGCCTGGGCATCAGGAATTGTGACAACTTTCATCTTTCTTCTGGCCGGATCCATGGTGGTCTCCCACAGCTGGGTCCCGTCCATCTCACCAAGACCCTTGTACCGCTGCACATTGGCCTTGTTACGGTTCTCGCCCAGCTTGGCCAGCTCTGCCTCCCGCTCTTCCTCGGTGTAGACATAGACAGGCCTGTTCTTGCCCAGCTGTATCTTGAACAGCGGAGGCATTGCCAGGTATACATAGCCTTTCTCTATAAGGGCCGGCATATAGCGGAAGAAGAAGGTCAGGAGCAGTGTCCTGATATGGCTTCCATCCACATCGGCATCGGCCATGATTATAATCTTGTGATAACGCAGCTTATCCAGGTTGAAGGTCTCGCCAAAGCCGGCACCCAGGGCTGCGATAACAGGTTCCAGCTTGTCGTTGTTCATTACCTTCTCTTCCTTTACTTTCTCTACGTTGAGCATCTTGCCCCAGAGCGGCAGTATGGCCTGGGTGCGGCTGTCCCTGCCCTTCTTGGCAGAGCCGCCGGCGCTGTCGCCCTCTACGATGTAGACCTCGCACTGCTCCGGATCCTTGGAGGAGCAGTCGGAAAGCTTTTCCGGAAGTCCGAAGCTGTCGGCAAAGGACTTCTTGCGCAGGGCGTCCTTAGCCTTGCGGGCAGCTATTCGGGCTGTTGCCTCGCTCACCGCTTTCTCCAGTATTTTCTCAACCACTTCCGGGTTGAGCTCGAAGTAATTGTTCAGCTTATCCTTTACCAGTGCATCCACAATGGTGCGCACCTCGGTGTTGCCCAGCTTCTCCTTGGTCTGCCCCTCGAACTGAGGCTCCGGAACCTTCATAGAAAGGACTGCAACAATACCGGTGCGGACATCCTCGCCGGAGAGGCTTGCCTCTTTATCTTCCTTCTCAAGCTTCTTCTTGAGCTTCTCGTTCTTGTCCAGCCATTTGTTCAAAACATAGGTCAGGGCGTTCTTGAACCCTTCCAGGTGGGTTCCACCCTCACGGGTGTTGATATCGTTGACGTAGGTGTTGATATTTTCGTTATAGGCGTCATTGTATTGGAGAGCCAGCTCGGTGATCACGTCATTTTTCTCGCCTGTGATGTAGATAGGATCCTGGGGGATGAAGAACTTGCTGTTCACCTGGCTGTTGATCTGCTTTACGTACTGTACGATTCCACCTTCGTAGCGGAGTGTCTCCTCCTGCTGCGATTCGGGTCTTTCGTCCTTGAAGATGATGGTGATGCCGCTGTTGAGGAATGCCAGCTCGCAGAGCCGTTTGCGGAGGATGTCGTATTCGTAGTGGGTGGTCTCGGCAAAGATGCCCCGGTCTGCCTTCCAGCGGATCATGGTGCCGTGGGACTCGGTATCGCCTACTATCTCCACCCTGGTCACTGGAATACCTTTTTCGTACCGCTGGCGGAACACATGGCCGTCACGGGAGACGGTGGCTTCCATCCAGTCGGAAAGGGCGTTAACACAGCTTACACCCACGCCGTGGAGACCGCCGGACACCTTGTATGCCCCTTTGTTGAACTTTCCGCCGGCATGGAGCCTGGTGAGAACCAGCTCAAGGGCGCTTATGCCCTCTGTGGGGTGCATATCCACAGGAATACCACGTCCGTCGTCCTCCACCCTGACAATATCGTAATTCTCCAGAGCCACGGTTATCTTGGAGCAATAGCCGGCCATGGCCTCGTCTATGCTGTTGTCCACAACCTCGTATACCAGATGGTGCAGTCCGGCAGGGCCTGTGGAGCCAATATACATACCAGGTCTGAGCCTTACAGGCTCAAGTCCTTTCAGTGCCCGAATATTTTCGGAAGTATATTTATTTTCCATCTATTTCCCACTTTCCTTATAACAAAAGATATCTTATAAAATTTTCTGATATATTATATATATTTTACATATAAAATGCAATGAGTCTGAGGCAAAATTTTGCTTGCAAATCGCAATGGAATGAGGTAAACTTAGCTTGCTTCTGAATAAGTTGTGGATAACTTTTCTTCGCAAAGAGGAATTTTTACTGTTTTTGAGCTAATTTTTTTGGTTTAAAATTTTTGCCGTTGTAACTTGTTATAATACAACAATTTAGAAAGTCGACATTTTTTTGGGTTTTTATTTAGATGAGTTATTAAGTTATTCACTTTTTGGTGGATAACTTGTGGAAAAAAGGAAAAAAGCATTATGTATAAACCACTTTGGTATCAGATAATCGACAGAATGAGAAAAAATACTTCGCAGGGGGACGGGGGAATATACCTGGATCAGGTTTTCTATCTTTCTGAAGGCGAAGGGATTCTTACTCTGGGAACCCCCTCAAAGCTGTTCAAAGATAAAATAGAAGAGATGGGCCTCAAGAAAAGAATAGAAGAGGAAATTTCAGGGCTGGCAGGCTCCAAGATAACTGTAAATATAGAGATTTCCCAGCAGGATGCGGCTGAAGCTGAGCAGAGTGCTGTAAGAAAAGCAGAAGATGCTGCAGATGTGCCTAAAAACCATCCGGCACTGCGCCCGGAATTCACATTCAGCAATTTTGTGATAAGCCCCAAGAACGAGCTGGCTGCAAACGGAGCCATCGCTATCTCCAAAGCCCCGGGAAAATCCTACAATCCTTTCCTTATTTATGGTGGTGTAGGGCTGGGAAAAACCCACCTGATGCAGGCTATCGGAAACGATATCTACCAGCGGTTCCCGGATAAAAAAGTGGTCTATGTCACTGCCGAAAACTTCACCAACGAGTTCATATCGGCCCTGGGCCAGAAGAAGATAGCCGCATTCAAGAACAAGTACCGGAGTGTGGATGTGCTCCTTATTGACGATATCCACTTCTTCCAGGGAAAAGAGGGTGTCCAGGAGGAGCTTTTCAACACATTCAATGCCCTGCACGAGGCAAAGAAGCAGATGGTGTTCACCTGCGACCGTCATCCGAAGGAACTTAAGAACCTGACCGAGCGGATGCAGAGCCGTTTTATGTCAGGACTAAGCACAGATATCAAGATGCCTGAATTTGAGGGCCGTATGGCTATTCTCAAGCAGAAATGCACCCAGCAGAATGTCTATGTAAAAGATGATGTGCTTGAATTCATAAGCATGAACGTGACTACCAGCATCCGTGATCTGGAGGCAGCCCTTACAAAGATAATAGCCTACTCCGAGCTTGTGCGGAAAGATGTCACTTTAGAGGTTGCAAAGGAACAGCTTTCATATCTTAACGTCTCGAGGCAGGAGAATGTCTCTGTAGACCGCATAATCAAAGCTGTTGCAGAGGCTTTCAATATATCTTCCAGCGATATAAGGGGAAAAAAGCGGACAAAGAATATTGCATGGCCGCGTCAGGTGGCAATGTATATAATCAATCATCTTGGAGAATATTCCATGAATGAGATTGGAAACGAATTCTCGAGAGATCATACTACAGTGATCTATGCTATACAAAAAGTTGAGGACAGTATAAAATCTAATCCGATGCTGGAACCTCTTATTCAAAAAATAGAAGAAAATTTAAGAGTTGCTTCGGATAAAGGATAAAAAGGGGAATATAGGGATAAGAACAGAAAATTATAAACAGGCTTAAAAAGTTCTGTCATAAAGATTTTCTTTGGTTATTAACTTATAAAATGTGCTTACTACTGTTACTACTAAATTTTAAAAATTAATCAGTAATGTAAGTAGGCTGAAAATGGAGGAAAAAAATGAAATTCAGTTGTAACAAAAATTCTCTCTTGAACGAAATTGCAATTGCCCAGGGAATTATATCTTCAAGAAATACTATGTCTATTCTTTCTAATGTTCTTCTGGAAGTCAAGGAGGGAAATCTCTATATAAAAGCTACAGATTTGAAGATCGGATACGAGACATATATTCCTGTGAATATGGAAGAACCGGGAAGCACCACTGTTTACTGCGACAAGCTTTTAGGGGTGCTGCGTACATTCCCCGACGGCGATGTGAAATTCAATCTTACAGACGATAAGCTTACTGTAGATTCAGAGAGCGGAGATACAAATATCCAGCTTAAGGTCATCGAGGCAGACAATTATCCAGAGCTGATCAAGATTGAAGATGATAAGTACTTTGAAGTAGGTCAGAAAGATTTCATTGATATGATAAACAGCACTATTTTTGCTGTATCATCTGATGAGACTAAATACTTCATGAACGGCGTGTACCTTGAGAGAGAGGACGACTGCATAAAGATGGTCTCCACCGACGGCAGAAGGCTTTCATTTATCAAGAAAGACATTGTTATTTCTGATGCAGAGTTCAAAGGTGTAATTATTCCAATTAAGATACTGGGCATGATCAAGAAGCTGGCATCGGGACAGGGAAATCTGCAGATTGCTGTTTCTGACAAGTGCTTCTTTGTCAAGTTTGATAAGAACAAGCTTTATTCAACTCTTATAGAGGGACAGTTCCCTAATTACAAGAGAGTCATCCCCGAGAACCAGAGCTACACCGCAATCATCAAGAAGGAAGATTTCCTGACCGCCCTTTCAAGAGTATCCATCTTTGCAGAGCAGAAAGCTAAGAAGATTCTGTTCGATTTCACCGAGGACACTCTGACTATACTTTCCGAGGAGAACGAGATAGGAAACGCAAAAGTCAAGGTTCCATGCGAATACAAGGGGGACGACATGAAGATTGCAGTGAACTACATGCACTTCCTGGAGCCTCTTAAATCCATGGAAGAGGATGACATTGCCATAAAGTTCTCCGAAGCCAACAGGGCCATGACACTGGTGGGAGTTCCCGAGGGAGATTTCTTCCACATCATGATGCCTATGCAGCTGTGAGATGTTTTTATCGGTACGCTCATATAATTTCAGAAATCTCGTAAATTCACGGCTTTCCACCGATGCTAGGAATATCTATCTGATCGGGGAGAACGGACAGGGAAAGAGCAATTTTCTAGAGCTTATCTACCTTCTGTGCTTCGGCGGTTCCTTCCGTACCCGTCAGGATGAGCTTCTGATAACCCAGGGCAAGGAAGATATGATGGTGGAAGGGACTTTTCTGGACAAGAACAGCCAGCAGAACACTATTTCGCTAAAGCTGGAAAAGGAGCACAAGGAGATACGGCAGAACGGCAAGGTGGTGGCAGACCGTAAGGATTTAATAGAAAATATTCCATGCATTGTGTTCAAGCACGAGGATATCTACTTTGTGAACGGATCTCCCGAAAGACGGCGCCTTTTCTTCAACCAGGTGATGGGCATATACGATATTCCGTTCCTTGAGAAGCTGCGGGAATACAGCAAGATCCTGCGGATGCGGAACGCTGTTCTTAAGGAGAAGAAGCTTGATTTTCTCCCTGTCTTGGACCACCAGCTGGCGGCGGCAGGGCTTTCAATCATGGAGAGGAGGGCTTCTGTGACCGAGGAGTTCAGCCCCCTGTTCTCCGATGTGTTCAAGGAGGTTTCGGGGAGCGACATGACTATAAAGCTGAGGTACCAGCCTTCGTGGGGGGAAGCTGTGGATGTTGGTACGGTGACTGCGCTTTTGGCCGAGAAACAGGAACGGGACCTGGAGACAGGCATGACCAACTGGGGTCCCCACCGGGACCGGTTCTGCTTCTATATGTCCAACAAAGATTTTTCCAAGATAGCCTCCACCGGCCAGTCCCGTCTGATAACCCTGGCTATGCGGAATGCCCAGGCTGTGTTCTATACCGCAAAGACAGGGCGGCACCCTATTTTCCTTATAGACGACGTGCTCTTGGAACTGGACAGGGGCAAGCGGGAGCGGTTTATCGCCACCCTGCCCGACTACGACCAGGCCTTCTTTACATATCTGCCGGGGGAACAGCTTTTTACCGGCCGGGGGAGCGAAAGGTGCTATGCCGTAGAAGGAGGGGCTCTGAATGAGTACCAGGCAGGCAAGTGATATTATAAAGGAGCTTCTCTCTTCCCTAAAGATAACCCCGGGGCAGGAGACCCTCTTTGACCTGTGGCCCGATTTTGTGGGAAAGGAGGCGGCAGAGCACCTGAGGCTGCAGGATATAAAGGGGAAGACGCTGCTCCTTGTGGCAGACCACCCGGGGTGGGTTCAGGTGGCCCAGCTAAGAAAAAAAGAAATTTTGGAAAAGATTAAGGAAAGATTTCCCGATAAATATATTAATAATATTAAGGTATCATTAAGATAGTTGACATTGGAAGTCAAATCGAATTATAGTGATATCTCAAAGTGAAAAAATCTAACATGGGTTAGAAACCTATATAAGGAGTTTCCTATTATGAGAGGAACAGACAAGAGAACTTACCAGCCTAGCAAGGTTAAAAGAAACAGAAGATTCGGATTCAGAGCCAGAATGAAGACTGCTGGCGGACGCCTTGTTCTTATGAGAAGAAGACAGAAGGGCAGAAAGAAACTTTCAGTTGCAGATGAGAAAAAGCCTTACTAAGGTGGAGATAAAGCAGATTTTTCGTGAAGCAGCGGCAATAAAAGATTCCGGTTTCAAGCTTCTGTATAAGAAAAACGACACTGGCTTGAGCCGGATGGCAGTGACTACTCCGAGAAATTACGGAAACGCGGTAGAAAGAAACAGGACTAGACGGATTATAAGGGAAGTATTCAGGAAGATAGAAGAACAGCTGAAAAGCGGTGGATACGACCTTCTCTTTGTTGTCTACAAAAAAGATCTGGAATACAAAGATACATTTTTAGAGCTTACCTCTATCTGCGGCCAAGCCGGTATTTTAAATGTTTCTGAATAGGATTGTAAAAGTAATATTTTTATTTTTGATCTGGGTATACCGGAAAACTATATCCCCACTGTTTCCACCGTGCTGCAGGTTTACACCCACCTGTTCTGCCTATGCCTACAAAGCGATTGAAAAATATGGTCCTTGGAAGGGGCTCTATCTTGCGGTAAGAAGGATTTTGAAATGTCATCCTTTCCATGCCGGAGGATATGATCCCGTTCCCTGATTAAGGAGTTTTATATGGAAAAAAATACCCTTGTAGCAGTCATTCTATGTGTAATAGTAATTTCTGCAGGATATTTTGTTCAGGCAATTTTCTTTCCTGTAGAGGAACCGCAGGTGGTTCAGCAGGAAAAAGCAGCCCCTGCCCCCGAAGAGCCGGCCCCGGCAGCAGAGAGCAATGATCCGGTGCAGGTTCAGGTGAATATTCCCCCCGATTCCGGAAGCTATCAGGATGTGGACGTGGAGACTGATGTCTTCAGTGCAGTACTGACCACAAAAGGCGGTGCAGTAAAGTCTGTAAAGCTTAAGAATCATGCCGAGAAAGACGGGCAGCCCCTTGAGATGATATACCGGAAGGAGAGCCAGATGAATGCATTCGAGCTCTACTTTGACGATATAAACAAGCAGCCTCTGGGCGGTGCTTTTGCGGTGAATAAGTACACACAGGGAAAAGATACTGTAGTTGAGTTCAAGAAGGATGTGAACCTGACTGTAGGAAGCGGAAACTCAGTTCCTGTGGAGATTAAGAAGACATATACATTCAAGAGCGACGAATACATGATAGAGCTGACTGTTGAGTTCACCAGCCTTACTGGAAAGGCAATCAACTTCAACTCTAACGGCTATGCCTATTCCCTTGGCTTCGGCCCTCAGATCGGCCCACAGTTCACCAAGCTGGACAACAGGGAGGACTTCCGCCACTACGTTACTTTAAACGGCGACAAGAAGAAAAAATCTGCCAAGCTGACAAAGGCCGACATGACCAAGGCGGTGGAAGGTCGCACAATCTGGTCTGCAATAAGCGGAAAATACTTTGCAATAATCGGAATCACCGATGCAACCGAGTATGTGACCACCTTCTCCCAGCTGCCAGTTGCCGGGCAGGAGAATGCATCCCGCATGTTCTTCTCGCGCCCTGTTGTAAAGAGCACAAACTTTATTGATACATTCAAATTCTATATAGGACCTAAGAGCAGCAAGGAGCTCAGGCGTTACGACAATGCCGATACAAACGGCTTCGGCATGACCAAGATGGAGCTGGACAGAGTGCTGGATTCAGGCGCTATCCTGGGATGGCTGCAGGCTATACTGAAGTGGCTCCTGGTATCCTTCCACAAGCTTATTCCTAACTATGGTGTGGCAATCATACTCCTTACCATTGTGGTCAAGATTGTGCTTTATCCGCTTACCAAGAAGAGCTTTGAGTCATCTGCAAAGATGAGTGCCCTTTCTCCTAAGATGAAGGAGATCCAGGACAAGTATAAGAACAACCCGCAGAAGCTGAATGCAGAGCTGGCCGCACTTTATAAGAGAGAGGGTGTGAGCCCCCTGTCCGGTTGCTTCCCGATCCTGCTGCAGATGCCTATTTTCTTTGCACTGTACGGTCTTTTGAACAGTTTCTTCGAGCTGCGTGGCGCAGGGTTCCTGGAGCCGTGGATCACAGACCTTTCACAGCCCGATTCCATATGGAATTTTGCACCTACTTCCGTACTGTTCATCGGAAGCGACATAAGACTTCTGCCTATTCTTATGGCAGTTTCACAGATTATTTCTTCCAAGCTCATGCAGCCGGCAGGTTCTTCCGGTGGAAGCGGCCAGCAGCAGAGCCAGATGAAGATGATGACATATGCAATGCCTGTTATTTTCCTTTTTGTCCTCTATGATGTTTCTTCAGGACTGCTCCTCTACTGGACTATGACCAACATCCTCTCCATAGGACAGCAGCTCTACATCAACCACAGACAGAAAATGAAAGCCAAGGCAAAGGCATGATTAGGAGATAGATATGGAATTCGAAGGAAAGACAGAAAAAGAAGCGATAGATAAAGCAAT
>JAFZIU010000100.1 GCA_017554185.1 Spirochaetia bacterium
ATAAAGCGCAGAGTTGCAAAGAAAGAGATAACCAGAACCCTGCTTACTGCCGAGGATGTGCTGGCCAGAATGATGGCAACAGCCCCGGAAGGGACACAAGTATGGGTTTCTGTAGGCGGTATTTTCGGCAACGTGGAGATCCGGCTGTCAGCCCTGGGTGAACCTTTTGACAGCAGCAATATAGAAGAGAATCTTCTTCTTGGAAGCGGAGTCGACGATGCAGAGGCAAATGATGTCATCCGCCGCATGATTAACAAGCTGTATGCCGACAAAATCAGGATTGTGAATGAGCACGGATACAACCGGGCTATAATCAGGGCCAAGACTTCTCAGTTCCAGTCCCTTATCCTTACCCTTCTGGCTTTAGTGGGAGGCGTTGCGGTAGGCCTTCTTATGCACAACTACCTTCCAGACGGTGTCTCCAAGGGATTCTCCAAGAACCTTTTCACCCCGGTCTACACAATGTTCATGAATGCCCTCAAGATGATTGTGGCACCTCTGGTATTCTGTTCTGTGGCTTCCAGTATCGCAGACTTCGGTGACCTGAAGGCGTTGGGTAAGATAGCTGGAAAAATTGTTGTCTTTTATCTGTTCACATCCATGATCGCAATCTGCGTAGGTTTTGGGGCATATCAGATATTCCCTATCGGAGACCCCAGCCTGGCCGGAGCAGTGACCAATGCAGCAGCCTCAACTATAGCAAAAGGGGCAAATACATCTATTTCTATAAAGGATACTATTGTTGGAATTATTCCGAATAATATCATAACTCCATTCCAGAAATCAGATATGCTGCAGATTATCTTCATGGCTGTTGTCCTGGGCCTTGCCGCAGCCGCTCTGGCAAAGAAAGCGCCCCAGATCAAGAACGCGCTGGTGCTTATGAACAATATCTGTTCAAAGATAACCACTGTACTGGTAGGCTTTATTCCTATAGTAGTATTCTGTTCCATGGCCAAGATGATGATTGCACTGGACTTAGGCCATCTGCTCCATGTCATCACATGGGTGCCGGTAATCTACTTCGGCGACTTCCTGATGATATGTGTCTACATTATGCTGCTTATGCTCTTTGCAGGACTTAATCCTTTCAAGTTCCTGGGCAAGTACTACCCTGCCATGATCTCTGCGTACACCTTTGCATCCAGCAATGCGGCACTGCCATCTTCCATCAAGCAGGCCGAAGAACTGGGTATATCCAAAAAGATCTATTCTTTCTCTCTGCCGCTGGGCGCAACAATCAACATGGACGGCTCGTGTATAACACTGATGATCTCGGCCCTCTTTATGTGTAAGATTTTTGCTATCCCTGTCACAGGAAGTGTGCTGCTCTCTCTGTTCATCTCTATAATGGTGCTTTCTGTAGGAGCTCCCGGCGTTCCTGGCGGAGCACTGGTATGTATATCACTTCTGGTTCCTCAGATCGGAGTGCCTGCAGAATCAATCAGCCTTATCATGGGACTTTACCCGCTGGTAGGAATGATGCAGACCTGTGCCAACGTAACAGGAGATGCTGTGGCAACCGCAGTTGTTGCAAAGCACGAGAAGCTTCTGGACATAGAGAAGTATAACAGCTGATTATTTAAGGTTGATTATCACAAGGCCGGCGATGCACACCAGTATGCCTATAAGATGACGCAGGGTCATACTCTCTTTGAAAATGAAAAACCCTACAAAGATAAGGGCAATGGCCAAGATTGAAGAAGCCACCAGCTGTGCGATGCTGACTTTCCAGCCTGCACGGTATGCGAAGAGGAATCCGGCCTCAAGACCTACGATAGCTATTCCCAGCACAAAGGATGACCAGTTAAGGTTCATAAGTTCCTGCCTGAGAGTGCTTCCTTTGCTCACTGTCATAAAATAGGCCAGGAAAGATAAGACTCCGCCCACCAGATAAGTTATAGTAAGAGAAAGGAATGCATTTGCCTCATGAGGTGTGGTTTTTGTGGTTATGTGATAAAAAATGTTGGACAGTACAATCAGTCCGATAGGCCAGATATAGTTCCACATATTATTTATTGAATACCTTGAATTCCCTTTCAAAGTTCTTGGTAAAGAACCCTGTCCCCAGCTTTTCCCTGATCTCTTCTATGGAGAAGAAGCGGCCGTCCACCACCTCGTCGTGGTCTATATTGAACTCTCCGTCATACACCAGGGTATAGAGGAAGCTTACCTCGGTCTCCTTGGGCATGCGATGGAGGAACTTGGTGAAATACTTGGCTTTGGAGGCATCGATGCCTATCTCTTCCCTTGCCTCCCGGACCAGGGCCTCGAAAGGGTCTTCCCCTGGCCGCACATGCCCTCCTACAGCTGTATCCCACTTATCAGGATACATATCCTTTGTCGGAGACCGTCTCTGAAGAAAAATCTCGCCCTTGGAGTTGAAAACCTCAAGGTGCACCACCAGCTGGATTAAGCTTGTATCGGAATGGCATTTCCACCGGGGTGCCTGCCCCACAGGATTACCTTCCTCGTCCACAAGCAGAAGCATCTCATCACTCATACTTAAATCATAAAGACAAATAAATTTAATATCAAGACTTTGCATACAAGCCATTTTTACCATATAATAAAAGCATGATAGACCATCCAAAGATGATTCAGTTCGACAACCAGATGAAGGCTATGCTGGATGCGGTGGACAACTATATAGAGGACAAATATGGGGACCTCTATCCCCTCCACCCGGTACGGCCTAAACGGAACGAGACCTCCAACCCCCAGGCCGACGGCCTTTTCAGCGTAAGGGCCGACTTTACCCCTGGCTATGGATCTGATCTGGGCCGTGGCTATATTCTTAAAGTGGAAATGAAGACCCTTGCCGAAATTCCTGATGATGTACGCCAGACTATTTTCTCCGATGCAGTAAAGAAGATTGAAAGCCTGCTGCCGGTATACTTCCCGGAGCGGAAGCTGGAGGTAAAGCAGGACAAGGAATTCTTAAAGATTGTGGGCGATTTCAGCCTGGGAATTGTATAAAAATCTGTTGCAAATCAAGCCGATTTGTGGGAAAATAAATAAGACTTTTTAAAAGGAGAGACACCATTGAGCACTCTGAAAGAAGCAGGAGTTGGAATTCCTGAGATATATGTTCCAGACGAGTCCAAGACCACATTCGAGAAATGGGCAGTAATTGCCGGAGACCAGTTCACATCAAACCACGCATACTGGAAGGAAACAGAGGATTTTGTAGGAGGCAGCCCCTCCACACTGAACCTGTTCCTCCCCGAGGTATACCTTAAGGAGGTGGACCTGGACAAGAAGATTCCACAGATAAACAAGACTATGGACGAATACCTGGCAACAGGAGTGCTCAAGAAGCTGCCTGCAGGATTCATGTTGGTGGAGAGGGAGACCGACTACAGCCCGGCACGTATAGGCCTTCTGGTGAACCTGGACCTGGACCAGTATGACTACAGCGAGGGAACCACCAGCCTTATCCAGCCTACCGAGAAGACTGTTGTAGAACGGCTTCCGGTGCGGGTAAAGATAAGGGAGAACGCAGCCCTTGATATGCCTCATATCCTTGTGTTCATCGACGACCAGGATGAGCACTTGATTGAAGACCTGTACGAGAACAGAGACAGCTTCAAGAAAATATATGACTTCACCCTTATGCAGAAAGGCGGCCACCTGAGGGGCTGGTTCATCCCTGCCACCGACCCGGCCATGAAGACTATAACCGAGAAATTCCTGGCCCTCAAAGCCAAGAACAACCCGCTCTTTGCAATGGGAGACGGTAACCACTCACTGGCAGCAGCCAAGAACACCTGGGAAGCTGTAAAGGCAAAAGGTGTTAAGGATGCACCTACACGGTGGGCAATGGCCGAGGTTGTTAACATCAACAGCCCTGGAATCATCTTCCACCCAATCCACAAAGTGATGTTCAATGTGGATCCGGCACAGCTTTTCGAGGAACTTAAGAAAGCAATCAAGTGCACTGTTAAGAAGTCCTGCTCCTGCTGCATCAAGGCATCGGAGAACCCCATGGAAGTTGGCGTGGTGATCAAAGGCGAAGCCTGCATCATCACTCTTGAGGGAGAGAATATCCTGGCTGCCGAGGAGCTGCAGAACTTCCTGGACAAGTACCTTAAGGCTCACCCAGAGGCTTCCATCGACTATATCCACGGCGACGAGGATCTTAAGGAGCTGGCAGGCAAGGACAAGGCCATGGGCTTCCTGCTGCCTGAGATAAGCAAGAAGACATTCTTCAAGCGGCTGTCCACCAAGGGTGTATACCCACGGAAGACCTTCTCCATCGGCGAGGCCCCTGAGAAGCGGTACTATCTGGAATCACAGAAGATTAAATAAATAATTTCTCGATATCTGCAGGTGAAAGCACTTTACCTGCAGATACTACTTTCTCATTCACAACAAGAGCAGGCATGCTCATTACCCCATAACCAACAATTTTCTCCATATCTGTGATATATTCTACCTGAATATCAAGGTTAAGCTTTTCAACAACCTTCTGGACATTCCCATATAGGTTATCACAATTCTTACAGCATCCAGTACCTAAAACCTTGATGCAGCATACTCCATTAACCTGCTTTCCACAGCACATTCCTTTTTCCATATTCTCCTCCTAAATAAATAGATTCTGAAACACATTGAATATATAGCCTACTATGATGATCCCAACAGTACATATTCCTATGAATATTCCCATAAGCTTGGGTTTTATCACCTTGTTAAGCATAATCAGGGACGGCAGACTCAGCGTTGTAACTGCCATCATAAAACTCAGGACAGTACCCAGCAGCGCCCCCTTGGATAATAATGCCTCAGCAATGGGAATAGTGCCGAATGTATCAGCATACATCGGAATTCCTACCAGAGTTGCCAAAATGACACCAAATGGATTTCTGCTCCCCAGTCCATTCTGAATCCAGTTTTCCGGCAACCAGTTATGAATCAGCGCACCTAAGGCCACACCGGCAAGTATATAAGGAAACACCCTTCTGAAAGTCTTGGCCACCTGCTCCTTGGAATAAATAATCCTTTCACGGGCAGAGAGCCCTGATGCCTCAATATCCACACTGTTTTTACTATTCCGTATAAAATCGGCCACCTGCTCCTCCAAGTGGAGTTTCTCTATCGCTGTTCCTCCCAATACAGCTATGACCAACCCAAATGCTACATACCCTGCTGCGATTTTCACCCCAAAGATGCTCATAAGAAGCACCAGACTGCTCAAATCCACCATAGGCGAGGATATAAGGAAGGAAAACGTGACTCCTAACGGAAGCCCTGCACTGGTGAAACCCATGAAGATAGGTATGGATGAACATGAGCAGAATGGCGTAACTGTACCCAGGAGCGCTCCTATTACATTTGCTCCGACACCATGGAATCGCCCAATGATTTTTCTGCTCCGCTCTGGCGGGAAGAAACTCTGGATATAGGAGATAAGGAATATCAATACACAGAGGAGAAACATGATTTTTATCACATCATATATAAAAAAATGGATACTGCCACCGAAAGGTCTGGATACGTCAAGTCCCAGAGAGCTCAGAAAACTCCCGATAAGATTTTTCAGCCATTTCATTCCAAGTATTTGATATTGTATAAAATCCCACATATTCCAGTCTTTTTAGTTTGATACATTTAAATATATCAATATGTTTGGCAAAAGTCAAGTTATATCTTTTCAGCAGCAGTTACAGTTTCTGAGCTGTTTTTTCTTCTGCGCCTCCGGCATATAGGCGTTAATCATTTCCTTGAATGCGGCTGTACCCTCGGAAGATATTGAATAATGCATCCACTTCCCTTCTTTCCTGCCGACAACCAGCCCGCTATCGCACAGAAGTCTCATATGGTGTGACAAAGTAGGCTGTGTGATATTCAATTCGTCCAAAAGGACACATGCACATTTCTCTCCGTTTTGCAGGGAGAGCATGACTGCCAGCCTGTTCTCATCGGCCAGTGCTTTAATCTTACGCACATCTTCTTTTAGTTCCACCTTAAACTCCTTAAATAGATTCAATTATCTTATCGGCAGTCTGCAGGCACACAAGGGCAGCGCTCTGAAGCTCTTTCCAGAACTCTTTATCCCCTCCTGTAAGGCTGTCTGATATTGCCTTCAGAAGCAGGCACGGCACATTGTTGGCCTCGCAGGTAAGCACAATTCCGGCAGCCTCCATCTCGCAGATATCGGCGGCAAAATCTTTATGGATGCGCTCCTTCTCCTCTGCCGATGCAACAAACTTGTCACCGGAGGCACAGGTCACAGGATAAAGTTCCGGGTTCAGTATCAAAGCCTGATTCACCAGGCTCTTGTCGGTATAGATGAACCTGTCCTCATGAGGCGGCACCTGCCCTGGTACAACATCCATAAACTCGGAGGCATCGTAGCGGTAGTGTACAATACGCTGCACCACGCACAGACGCTGCTTCTCCATGGCCGGAGTAAGCCCTCCTACCACGCCGAAGTTCACCACCAACTCCACCTTGCATTCCGAAATCAGGTACTGGGTTCCGGCCGCAGATGCCACCTCTCCCATTCCTGTGTGGAGGATGTAGAGATCGCAGTTCTGCTTGTGATGGATATACAGATTGAAGCCCGACGGGCATGGCAGCTTCTCCACTTCTCCGTAATGGGCAAAAATAGAGTCTGTTTCAATAGCGACAATAAGCCCGATGCGTTTCATTCAATCTCCTCCAGATATTTCTTGGCATACTTGTTATCGGGGTCGAATTCCAGGGCAGTGCGGAAGAAGCCCTTTGCCTGCTCCTTATCATTTTTCTTAAGGCAGAGAAGACCGAAGTTTATCAGAATACGGCTGTTCTCGCTGTCCTTGAAAAGGGCATCCTTAAGGCATTTCTCTGCCAGCGCAAGATCCCCGGTCTCCATGCAGCATACAGCCAGCTCGTTCAAAAGATCCACTGTATCACAGCCGCACTTCTGGGCCTTGAGGAAAGCCTCCTTGCCCTCTGCATAGTGACCTGCCTTGCGATATCCCCAGCCCAGCACAAACCAGCCGTTCCAGATATCCTCATGCTCCTTGATGAACTCTTTTATCTTCTCAATTCCCTTGTCCAGCATATCCATATGGACATAGTCATAGGCCTCTTTAAAAAGGTTGTCGGCCAGATCGTGGCTGTCCAGCTTGTCAATGATCTCCTGGGCCGCCGCCTTGCGCTCCTCGTTGTTTCCAAGGGAAATATAGTCGGCTAGATGCTCCCGAGCCTTCACATAGTTGCTCTGGCTAAGGTAGAATGCCCCGGCATAGAAATGGGTGTCGGCATAGAGCGGGTCTTTTTTCAAAGCCCTCTGATAGGTTTCATAAGCCTTATCATTATATTCTTCCTCGCAGCAGTCATCGCCAGATTCCCTGAAGCTCTTGGCATGTTCCTCGTACACTCTGGCAAGGTTAAGCATTTTTGGAATATTGTCAGGCTCAAGCCCCTCAAGTGCCAGGAAAATCTCCTCGGCTATCGCAAAATCTTTGTTGCCTGCCTTGAAGATTCCCACCTGGGTCATCTCCTTGAAGAGGTCTGGTTTAACCGCCTTTATGAACTGTCTGTAATAATCGGTGTGCTTGAAGTCCCGGTCATATGCCAGAATCTTGAGCATTGCTGCAATTATCATCTCCCAGGAAAGGTCGCCGGGGTCGAATTTATCTTTTCCTGCAAGCTTTTCCACCGGGAGGGGAACAGCGGGATCCACTGTAAAACCGTTGATATCCCGTTTCATATCTTCTGTCAGATTGATAAAAATTATGCTGTCATCCATACTTATATTTTACTACGACTTGACTATTTTGGCAAATGCTTTAAACTTTCAAAAGCAGGAGCATACGGTGATATTCCATACCTTTTCAGCAGACGAGACAGAAGCACTTGGCAGGAAACTGGCAGCACACCTTAAGCCCAATTCCATCATTGCATTAGACGGCGTGCTGGGAGCCGGGAAAACTGTGCTCACCCGGGGTATTGCCCGGAGCCTTGGAATAGAGGGAATAATCAAGAGCCCCACCTTCACCATCATCTGCGAATACGAAGGAAAGCTGCCCCTGTACCACATGGATATGTACCGCATCTCAAGTGATGATGAATTTGAGATGACAGGAGGCAAGGAACTCCTTACATCGGGCGGTGTGTGCGTGATTGAGTGGAGCGGGAATATTAAAGAGAGCCTGCCGAAAGATATAATCAATATCACAATCAAAGTGATAACCCCCGAAGAGCGGGAGATAGAAATAGAAGGAATCGAGCTATGACCACACTGGCATTTGACACTAGCACCGAAATCTTAGGAATCTGCCTGGAGCAGGATGACAGATACTACAGCTACACAGCCAAGGCTGGCCTCAAGCACTCCGAGAACCTTCTGAAGGAGATCGACCACCTGTACTCAAGCTCCGGAATCGACAAGAAAGATACTGGTCTGATTGTGTGTGCCAAGGGGCCAGGCTCCTTCACAGGACTGCGTATCGGGATGTCTATTGCAAAAGGGCTTGCCGACGGCTTTG
>JAFZIU010000101.1 GCA_017554185.1 Spirochaetia bacterium
AGGGAAATCCGCCGTTTCTTCCAGTACCACAAGCTTAAAGTCAAGAAGCTGCACCGTATACGTATAGGCAGCGTGCGCCTTGATCCGGGCATGCCTTCAGGAGGTTTCCGCCTTCTTACACAGAAAGAGATCGACAGCCTTATGAAAGGAGGAGTGTGATGGTAATTGCAATAGACGGCCCTGCAGGAGTGGGCAAGAGCAGCATAGCCAAGAAGATAGCAGAGAAAATGGGCATATTCTACCTCAATTCAGGCAATTTCTACCGGGCTATAACCCTCTATCTCCTTGAGAAGAACATCGATGTGAAGGATACAGCCAAGGTGGTGGAAGCAGCGCTTCAGTGCGACATAACTGTAAAGAACCACCATGTTTATCTTAACGGTGCTGATGTTGAAGACAAGCTTCACAGCGATGCAGTGGATGCAATTGTAGCCCCGGTTTCTGCAATCATAGAGGTGCGGCACATCGTGAACAAGATGCTGAGGGCACTTGCCAGCCATCTGGACCTGATTTCGGAGGGCAGGGACGTGACCACCGTGGTTTTCCCCGATGCAGACTACAAATTCTACTTCGATGCCGATGCCAGGACCCGTGCAGAGCGCCGTTTCAAGCAGGGAACCAGCAACATGACCCTGGAGGAGATTGAAAAATCCATCATCGAAAGGGACAAAATTGACCGGGGTAAAGCCTTCGGGGCATTAAAAATTGCAAAAGATTCAATATATATTGATACAACAGGCTTGACCATAGACCAAGTTTATGCGAAAGTAACTGATAGTATAAAATAATAATATTTAGGTAGGTAGGAGTTTTTTCAAATGGCAGAAAAAGAATTGATCAATGAAGAAACAGTGAATCAGACAAATCTTCAGGAAGAGTACATGAATTCCATGAACGAACTTCAGGAAGGGAAAATCATTGACGGAAAGGTAATCCAGGTTACAGCTGATACCGTATTCATCGACGTCAATTACAAATCAGAAGGGAAGATCCCAATCAACGAGTTTGATGAGATCCCTAAGATCGGGGACGATGTCAAGGTTGTACTGGTAAGGAAAGAAGACCGGTATGGCAACATCGTGGTTTCCAAGAAACAGTATGATGAGAAGAAAGTTCTTAACGATGTCAAAGAGGCAGAGAAAGAGGGAACAGCTATAAAGGGAAAGATCACCAAGGTTGTGAAGGGTGGTTTTGAAGTTACTATCGGACCTACACTCAAGGGCTTCCTGCCGATCTCCAAGGCAGATGTAGTCAAGATCGAAGATCCGGAACCATATGTGGGAATCACATCCATGTTCTTCATCGAGCGCTCAGGCAACGAGAAGAAGATGAACCTGGTGCTCAACAGGAGAAAGTTCCTTACAGAAGAACTGGCAAAGAAGAAAGAGGAGTTCTACAACACAGTTCACGAAGGTGACACAGTTGAGGGAACAGTAAAGACTATCGCAACATTCGGTGCATTCATCGACTTAGGCGGCTTTGACGGCCTTCTGCATATCAACGACATGAGCTGGGGCCATGTGACCAAGCCGAAGGAATATGTAAAGAAAGGACAGAAGATCAAACTCAAGGTCATCAACCTGGACAGAGAGAACAACAAGATCAACCTGTCACTCAAGCACTTCACAGAGAATCCATGGGACACCTTCGAAGAGCGCTATCATGTGAATGACATTGTAACCGGAAAGGTTACCAAGCTTACCGATTTCGGCGCATTCATCGAGCTGGAAGAGGGAATCGAGGGAATGGCTCATGTATCCGAGTTCTCCTGGGTAAAGAAAGTGAACAATCCAAAAGATATGTTCAAGGTAGGGGACGAGGTTAAGTGCATGATCCTGGGCTATAACCTGAGCGAAGGCAAGATATCCCTGGGAATCAAGCAGGTTCAGGACAACCCATGGGACACAATCGACGAGAAGTATCCTGTTGGAACAGAGCTTGAGAGAAAGATTGTCAAGATCACAGCAACCGGCGCATTCATCCAGCTGGAAGAGGGAATTGACGGATTCCTCCACGGAGACGACATCTCCTGGACAAAGAAGGTCAAGAACCTCAACACAATGTTCAAGGTTGGCGACGAAGTCAAGGTAAAGATTGTAAACTGCGACAAGATCCAGCACAGAATCCGCCTTGGAATCAAGCAGCTTACAGAAAACCCATGGTCAGTGCTTGCCAAGACATATCAGCGGGGCAGCATAATCGAGGGCGAGATCTCCAGCAAGACAGAGTTCGGCCTGTTCGTTAAAGTTCAGGATGGAATCGAAGGTCTTATCAACAAGAGCAACCTCCAGGAGGAGTTTGTAGAGAATGTGGATAAGGAACTGGAGAAGTTCAATGTAGGCGATAAGGTCAAGGCAATGGTTATCGAGATCAATCCTAAGAAGCAGAAGTTGGGTCTCTCTATCAAAGAATACAAAAAGTCTCTGCAGAGAGAAGAGATTTCCCGCTACATGAGCGAGAACGAGGAACCTAAGGCTACCTTGGGAGATTTCCTTAAACACTGATCTTAGGAGTCAATTATGGAGCAGCAGGAAGAAAAAGTAAACGCACATCAGAAGATACAGAAATTCATTGCAAAGTATGCAAAGCCTGCAGGAATCTTCCTTATTGGTGTGCTGGTGCTTTTTGTCATTATCCAGATATTCAACTATGCCAATGCCAAGAAGATCGAGAAGGCAACAATGGCTATCGAGGATATCCAGAACCGGTATGTGGAGGCTTCAGAAGCTGATAAGAGCGAAGAGCCATCCTTTGATGCTTATAAGAGCTATATAACAGAGCTTGACGGCGTAATTGCAAAATATCCTAGGGAATATGCAGGGCGCCGTGCTCTGCTCCTCAAGGGCGACATCTATTTCCGGTTCAAGGATTACGATAATGCGGCAGAAGCTTACAAGAAGTTTGCTTCCGATTATCCGAAGTCCTACGATGCACCTATTGCCATCTACAACACCGGTGTATGCTACGAGAGCACCGGCAAGGCAAAAGAGGCAGAAGCAGAATATCTCAAGATTTATAATAATTACAAGGGCAGTTATGCCCTTATGCCAAAGCTTATTTTCTCTTTGGGAAGACTTGCAGAAGCTGACAAGCGTTATGCAGATGCAGAAAAATACTACAATCAGATTACTGAAGGGTATTCTGGAAGCAACTATTCCCAGTACGCACAGGACAGAATTATCCTGATGCACGCAAAGGGAGAACTCTGAGAGAGCGGCAGCAGTGAGCAGGGGAGTCTATACAGTTTTATACATCTGTATCATCTTTATGGTGATGCTCCTATGCTCCTGCGGTCTTTATTCTTATCCTTACATACATGAGCCATCACTAAGAGGCGGTACTGCCGGTACCGGTCAGAACTATGTAACCATTATCCATGACGGAGACAACGACCCCAATGTCTTCCGGGGATATGAGCTTTATTACAAATTCTATAATGCAACCACAGCCGAGAATGACCATTCCGTGGATGACAAGAACATTTTCAGCACCAGCAATCCAGACTATTCAGCCCTGGTTGCGGCCGGCTATAAGCGGTGCCGCACAGAAAAGCTCTATAAAAAGGATACTACATATCCCATGTTCAAGGTTCCATCTGATGATAGAGATAGCGATTTCCCGATTTATTTAAGCTTTGATACAGTAACAACCAAGGATAACAAGTTTGAGATGAGTCTTAATTACCTTGGGGATGCTGTACCGTTCTACAGGGCAATTAAAGATCAGAATCCAGATCCTGACGAACCTAAAGAGCATGGTGGAAAATCGGATGATGAAATCTACAAGGACTTCAACAGCGACGATCTGGAGTACAACACTTATCATGATTCAGACTTGCCATCAGCAGATGTCTCATTGTCTTTCTATATAATAGGCTATGGAATGCACGAGAACCACAATCTGTACTCAAAGCCGGTGTGGCTTGGTGTAGTACGCTGCTGGAATTAAGGAGAATGCTTTGTTAGATTACTATCTTGCCAATACTGCGCTGGTTTACCTTTTAATCGGCTTTGGATGCACTCTGGTACTGTATTTCGGCTATAAGAGGGACTTTGTAGGGAATTTCTGGCTGGTTCTTGTCCTTGGAATAATAGGATCGTTCCTCGGGGCAGTAATAGAATATTTCTTCGGTGACATAATAATGGCGCTTACAAATGTCTCTGGTCACATCAACATTTTCCCTGCTTTGATTACAGCCTGTATAGTCATTACAATCTACCATAAGGTGAGCAGCAGGCGGGACAGGTAAGCTTTTACGCATATCTGCATTGCTTCCTATAATAGATATTCTGTCTACTTTTGTTAAAAGCAAAAAATAAGGGGAATGGAAACCCATCCCCCTCTGCATTCTGTGCATAAAGCATCAGCAGGCATAAGCCTGAAGTTCCTGTGTCATAGGCATTGCCTTGAGACGCAGGATAGCACGCTTTTCTATCTGTCTGATTCTCTCTTTTGTCAAATGGAAAAGATCCCCGATCTCCTTAAGGGATTTCGGCTTCTCTCCACCAAGGCCATAGCGCTGCTTAAGGATTGCTGCTTCCTTTTCCGGCAGTTTCTCCAGAAGCTTTCCAACTTCAGTCCTAAGTGATTCATTTACAGCAGCATCCTCCGGCTGAGGTACATTCTTATCCTCGATGAAATCACCGACCAATGATGCATCGCGTGTTCCTGCCTTAACAGGTGCATCAAGGGAAACATATTCCCTGGAGATGTTCAGAAGCTCTGCAACATCTCTCCTGTCCATATTAAGATGTTCAGCAATCTCTGAAGCATCCGGCTCACGTCCTAAAGCCTCGTACATAACCTTTCTGGCTTTATCAATCTGGACAAGCTCTCCGAACCGGTTAAGCGGCAGACGGATCATCTTTGACTTCTCGCCGATAGCCTTAAGGATTGCCTGGCGGATCCACCATACTGCATAGGAAATGAAATGGTATCCTCTGGTTACATCATATTTCTCGATTGCATTGATAAGTCCGATATTGCCCTCGTTGATAAGGTCTGACATCGGAAGCCCCTTGTTGCGGAACTTCTTGGCCACATTGACCACAAACCTCAGGTTGGACTTGATCAATATCTCTCTTGCATCCTTGTCGCCCTGGGCAGCAAGGGTTGCATACTTTTCTTCGTCCTCACGGGAAAGAAGCGGAATCCGGTTGATTTCTTTAAGATAAATTGCTAAAGTATTCTCATCTTTTTCAAAAAACTTATCAGCTTTCATTTTGCGCCTCCTATAATATGAACAGCAAATATCGTGCCAAAGTTACATTTTTATTAAATTAATTGATATTTTCTTATATTATAAGGAAATAATTTATATTTGCCATCACTCCCCTGCCCCATGGAAATCGACTGTTGTATCAAATTGACACATGAATATAAAACTATATATAAAGTGTATCTTTTTGACTCTCTTATTCACTTTTATATTGACCACCTGCCACCCTATTTCGTATATTTTAGGAAACATAGTTACTATTCAGGAGGATTAAAGATATGAAAGTTATTCCATTGGAAGACAGAGTCCTTATCAAGACTGCAGAGATGGAGGAGAAGACAAAGAGCGGTCTTTTCATTCCACAGACAGCACAGGAAAAGACTCAGGTCGGCGTAGTCACAGCTATCGGAAGCGATAAAGAGGCAATCACTGTAAAAGTGGGCCAGAAGATTATGTACGACAAATATGCCGGCACAGCAATCAAGGTTGA
>JAFZIU010000102.1 GCA_017554185.1 Spirochaetia bacterium
ACCATGACCTGGGACTTGACCCGGATATGGCTGTCCTGGTGTCAGCCAAGACAGGGCAGGGTGTAGACGAACTTTTCGAGGCAATAATCCAGTATATCCCGGCGCCGGCTCCGGCCAAGGACGACAAGCTAAGGGCTCTTATCTTCGACTCACACTACGACCCATACCGGGGCGTAATAGTCAATATCCGTGTCTTCTCCGGCATGATCAAGGCCGGACAGACCATCAGGTTCATGATCTCAGGCGGCGAGTACAGAGTTGAGGAGACAGGCCTCTTCAAGATAAATCTTGAGAAGAACAACGGCCTTATGGAAGGGGAGGTAGGCTACATAAATGCCGGCATCAAGAATATCTCCGATGTCCGCATAGGCGACACCATCACCCTGGCCGATGACCCTGCTCCAGATCCTCTGGAGGGCTTCAAGGAGGTCAAGCCAGTTGTATTCTCTTCCATCTATCCGGTGGATTCCAACGACTACGAGGAGCTTTTGGCAGCAATAGAGAAACTTAAGCTGAACGATGCCTCCCTTATCTACGAGAAAGACTCATCATCTGCCCTTGGCTTCGGCTTCCGCTGCGGTTTCTTAGGTCTTCTGCACCTTGAGGTGATCCAGGAGCGCATAGAACGGGAGTTCGACCTTTCTATCGTATTCACATCGCCTTCTGTAATGTACAATGTTTACCTTAAGAGCGGCGAGATGCTCAAGATCAACAACCCTATGGACTTCCCCGACCCGGTAAGCATAGACTACTGCGAGGAACCCTATATTGCGGCCAGCATCATTACACCATCCGAATACCTGGGGCCTATCATGACGCTGTGCATGGAAAAGAGGGGAGTCCAGACCTCAATGAACTATCTGGACCAGAAGCGGGTGGAGGTTGTCTACGACATGCCCCTTGCCGAGGTTCTATTTGATTTCTACGACAGGCTGAAATCTATAAGCCGGGGCTATGCCTCCTTTGACTACGAGATCCAGGGCTTTAAGCCTACAAATCTTGTAAAGCTTGATATCCTGGTGAACGGCAGCCCTGTGGATGCCCTTTCCATGCTGGTCTTCAAGGACAGTGCTGTGGAGAAGGCAAGGCATGTATGCAAGAAGCTGTGCGACGAGATTCCGCGGCACCAGTTCAAGATTCCTATCCAGGGGGCCATAGGCAGCACCATCATAGCCCGTGAGACAATAAGTGCATACCGCAAGGATGTTACAGCCAAGTGCTACGGCGGCGATATCTCCCGTAAGCGTAAGCTTCTTGAGAAACAGAAAGAGGGAAAGAAGCGCATGAAGGTGGTAGGCAATGTAGAACTGCCGCAGAGCGCATTCCTGGCTGTGCTTAAGACCGAAGAGAACGATTAATCTATATTACTGATTCTTGTACTGTACTGTCTCTGTACTTTTATATTCCAGCTGAATATTGGCCATCTTGAGCATGGCTTCCGATTCCTCGGCCACGTGATAGCGCTGCTGGCAGACTACCCGCTTGATGCCGCAGTTGATTATGAGCATGGTGCATGTACGGCATGGAGTCATGCGGCAGTACAGGGTACCTCCCTCTATGGAGATACCCCGTTTTGCAGCCTGGCAGATTGCATTCTGCTCTGCATGTACTGTCCGTACGCAGTGCTGAGTGATATGGCCGTCCTCGTGGATCATCTTCTTCATCTGGTGTCCCACCTCGTCGCAGTGGGGCAGTCCGGCAGGGCTTCCTACATAGCCTGTGACCAGGATCTGGTGGTCCTTGGCTATAACACAGCCGCTTTTGCCTCTGTCGCAGGTTGCCCGCTTGGATATAGCATCCATCACCTCAAGAAAATAATCATCCCAGGAAGGCCGGTTGTCACTCATGTCTATACCTCATGCAATTGGAGCAAACAGCTTCCATGTCCGCTCGCCCTTGCGGTCCAGGTGGTGTCTTGATTCAATGAAACGTACTGTTCCGGAGGATCCTCTTAAGATGATACTCTTGGTGGAAGCCTCGTTGTGGCCGAAGAAGCGCACACCGGAGAGAAGCTCGCCGTCGGTTACGCCGGTTGCTGCAAACATAACATCCTGGGTCTGAACCAGCTCGTCGATGGTAAGAAGACGGAGCGGATCTTTGCCAGCCATCTTAGCAGCTCTCTCAAGCTCGCCATCCTTCATAGGATAGAGCCGGCCCTGGAACTCGCCGCCAATTGCCTTGAGTGCGGCTGCTGCCAGCACGCCTTCGGGTGCTCCGCCGATGCCGATCATCATGTCGATACCGCTTTCAGGGAAGCCGCAGGATACTGCAGGTGCAACGTCGCCGTCTGTAATAAGCTTGATTCTGGCACCGCAGGCTCTGATCTCATCAATAATTGCCTTGTGCCGTGGTCGGTCAAGCACTACAACTGTAATATCGCCTACGCTCTTGTCCAGAGCCTTGGCAGCAGCCTTGAGATTCTCGGTTACAGAAGCGTCGAGGAAGATCTTGCCTTTGCACTTCGGACCGGCTGCAATC
Organism: Spirochaetia bacterium; assembly: GCA_017554185.1. Taxonomy (GTDB): domain Bacteria; phylum Spirochaetota; class Spirochaetia; order CADAEX01; family CADAEX01; genus CADAEX01. The sequence goes on from JAFZIU010000102.1 coordinate 2,479, forward strand.
TTATCCATATACATATCAGGAGCATTCAGAAGGGTTCCTTTCGGAGCCATAGCCAGGGTAGTGATTGCACCAGGCATACCCTTTGCAACCAGGTTGGTTCCTTCAAGCGGGTCTACTGCAATATCAACTGCAAAGTCGCCTTCGTCCCATTTCCCGACTTTCTCGCCGATGTAGAGCATAGGTGCCTCGTCCATCTCGCCTTCGCCGATAACAACGGTTCCTGCTATACTTACTGAGTCAAACATTGCCCTCATAGCTTCGGTTGCAGCGCCATCTGCAGCTATCTTGTCGCCTTTTCCCCACCAACGGGCGCTGGCAATAGCAGCATACTCTGTAATTCTAGCTATTTCCATAGAGAACTCTCTGTTCATTTTTTCCATATGAATACCCCTAAAAATTTTTTTAATTATATTAAATTATACACCAGATGAGGCAAAGTGTCAAAAACCAAGTTTAAAGTCTTATATATCCGGCAAAAGGCACCCCTGTCGATATCTCGGCCCGAAGGGAGCGAGCCTACCGAGCAGGGGTGCCTTATTGCCGGTAATATATTAATTTAATTAAGGTTTTTGATATATTGCCGATAAAAAAGTAGGGTGTCTCTTTATGAGTAAAAAATTTTTACTGGTATTAATATTTCTATTTATTTCAACTTTGGCTATGGCCGCAACAACTTATACTATGAAGAAAGGGGACAATCTCTCTACAGTTGCCCAGAAATACGGTGTTTCTGTATCTGATATCATCAAGGCCAACAATATAAAGAATCCTAACAAGGTGAATGTGGGAACCAAGCTTGTAATCCCGCCTAAGACCAAGAAATACACAGTGCAGAAGGGCGACACCCTCACCGGAATTGCAAAAAAGTTCGGCACCACTGTGGCAGCACTCAAGAGCGCAAATAATATCAAAGACACCGATAAGCTCTATATAGGCAAAGTTCTGGTTGTTCCAGGCGGTACCACTGTAGCACAGGCATCAAAGCCGGCAGCCCAGCCAGCACCTTCCAAGACTACAACTCAAGCGCAGAAACCTGTGGCAAAACCTGCCACCACAGCACCTAAGACAGCAGCAAAACCTGCTGCCCCGGCCACACCTGTAAACGAGAAGGCTCCATACTTCTGGCCGGTAGAGGGAACACGGGAGCCATTGAGCGGCAAGCTTAAGGGAACCATGATTTCTGCCAACAAAGATGCAGTAGTCCACTCTGTATCCACAGGAAAAGTTATCTACGAAGGTCAGTACCGCGGTATGGGCCGGGTTATCTATGTTGAGAGCGCCAACGGCTATATCTACATCTATGGCGGAAACGAGGATACTATGGTCAAGACAGGGGATATGGTAAAGCCTGGCACAGAACTGGGCATTCCTCTTGAGAACATGGAGACAGGTAAATCTGTAGTCTATTTCCTTGTGTATAAGGATGGAAATCCGGTGGACGAGCGCAAGGCTCCGAGAACCTAAGCCTGATCTTTATTTTCGGCTGAAACTTTTTCTACCGGCTCATCCGGTTTTGCTTCTTCCTGCTGAACCACTTCCTGTTTAGCTTCTTTTTTCCCGAACAGCTTCTTGAAGAATTCTTTTATCTTAAGCCATATCCGGACAAAAATATTCTTCCTGCGCAGTTTCTGAAGCTTCTTATAAGCCTCTGCCAGGTCGGCATCATCAAATGCAAGGCGCTGTACATTCTCGTCAATCTCTATGGCCAGCATGTCGGCCTTGTCGTGGATCTCGATTATAGTGGCACTTATCTTGGTCCATCCCAGCTTCTTTGCTGCAGTAAGCCTGCGATAACCAGCTATCAGTTCCATCTTAGAGTTCAGGATGATAGGATTCAGCTGGCCTATCTTATCAAGGCTTTCCATCAGATTTGTAAGGTCGCCCTCATCTTTCCTGGCTCTTTTCTTGACGATTATATCTTTAATGTTGACCTGCACAGCATCCTCCTTTCCTCCATTATAACAGGGGAGTTATAAGTTGTCAAAAAGGTTTTCCTGCAGCCTTAGGAGCAGCTCATTGTTCCGTTGTTTCTCGAACTTGTGGATAGTACAGAATGACTTGGGCTCGGTACCGGTGATGAAAATCTCCTTCCGCTGGCCGTCGGTGCACTCGGCAGTCGGAATCATTCCCGACTTGCTGCATACTGTAACCTCTGTTATTCCAGCAGGGCGCGGGAAGTCGACAGGGGGCATCTCATTGGGGTTAGCCAGATGGATATCCTTCATGACATTTGCCCATACCGGACCTGCTGCAGTTGCTCCTGTCTGATTGAGTCCCAGGGAGTTGCCCGGCATGTCAAAGCCGAACCATACAGCTGTGGTGATATATGGAGAGAAGCCTACAGTCCATGCATCGGACCAGTTCTGGGTAGTTCCTGTCTTGCCCGCAAACGGCATAGGGAAGCCACCGACAGCACGGCGGCGGTTGGCCAGTGTTCCGGTCTGAACTGTGCTCTTCAGAAGGTCTACCATGATATATGCAGCCTGTGGCGAGAGAATCTGCCGCTTGTCGCCTTCCTCCCTCTGCTCGACCCGCAGGTCTTTCTCAGGCTCGAAAAGGATCTTGCCGTTCCGGTCCTCGATAAAGCGGATTCCAATAGGAACCACTTCCTTACCCTGGTTGGCAAAGGTTGCAAAGGCCCGTGCCATCTGTATCGGCGCTATACCTATAATACCAAGTCCCAGAGGATATTTCCGCGGGAATGTCTTTGCTATCTGAGCAGGATCTTTTATTCCCAAAAGCTTGGATGCCCGGTTTATGGCTGCATCAAAGCCCACCATCTCCAGCACTTCGATGGAAGGAACGTTCATAGAGTTGGAGAGAGCCTCACGCACAGTGGCAGTACCCTGCCATTCACCTAGGAAGTTGAGCGGTGTATACGGAGATCCATCATCGTTTATAAAGGCCATAGGCTGGTCTAGAAGCATTGTCGCCGGGGTTATGATACCTTTGGAGATTCCTGCAGAATAGTAGAGGGGCTTGAAAGAGGAGCCAGGCATTACCTTTGCCTGGACAGCACGGTTGAATTTCTTGACCTCAAATCCGCTTCCACCCACCATAGCCTTTATGTGGCCGGTCTCGTTCTCCAGGATTATCAGGGCTCCCTCGATAGTGGTCTTGTTCAGCTTTGCCTGACCCTTGGAGTAGGAGAGCTTGGAGATGAAGTTGATGTCCTCGGCATCGAAAAGAAGCGATACAGCCTCAAGAATCGGGGTGATCTCGTTCTGGAATATACGGTTTGAATACTTGCGCTGCTGCACTCCGGTGGCCCGGATGGCATCGATGTTGAATAGGAGGGAAATTGCTTCCACTATAGGGCCGAACTCCTTGTCCACATAGCTGGTGCGGCTTCCGCTGCTCTCCTGATATTTCTTGTTGAAGTTGTATATTCCATCCTGCATGTACTTGTCTGCAGTCTTCTGATAGCTTAAGTCAAGGGTTGAGTGGATGATAAGGCCATCACGCAGGTAGTCCATCTTGCCGAACAGCATCTCCTCCAGCTCCTGCCTTATGTATTCGCTGAAGTATGGGGCCTTGTCGTTCTTTGCCACATAGGCGTTCTCGCTTGAGGAGCGGAGAGGGTCGTAGATATCGTTCCAGTACTGTGCAAAGGAGAGATCGGCTGCCTCCTTTGAGGCATAGTTTGATTTTACGATCTGTGCCAGCACTTCCTCCTGCAGAGCCTTGGCTCTGTTAGGATGCCTAATAGGTGAATTCAATGCAGGGCTTGCCAGCTGGATAACCAGTATGGCTGATTCTGCCAGGCTGAGGTTCTTGGCTGAATGATTGAAATAGAACTGTGAGGCTGCCTCCACGCCGTAGGTGGTGTGTCCGAAGTAGGACTCGTTCAGGTACATCTCAAGAATCTCGTTTTTGGTATAGCCTTTTTCCAGCTGGAAGGCCCACCACAGCTCGACAAGCTTACGTTTGATGGTCTTCTGCTTGCGGTCTGCATAGTTTGCTCCGGCCACCTGCTGTGTTATTGTACTTCCGCCTGAAATATATCCTCCAGTGGAAAGCTTATTGAGAAGGATATATATTGCTGCTCTTGTTGTTCCCTTGAAGCTGAAACCCCGGTGCTGGAAGAAATTCTTGTCCTCTCTGGTAATGATGGCGTAGATAAGTTCCTTTGGAAGCTCATCGACAGGGATCATGTCCCGCTTCTGATCGCCGAAGAACTCGGTGATGACCTCTCCATGGATATCCAGAAGTGTGGATGGAAGAGCCGGCCTGAACTCTTTAAGCTGCTCGGTGTCTGTCACATAGCGGTTTTCGGCATGGAGAACGCCGAAGCCGAATCCTACAAGGACACTGCCTACAGCTAAACAGAATATGAAGAAAATGGTGAAGAATTTGCTTGCGCGAGAAAAACCCATATATGATTATTTTACTATTTATTAATATAATAATCAAGTTTATAATATAAATTGAAGGAGAGGTTGACATGCTTACCTGGAATGTGACATATCATTGTAAGAAAGGGCAGAGAGAAGCTTTCTATAAAGCTCTCTGTGAGCTTGGAATCAGGGCTAACTCACAGAAAGAGGAGGGCAATCTGGGCTATAATTATTACTTTGCCGCAGAAATTTCCGATGATCTTCTCCTGGTTGAGAGCTGGGTAAGCCCGGAACATCAGAAAGCCCACTGCGAGACAGAGATTTTCGCCAAGCTGCAGGCTTTAAAAGCGCAGTTCTGCACCGGCGTGGAAATAGATAAGTTCACTTGCTGATAAAAGGAGGAAAATATGTCCAGAGTTGTATGTCCTTGGGATTTGATCACTTCATTTGTAACTGATGTATTTAAAGGATACGGCGTGCCCGAGGAGGATGCCAGGATCTGTACCGATGTCCTCCTGGAGTCGGACCGGCGGGGCATAGAGAGCCACGGCTGCAACCGCTTCAAGCCCATCTACCTGGACAGAATCAAAGCAGGTATCCAGAACCCTGTGACTAATATGGAAATACTAAAGGAAACCGAGACCACTGCTGTGATTGACGGTCATGACGGCATGGGGCAGGTAATCGGATACAAGTCTATGCAGATGGCTATAGACAAGGCCAAGAAATATGGCATGGGAATGGCTGTAGTACGCAACTCCTGCCACTACGGCATAGCCGGCTACTACGCAACCCAGGCGACAAAGCAGGGCTGCATCGGCATCACCGGCACAAACGCACGGCCGTCGGTGGCACCTACCTGGGGCGTGGACGGCATGTTCGGCACAAACCCGCTTACCATAGGCATTCCTACCGACGAGGACTTCGACTTTGTAATAGACTGTGCCACCTCCATAACCCAGAACGGCAAGATAGAATACTATATCCGTACCGGTGAGCCGGTGCATCAGGGGACTATAATAACCAAGGATGGCCATGAGTATTCCGGCGACCCGGACAAGGCCCTTAAGATGATCCGCAAAGGCGATGCAGCCCTCCTCCCGCTGGGAGGTGCAGGGGAGGCACTGGGCGGCTACAAGGGCTACGGCTATGCCATGGTTGTGGAACTTCTTTCCGCCATACTGCAGGACGGCGCCTATGGTGAGATGCTTGTAGGAAAGGATCCGGTAGGAAAGCCGGGCCCATACCATCTTGGACACTTCTTCATCGCCATAGATACAGGCCACTTCCTGGGCGAAGAGCTGGCCCGGAAAAAGGCGGGGGAGATTATCCGCAAGGTGCGCAGTTCCACCAAGGCGCCGGGTGCCCAGCACATCTTTACCGCAGGGGAGAAGGAGTGGAATGTATGGCAGGAGCGCAAGGACAAAGGAGTTCCTGTCACCGAGCCTGTACAGAAGGAGCTTTCTTCAGTACGTGACGAGCTTGGGCTTAAGCAGTACATCTTCCCCTGGGAAAAATAACAAAATTTTCATTGATTTTTCATGAACAATTTATGTCCTCTTCCGGTTTTATGTGTGTAGATTAAAAACGAAAGAGGTAAATTATGGAAAACAACAAATTCTTGTATGTGATTTTTACAATCTGTGTAGTAATTCTTGTTCTTCTGATTGTGCAGATGTTCCTGCTGGTACCGGCAGTGATGCATGGTGGCTATGGACATCATTCCCAGCCGATGTGTGCATCTCCACAGCCCCAGGCTCAGGCACCGGCACAGTATCAGCAGATGCAGGCCGGGTTCCCGGGACCTGCTCCTTTCCATGCACCTGGCCCTATGTTCAAATGCGGTCCTGGTTTCCACCACTTCTACGGCAAGTCTATGGTGCCGCCAAAACATCCATTCCAGCAGCCAGGATTTAAATATGGCAATAAGTTTGGAGACCAGAAACCAGGCGATAAGCCAATGCCAGGGCAGCCAGGCCCAAAACCAGGACCTAAACCAGGTCCTAATGCTCCTGCTGAACCACAGCAGAACAAGTAAACTAGCCTTACTATAGTAATTCTCCTTTTCTGGCCGATGTATCCGTTATGGGTGCATCGGTTTTTTTTCAGATGAGATAAGGTACGGTGAAAACCGAGACATTCTTGTAGGTTTCCAGTTCTTTCATCAGGCGCTGTGTGGTCTGGTTGTGCAGCGGCTTTTCAAGCGGGTTCATGACTACCAGCATGCCCATCATTATGACCAGGCTACGGCGCGGGCCAAGTTTCTCAGCTTCTCTCTCCACATGCTTAAGAAGAACCTCGTTCATGTTCCGGTATGGAGTTATCTCGTAACGGAAAATCGCATTGATGCCAAGCTCCTCGATGGAAGCTTTAAGAGCCTCGGCCCGTTCTTTGTTGTCGGAGATATGGTAAAGCTCTATCTCGGTAAAACCGCAGCCCAGCGCGCAGTCCAGTGTCTTGAGGAAAGAGCGGTTTAAGGACTGAATCGGCAGGATCACCTTTCCGGAAGAGGCATTGTGAATGGTTTCTTTTGCCTTCTGGATGGAGTCTATTTTAAGATCTGCAGCAACATCTTCGTAATGCTTCTTGATCTTCCGCATCATGTATACAAGTCCGATGATGCAGATCAGCGTTACCCATGCGCCGCTCAGGAACTTCATGATTACGATTACAACCAGTGTGACGCCGGTTACAACTGTCCCGAATCCGTTGACAATGGCCTTGAGCTTCCAGCCGGGATTTCTTTTCTTGACCCAGTGGACAAGCATTCCGTACTGGTTCAGAAGGAAAGAGATGAACACACCGCTGGCATAGAGAGGGAGCAGAAGATGCTGATCACCATTGAATGCGAAGACCAGAATCGAAGAAGATGCAAACAGGAACAGGATGCCGTTGGAGAAATTCAACCGTGCTCCGCGGGTGACCAGCCGGCGGGGAAGGAAATTGTCTTTAGCCATCAGAGCTGTCAGGAGAGGCATTCCTGCATAAGCAGTGTTGGCAGCCAGGGCAAGAATAATCACTGTCATGGTCTGTACCACAAAGTACATTGCACTGCCGTGTCCGAAAACTGCACCTGCCAGCTGGCTTACAGCAGTGGCTTCGCTGTTAGGCTGAATCTGGTATAAATTGATGAGTGCGCTGACTCCGAAGAAAACTAAAGCCACAAATCCAGCCATGGCATAGAGTACTACTTTCGCATTTTTAGTAGTAGGCTCTTTGAAGTTCGGGACGCCGTTGGAAACTGCTTCTACACCGGTAAGCGCGGTACAGCCGGATGCAAAGGCCCTCAAAAGGACGAAAACAAGGGTATCACCTGTCTGCTGCATCACCACAATCTGCTGCTCCGGTGTATAGAGGCCCATCGAATATTTTATAAGACCGGTGACGATCAGCGAGATCATTGTAAGAATAAATACATATGTAGGCACACCGAACATAACGGCAGATTCCCGCAGACCCCGCAGGTTTCCCCATGTTAAAAGACAGATGATTGCAAAGGCGAGGAGGGCCTTATATTTAAGAAGTTCAGGAAAAGCTGATGTTATGGCCGCAGCACCTGCACAGGCACTTACAGCCACTGTAAGAACATAGCCGATGATCAGGGCACCGCCTGCAACCAGTCCCGGTGTCTGGCCCAAGTTCTCGTGGGCGACAATATAGGCACCTCCTCCCTGAGGATAGGCATCGATGGTCTGGCGGTAGCAGAATACCAGGATTACAAGAAGCCCGATGATTGCAGCTACAATCGGGAGGAAGTAGTGATATGAAAGCATGCTCAGGACAGGAATCAGGACCAGGAGGATTTCCTCTCCTGCATAACTGACAGAAGATATGGCATCGCTGGCAAAGACAGGGATTCCCCAGAAAATATTGAATTTCTCGTTTCCCAATTCAGAGTCGGCCAGCGGAGTTCCGAGCAGAAGGTGCTTAAGCTTTTTAATCATCGTTTCTATTACCTGTAAATCACTGGTGTGGTATTTATTATATCAATTTTTATGATGATATGCAAATTTATTTTTTTATCCTTTCAAATTTTTGTTCAGCCTCCTCCTCGGTCTTCTTTATCAGCTCGGCAAAGCCCTTGAGTGCGGCGAAGGGCATGAATATCTTGGCCCTCTCCCCAAGGGGCATCCGTATACGGGTGGGCGAGCCTTTCCAGTCGTAATCTACAATTTTTTCGTAAGATTCTTTCATGCCCGGTGTCCTCCTATCTGCTCATTGCGTTCCCGTGCAGTGGCTCCTTCGGTATAATCGCTGACCTTGAGGATGGCGTTCTTTCCGAAGCGGCTCTGTATGCTTAGCATTGTGTTCTGCAGAGACCGTTCCCGCCTCTGGGCAGCCGCATCGGTGAAAAGGTCAGGCTGCTCCTCGTTCTGGTCTATAACTGTGTCTGCCGAAATATTTATCCGCCGGATAAGCAGGGCGGGGTCTGCAATCTGGTCGAATATATTCAGTATTCCCTGTGTTATCCGGTGCAGCGATGCGGTGTGGCTGCCCAGATGCACCAGGCCGTGGTCAGAGCGGTGTACAGGAGTGCTTTTCTTGTCGTAGGAGATGCAGAGGGAAAACTGCTCCGAGGCCAGGTTCTTCTCCACCAGATCCTGCGCAAGCGCCTCTGCCATCTCCCTGACCACCAGCCTGGCCTTGTCCCAGGGGTAGGGATGGTGCAGCACCTGGCCCGAGCACAGGCTTCTGGCCGAGCTGCGGTAGTTCTTTATGTGGGATATGGTGCAGCCCTCAAGCCCCCAGGCATGGTCTATAAGTATTTCTGCATCTATGCCGAAGATCTTGTAGAGAAGTGCCTCGTTATACAGGGACTTGAGGGCAATGTCACCCATGGTGTGCATACCATGCCGGGCCAGGCGTTCTGCAGTGCCCCAGCCAATGCGCCAGAAGTCAGTTATAGGCCGGTGCTCCCACAGCGTCCTGCGGTAGCTTTCCACAGTGAGCTCTGCCATCCGCACCCCGTCTTTATCTGGGGCCGAGTGCTTGGCCACTATGTCCATGGCAACCTTGCACAGGAACATGTTTGGAGCAATGCCGGCCGTGGCTGTTATTCCAGTCTCGGCCAGTATGCTCTTTATCACGGTGCGCAGCAGGGACTGGGCATCGGTCCGGTACAGGGCCAGGTATGATGTGGCATCTATGAACACCTCGTCTATGCTGTACACATGGATGTCACAGCGGCTGAAGTACCGTAGATAGATGCCGTAGATACGGGCAGAGTACTCCATGTACAGGGCCATCCGGGGCACTGCAGTTATGTATTCCAGCTTCTTGCCGGTCAAGGCCTCTATTTCCCGTGCCTTCTGCACCACCTCGAACAGCCGGCTCCGTCCCGAAAGGCCGTATGCCTTGAGGGGAGGGGTCACTGCCAGGCATATAGTCTTCTCGGTGCGCGATACATCAGCCACCACCAGATTCGTGGTAAGAGGATCAAGGCCACGCTCCACGCATTCCACCGAGGCATAGAAGGATTTGAGGTCTATGGCAAAGTACACATGCTCCATAGTTTTGAGCATAGAGCACATGGTGTATCATCTAATGACACACCTAGAAAATGTTTGATTATTTCTCGTCGAAGATGCCTGCATTCCGCCGGTGCTCCACGATACGGAAGTATAGATAGCGCATCAGCAGGGTGGAGGGAAACCAGCAGACTGCCAGGAGCACTGAGAATATGAAGCCTTTAACCAGAATCCGCATGTTGATAATAAATGAGATATCGTACCCCTTGTCGAAGAGATGGACATAAAGTGGTTGTAGGATATGCTCCTGACTCCAGGCCATCACCGGAGGGTAGATGAAGTAGAACACTCCCAGCGGTATGAGAAAGAGGGCCAGCGCCCAGCGGAAATAGCGCCTGAAGTTTCTGTCCTTGAAATCTATCATGCAGTGTCAGTCCAATTAAACTATCATGCAGAAAAACTATCCTGTCAATCATTTATATATACTTATATTGACTTTTTGCCGTCAGGGGGTAGAATTGAAGAATGAAGATTAAAAAATGGCCTGTACTTTTCATGATTATATGTCTGGCCTTCTTTCTTGTCGCATGTTCCAACGGGAGCTCCTCGGGCGATGATGACAACACAGGAATAACCTGGTTGGGCTCGCTGCCTTATCCGCCGGAGAATCCGAAATATATGTGGGCATATTACAACACTACAGATGAATGCTCTTATGTCTGGGACGGCAAGAAATGGACTCTCCTTTCCGGCAAGTCCAGAAAGACCTTCGATGTTAAGGTTGTAGAACTTAAAAAGAAGGTTGTTTCATCTGCATACCCAGGCTTAGGCGGCATGGAACTTGGATTTATGGAAGGGAGGGAGGACATCCCGTATATACGCTGTAATTCTGAATTATTTAAATCTCTTATGGGAAAAAATATTACTGTCTCAAGTGTGAATGCTGATACAAAAAAAGTTACATTCACTAATAGAGATCAAAACACAACTGCAGAGCTGGATCTGACCAGACATACCCTTGCCTTTGATAATTATGATTTATTTTCCAGAATGGGTAACACCGTATATCATGATATTGCAGACAGTTCTGTTGGCGACTATATGAAGATGACAGACTATTCTAATATCGCAGGACAACCGGTTTTGTTTGACTGGTCTGCCCAGGATATAGGGGTTGTGATCTGGAAGGACGGCAATTCTTATGACCTTGCCCTGCCGCTCCAGATGTTCAACGATGTCTTCTTTTCATCAAACTGGTCACCTATTCTCTACAATGGAAATAAAGTATATTCAGCAGTTGCCCTTACAGACGATTATTGGACATCGGGAAACCAGTCGGGAACCAGGAGCAAGGCACTGGCAGAATTCTGTTACAACGAGCTCTGCCTCAACCTGGACTTCAATTACGGCCTCAAGAATATCCACGGCATAGACAAATTCCCGGATTTCAACACCTATTTTATCTGTTCCGGAATTGACAGGGACCTGAAGAGCACGAATGCCACAACCTTTGCCAATGCGCTCAAGGATGTGTGTGAATTCTTCTTAGACGACGGACATTCAAATTATATATCAAATTCTCATTATCTTGCTAAAGATGCTGTTATAACAGGAAATCATACTTCTGCTAAAAGGAAAGAATTATTGGAAAATTATAGCTCATATCAGTGGGGTGCCCGACCGTTCATATACCAAAACGGAACTAAGGCTCCTGGTTATGAAGTCACTGAAGACAAGAAGACAGCTGTCGTCCGTTTTGATGAATTCACACTTCATATTCCGATAGAGAACAAGGCAGTCAAGAAAAATTATTATGATGCCATAGATGGTATAATAGACAGCTATGTGGGTACGGATGGAAATGGTAATAGTTTATATGAGAATACATATGACACAGTATCATTTATTCATTATGTAAATAAAAAAATCAAGGAAAAAGATGGAGGACCTGAAGAAATCAAGAATGTTGTGCTTGACCTTTCCTGCAACGGCGGCGGTGCAAACCACGCTGCAGCCTTTATTCTGGCATGGATGCTGGGAGAGTTCACTTTTAACATCACCGACTCCATTACCGGCGCAAAGTGGGCTGCTACCTATGTGGCAGATGTTGACTTTGACGGCAACTATATGAGTGATGCTACTCCGGATACCGGCGATACGATTTGGGAAAAGAACCTGTTCTGCCTTGTCTCTCCCTGCAGCTTCTCCTGCGCAAACATGGTTGCTGCAATGCTTAAGGCTTCTGGCCGGGCGACTATTATAGGTGCTCCTTCCAGCGGCGGTTCATCCACTGTCCAGCGCTCCAGTACAGCAGACGGAACATATTTCCAAATGTCAAGCAAGAATGTGATAAGCCTGAATAAAAATGGTTCCAACTACGACATTGACAGGGGAGTGGAACCGCATTATTAC
>JAFZIU010000016.1 GCA_017554185.1 Spirochaetia bacterium
ACTCAGGCTCGGTGAAGTCTATATATGCCTCGTCCAGGAACACGAAGATGTTGGATGGCACCCTGCGGAGGAATGCTGTGAGCTTGTCGGTCGGCAGGCACTGGCCTGTGGGGTTGTTGGGGTTGCAGATGAAGATGATCTTGGTCCTGTCTGTGATGCGTGAATAGATGTCATCCAGGTCTATTGCGCTCTCCTTCATGGGAGAGAAGACCGGAACTGCGTGCATTATGCGTGTTATGGTCTCGTAGACAGCAAAGGTGACCTCGGGGATGATGGTCTCGTCACCAGGGTTAAGGACTGCCATACCCATGTTGTAGATGATGCCGTCTCCGCCGTTGCTCAGTGTTATGTTGTCCCTGGAGCAGCCCAGCTTTGCGGCAAAGGCATCCAGAAGTTCGCGGTCGTAGATCTCGGGATAGATATGAAGCTGATCTGCCATCTTGAGGTACTTGGCCTTGGCTTTAGGTGATGCACCCCGCGGGTTCTCGTTGGAAGCCATCTTGTAGACTTCGCTCAGGTCTATCTCGGAAAGGGCCTGCTTTACCGATTTTCCCGGCACATAGGGCTTAATGGGAAGGATTGTCTGGTTTGCAAGGTTCTTGATATCCATAATCAGTCCTCCAGATACTGGGGAAGTCCCAGTATCATAGCCTGGAGCTTTTTGTTCTTGACCATTCCGGCAGCCTCTTCCACAGAATACCACTCCCTTTTGCGGAGGATATCCTCGGGCCACTTGTCCAGATACTGGGTCACTTCCATGGCAAACACCTTTATGCGGCACTTACCTTCCCACTTCTTGATGGAATATTTGCCTAATGACGGCTTATAGATGCGGCCGTATATACCGGCTTCCTCGAAGGCTTCTTTCTGTGCAGATTCGGAAGCAGAGAGCCCCTCCTCCACCAGGCCCTTGGGAATGCCCCATTTATCCTTCTTCTTGTTGGTTATAAGGAGAATCTCTATATGCTCATCCTTCCGGCGGAAAGGAATAATTCCAGACTGGATATATAATGTAATGCCGTTTTGTGCGTCCATAATAGAAGAATATACGTTATATATTAAAAAAGCAAGGGCAAAAAAAAGGCAACCTGTCTCCAGATTGCCTTTCTGATACAAAATAGTGCTCAGCTTAGAGGGCAGCCACCTGCTCCTTCATCTTGCCGTTGGCGATGGAAGCTTTGCAAATCTTGCAGATCTTTACTTTCTTGGAGTTGGCTTCGATCTCATAGAGAGTCTTTACACCAGTTCTCTTGCAAACCGGGCACTCGCCTCTTCCGCTCTTTGGAAGTTCTCTTACGCCTGCTCCTCTGTGTGCTTTTGACATTATATTCTCCTTTATAAGTTCATTATCAACAGCGGATATTGTATAAGAAATGAATTAGGTGGTCAAGAGCCAATGACCTCTCATTATCAATCGTTGTTTATACTGTTCACAAGAGCTTGGATTTTTGCCTTATCATAGAAGTTTGCCGGCTTATTGATGTAATAATGCGGTTCCACTCCCCGGTCAATATCGTAGTTGGAACCATTTTTATTCTGGCTGATCACATACTTGCTTGACATACGGAAAAATGTCCCGTCTGCTGTACTATAGAACTCTACCACGGATGAACCACCTTCGGAAAGAGCACCAATGATAGTCACCCGGCCAGAAGCCTTAAGCATTGCAGCAACCATATTTGCGGCGGAGAAGCTGTAGGGAGAGACAAGGCAGAACAGGTTCTTTTCCCAAATCGTATCGCCGGCATCCGGAGTGGCATCACTCATATAGCTGCCGTCAAAGTCAACATCAGCCACATAGGTGGCAGCCCACTTTGCGCCGGTGATGGAGTCGGTGAAATTAAAAGTGCACTCCCCAAGCATCCACGCAAGAACAAAAGCTGCAGAGTGGTTTGCACCACCGCCGTTGCAGGAAAGGTCAAGCACAACATTCTTGATTTCTTCAGGTCCTCCATCCTTCTCCTTGATTTTTTTATTTACATAATGAATCAACGATACTGTATCATATGTATTTTCATGCGTACCCACATAGCTGTCTATTATACCGTCTATATCATCATAATGACCTGCCTTGGCCGCCTTGTTCTCATGTTCAAGAGTGAATTCATCAAAACGAACAATAGCTGTCTTCCCGTCGGGAGTGACCTCATAACCAGGAACTGAAGCTCCGTATCTGGCCAGACGGGCACCATCCGGATATGTGTTTTTACTTTCCAAGTCTGCTTTCCGAAAGGCAGAAGTATGATTTCCTTTTATAACAGCATTTTTAGCAAGATAATGAGAATTTAACACATAATTTGAATGTCCGTCGCCGAAGTAGAATTCACACACATCCTTGAGGGCATTGGCAAAGGTTGTGGCATTCGTGCTCTTCAGGTCTTTGTCAATTCCGGAACAGATAAAATAGGTGTTGAAATCCGGGAATTTGTCTATGCCGTGGATCTTCTTGAGACCGTAGTTGAAGTCCAGGTTGAGGCAGAGCTCGTTGTAACAGAATTCTGCCAGTGCCTTGCTCCTGGTTCCCGACTGGTTTCCTGATGTCCAATAATCGTCTGTAAGGGAGTCTGATAAATATAATTTATTTCCGTTGTAGAAAATATAAATTCCATAATGAGAAAAGAAGACATCGTTGGCCATCTGGAGAGGCAGAGCAAGGTCGTAAGAATTCCCGTCTTTCCAGATAACAACCCCTATGTCCTGGGCAGACCAGTCAAACACAACCGGCTCTCCTGCAATATTTGAATAGTCTGTCATCTTCATGTAGTCGCCAAAATAAGTTTGTGCAGCATCACGATATACGGTGTTATCCTCCCTGAAAAATAGATCATAATTATCAAAGGTAAGGGTGTGTCTGGTCAGATCCAGCTCTGCAGTTGTGTTTTGATCTCTATTAGTGAATGTAACTTTTTTTGTATCGGCATTCACACTTGAGACATCAATGTTTCTTTCAAAAACATTTTCAAATAAATCAGAATTACACCAGATATACGGGATGTCCTCCTTCCCCTCCATAAATCCAAGTTCCAGGCTGCCTATGCTTGGATCTGCAAATGGAACAACCCTATTTTTAAGTTCTACAACCTTCACATCGAAGGTCTTTCTTGGCTTGCCGGAAAGGAGAGTCCATTTCTTGCCGTCCCAGATATAAGAACATTCATCTGCAGTGTTGTAATATGCCCACAGATATTTCGGATTCTCAGGAGGATAAGGCAGCGGGCCCAGCCAGGTTATTCCTGTGTTGTCATCATCGCCCGAGGAGCTCCCGTTGGAACATGCGGCAAAAAAGAAGGCCAGGCATATAACCATGAAAAGAACAGGCCATTTTTTGATCTTCATTCTTTAATTCTACCCCCTGACGGCAAAATCAATCGTTGTTTATACTGTTCACAAGAGCTTGGATTTTGTCCATCTTATAAAAGTTTGACGGTTTACTGATGTAATAATGCGGTTCCACTCCCTTGTCAAAGTCGTAGTAGGAACCATTTTTATTCACGCTCATCACCTTCCTGCTTGACATACGGAAATATGTTCCGTCTGCTGTACTGGAGTGCTGGACAGTGGATGAACCGCCGCTGGAAG
>JAFZIU010000103.1 GCA_017554185.1 Spirochaetia bacterium
ATATGGATTAAGTATCAATTCCAAGGCAGGAGAGGGTACTGCGATAACAATAAGGATACCGGATGAGCTATGCGATTATTGATGATTGATGATGAACAGACCAGTTTTGAAATTATAAAAGCCACAATAGAGTGGAAGGCTTTTAACATTGTCCCTGAATATGCGGAAAGTGCTGCCGATGCAATGGAGAAAATAAAAGAGGAGATACCAGATATTGTCCTTACCGATATAATGATGCCCGGCATGGACGGCTTTGAGCTTATAGAGTGGATCAAGACCAACAGCTACAACTGCGAGATAATAATACTTACAGCCTACGGCACCTTTGAGTATGCCCGCAAGGCCCTTGATTATGGGGTTACCGGATACCTTCTCAAACCTATCAATGAGGCCGAACTCAAAGAACTTATCAACAAGGCAATTTATAACATCAATCAGAACTCAAGGCAGGCAGGTCATGTAAATGCAGTAAATTATTCCCTGCCGGTCCGGCTGGCCTGTGAATACATCGATAAGAATTATCAGGAAGACATCAACCTGAACAAGATATCCAACTATGTCTCGCTCAGCAAGAATTATTTCTGCAATATATTCAAGAAAGAGACCGGTATGACCATCTGGGATTACCTTATCAGGATCCGCATGGAAGAGGCCAAGAAAATGCTTTTGGAGACAGAGCAGAAGACCTATGAGATCTCTGAGCGGGTAGGTTATGATGATCCCTCTTACTTCGGCCGGCTGTTCAAGAAATACACAGGATTCACCCCTATAGAGTTCAGAGACAGCAGCAGATAAAAAAACCACCCTGTTTTTACACAGGGTGGCAACAAATCTTTTAGGAGAATTATTTAACCTAACTCTCCAATGATTTTTCTACTAATTCATTCAGCTCTCTGAACATCTTGCACCATGCCCCGGTAGAGAAGTTTGGGCCGATATCAAATGGAGGTGTCTCTACGCATACAGTATCGCTGAATCCTCTTTTGTTGAGTGCCTTGAAGAAGTCGCCCCATGGGAAGTGTCCATGGCCTGGCAACAGGTGGGAATCCCGGTCGCCGGCGTTATCTGCCAGATGGAAAGCTATGAGATGATCTTCCATGCCATAATAAGCTTTCATTGCATCTTTTCCATATGATAGCAGCGCATGGCCTGTATCAAGGCAGAAGCCTAAGAGAGGATGCTTATTCTCTTCATACAGTTTTATCAGGTGTTCATTCTTACTTCCAAGTCTGCCGCCGCCTCGGGGAGGCATATTCTCAATGGCAATCTTAAAATCAAACTGCTCACAGAACTTAAGCATTTCCTGCAGCGATTTATTTGCCTGTCCGCAGATCCGGTCAAGTCCTTCTTTATCAACATCATAACAGCTTAGGCCATTGATGGCTGCACGTGTAGTGGGATGAAGAATACCTATTTTAGCTCCGCACGCTGCAGCTTTTTCAATCCAGATTTTCATCTTTTCTACAACACGGGTTCTGTCAAGTTCATACAGTGTTGCAATATCATCTAAGACAGGTTGTTCATAGGGCAGATGGAAAGTGTTTATCACAAGTCCTGCTGCCTTGAATGCTTCGCCAACCTTGGTAAGGTCTTCAACAGAGCCGTCAAAAAATCCATGGTCTGCCCATCCTTCCAACCCATAGAAGCCAGCTTTCTTTAGAATATCAATAGTCTCTGATACCGATTTATTACCTGCGACAAAACCATCATACGAAGGACAGAAGCGTAAATTTTTAATTCTGTTTTCCATTTAATCCTCCAAAGATTTTTCCACTAATTCATTCATTTCCTTGAACATCTGGCACCAGGATTCATCAGAATATTTAGGGCCTATGTCAAAAGGTGGGGCCTCAACACATACATTGCCTGTGAATCCCCGCTTATTGAGTGCCTTGAAGAAATCACCCCAAGGGAAGTTGCCGTGTCCAGGCAGGATGTGGGAATCCCGGTCGCCGGCATTGTCTGCCAGATGGAAGGCTATAAGGTGTTCCTCCATATCATAATAAAGATCCATCACATCATATCCATAGGACATAAGCGCATGGCCTGTATCAAGGCAGAAGCCCAGGTTTGGATGCTTGTTCTCCTGGTAGATCCTTTTAAGATGTTCTCCACGGCTTCCCAGCATACCGCCGCCGTAGGGCTCTATATTCTCAACTGCAATCTTGAAGCCGAACTGCTCTCCGAACTTTAAAAGTTCCTGTAGTGATTTGCTCACCTGGCCGAACATCCTGTCTTCGCCTTCGATTTTGACATCATAGCTTTCCAGTCCGTTCCAGCGGCGGCGGGAGCAGGGATGGATTATGCCTATGGAACTTCCGGCTGCAACAGCTTTCTCGATCCATCTTTTGACATTCTCTACAACTCTCCTGCGGTCGCATTCATAGAGGTTTGCTATGTCATTCATCTCCGAATGGCTATATGGGAGATGGAATGTACCTATGGAAAGGCCTGCGGCCTTGAAGGCTTCTCCTATCTTGGTAACTTCCTCAAGGGTTCCATTGAAAAAACCTTCTCCAGAAATTCCCTCTATTCCATAGAACCCTGCCTTAAGGCACAGTTCGATTATTTCCTCTGGAGTATTCTTTGACTGCATGACACCTGTATCATAGGATGGTACAAAGTGTAAATTCTTTATGTTGTTCTCCATTTACTCCTCCAGGGATTTCTCCACCAGTTCATTAAGTTCTTTAAACATCTTGCACCAAGCTTCAATGGAGTAGTTCGGTCCTATATCGAATGGCGGTGTCTCTACGCAGACATTGCCGGTAAAGCCCCGCTTGTTGAGCGCCTTGAAGAAGTCGCCCCATGGGAAGTTGCCATGGCCAGGCAGAATGTGTGAATCCCTGTCGCCGGCATTGTCTGCCAGATGGAATGCAATAAGATGCTCTTCCATGGCATAGTAGGCGCTCATTACATCTTTTCCGAATGACATAAGGGCATGGCCGGTGTCCAAACAGAAGCCAAGGAGCGGATGCTTGCTGTCCTCGTAGATCCTGAGCATATGCTCGTTCCGGCTTCCCAGCATGCCTCCTGAATAGGGGACAAAGTTCTCAACTGCAATCTTGAAGTTGAACTGCTCACAGAATTTCAAAAGGTCCTGAAGTGATTTCTGCACCTGACCATATATCAGGTCTTCGCCCTCGATGGCAATATCGTAGCAGAGGAGGCCGTTCCAGCGGCGGCGGTTGCATGGGTGCATTATTCCTATAGTGCTGCCGCATGCCACAGCCTTCTCTATCCAGCGCTTTGTCTTTTCCACGACACGGCGCCGGTCGCATTCATAGAGATTTGACATGTCATCCAGCTCCTGGTGTTCCCAGTTAAGGTGGAAGGTGTCCAGAGAAAGGCCGGCCTTCTTGAAGTCTTCTCCAATCTTGGTAAGTTCAGCCATGGAACCGTTGAATATTCCATATTCTGCCATTCCCTCGATTCCATAGAATCCAGATGCCTTGCAGATATCGATGATCTCAGAAGCTGATTTGTTCCCGGATAGAAAACCATCGTAGCAAGGTACAAAACGTAAGTTCTTAAGATTGTTTTCCATTTTCCCCTCCATTATTGTTATTAATATTTTATGTACTGCTTTAAATGAAGCTCCTCTGCCCGGTGGCAGGCCACCTTATGGTTGCCGAAACAGCGCCGGCATGGCATTTCTTTCTTGCATCTCTCGGTGGCATAATGACAGCGAGGATGGAAATAACAGCCGGTTGGAGGATTGATCGGGTTAGGAATCTCGCCCTCCAGGAAGATAGGTGCCATCTTGCGCAGCGGATCAGGCTCCGGAATTGCAGACATCAATGCCTCTGTGTAAGGGTGCATAGGATTTTCGAACAATGTCTTCTTGTCTGCCTCTTCCACAATCTGCCCCAGATACATGACAATGATACGGTCGCTTATATGCTCTACAATACTTAAGTCATGGGCAATGAAAAGGTATGTGATATCCTTGATCACCTGAAGCTCTTTGAACAGGTTGATGATTTCGGCCTGTACAGAAACATCAAGAGCAGATACAGACTCGTCACATACTACAAATTCAGGGTTTACTGCCAGCGCCCTGGCAATACCTATACGCTGCCGCTGTCCTCCGGAGAATGCATGAGGGAACCGTCTTAAGTGCTCCAGGTTCAGCTTGCACAGGTCTGCTATCTCACGGACACGGTTGTCTATCTCGCTCCTGCTCATGGTCTTGTTTGCCACAAGGGTCTCTGCTATTATATCTCGGACTGTCATACGTGGGTTCAGGGAAGAATATGGATCCTGGAACACCATCTGTATCTTTGATCTGATTTTATAAAGCTGCTTTTTCTTAAGTTTAAGAATGTCCACACTCTTCTCATCAGCAAAGTTATAGACAATCTCTCCGGCTGTAGGCTCCATTGCCCGCAAAACCAATCTTCCTAATGTTGTTTTGCCGGAACCGCTTTCTCCTACAAGCCCTAATGTCTCGCCACGGCGGATTTCGAAAGAGACATTGTTGACAGCCTTTACAGACATATTGCTTCTTCTGAGAAAACCTTTGTATATAGGAAATTCTTTGCTTAAGTTTTTTACGACAAGAATATTATCTTCCATATCCTATTTCTCCTGTTCAAGGCATTTCCAGCAGAATACACTATGTGTTTCTGAATACTTCTTGATCTCCGGTGACCTCTGGTCGCACAGTCCTTTTATGGCCGATGGACATCTGGTGCAGAATTTGCAGCCTTTCTGGATATCGAACGGTCCAGGAATCTGCCCCGGAATAGCTTCCAGCTTTCCACCCGTATTGCTTCCGATTTTAGGGATTGCCTTAAGAAGGTTGATGGTGTAAGGATGGCGGGGTTCATAGAAGATTTCCTCTGCTGTTCCCGACTCCATTATCTTACCCAGGTACATAATCTGTATAGTATCTGCCATCTGGGCTATTACTCCCAGGTTATGGGTTATGAAGATTATGCTCATGTTGAATTCCTGCTGCATATCTTTCATAAGCTTAAGAATCTGGGCCTGGATTGTTACATCGAGTGATGTTGTCGGCTCGTCCGCAATAACTATGGAAGGGTTGGTGGAAAGAGCAATGGCAATCATGGCTCTCTGCCGCATTCCGCCGGAAAGCTCAAAGGAATACTGGTCTACACGTTTGTCAGGGTTGGAGATTCCAACCTTTGCCAGCATCTCTATGGACCGCTCACGTGCCTCCTGTTTAGTCATGGGTGTATGGAGCATAAGGCATTCGATCATCTGATGTCCTATGGTGTGTAGAGGTGAGAATGCACTCATAGGCTCCTGGAATATCATGCTTATCTCTTTGCCTCTGATATTGCTCAGAATAGGGCTTTTATCGGGAAGTGCATGAATTTTTATAGGATTGTCCGGATCCTTATAGTAATTGATTTCGCCAGTCTTTATCTCTGCTGTATCAGGCAGAATCCTCATGAAGGCCTGTGCTGTCACACTTTTTCCGGAACCGCTTTCACCAACTATTCCTACAGTTGAGTTTTTATCAACATTGAAGCTTACTCCGTCGACAGCTTTCAATACACCTTCCCGCAGGTTGAAATATACTGATAAATCTTTTACTTCAAGCAGTGTTTTTTTATCCATGGCATACCTCAAGATTTTTCTGAATATGGGTCGGCAGCATCTCTGAGTCCGTCGCCTACAAAGCTGAATGAGAGAACTGCAAGTATTACGAAGATGGAAGGAATGAGCATCCATGGGCTGCTCATTATAGTATCTATATTCTGTGCCGCTTTAAGCAGTACTCCCCAGCTGGTCACCGGTGGCCGGAGGCCAAGGCCCAGGAAGCTTAAGGAGGTCTCGCTCAATATCATGTTAGGGAACGATATGGTCAGGTCAACTATGATATAGCTTATGAATGTAGGTATCATATGCTTGAATATGATGCGCATATCGCTTGCTCCGCACAGCTTCGCAGCTACGATGAAATCTGCTTCCCTGATGGCTATGATCTGGCTTCTGATACGGCGGGCCAGGGTTGTCCAGCCGATAAAGCCCAGGATTATGGTCATCATGAAGTAGACTGTCTTAGGGCTCCATTCCTTGGGCATGGCGGCCGCAACACCCATCCACAGCGGATAGGTAGGAATAGAACGTATGAATTCGGTCAGACGCTGGATGAAGTTATCTACCCAGCCTCCGAAATAGCCCGAAACACCACCTATGACAAGTCCAATTACAAATGCGATGAAAAGACCCAGGACACCGATGGAGAGCGAGCTTCTGGTGGCAAATATAGTACGGGAGAAAACATCCCTGGCCATATTATCAGTTCCCCACAGGTGGACAAATCCATTTTCCACACCATAGATATGGATGGAACCTGGCAGGATTCCGAAAAGCTTATACTTTTCCCCCTTTACAAAAAATTTAAGGGACTGGATATTGGTCTCATCAACCACATACTCCATCTTAAGGGTCTCTTTGTTTCTTTCCCGCTTGAAACCATAGACATGCGGAACAGGAGAGAATTTTCCATCTGCGTTTTTGAAAACTATTTTTGAAGGAGGGCAGAATACATTTTCACCATTTCTCTGTGTCGGGCCATAGGGTGCAAAAAATTCAGGGAACAGTGCAAATATAAGGAATATAGAAAGAATTGTTATTCCGACGATTGAAAGCCTGTGCTTGCGGAATCTCCACCATATGAGCTGCCATTGGGACGCGGTATAATATTTAATTTTTGAATTATCGTCTTGTATCTTCATATCTTTATCCCCAGTCTGATTCTTGGATCCAAGATGGCAAGAAGGATATCAGAAATAAATGTTCCGATAATGGTCATCAAGCTCATAAAGATAAGCAGCGTTCCTGCAAGGTACATATCCTGGCTTAAAAGAGCGGTAAGATATAGCGGTCCCATGTCTGGGATAGAGAGTACAACTGCTACAATAGGGGAACCGGAAATTACATAGGAAAGTTCCCAGCCAAGGGTACTGGCAATGGGGTTCATTGCAGCTCTGACCGGGTATTTCATAATCAGTGCATTCCCCGATACACCTCTGGCTTTGGCGGCTGTCACATACAGCTTGCTTTTCTCGTCCAGCAGTGTGGCACGCAAGGTTCTGATTACCTTTGCAGTTCCTGCCACAGCCAGAACTACAGCGGCAACCCAGATATGCTTAAGCATGTCCACTACCTTTGCCATGCTCCATGCCGCATTCTTGAATTCAGGCGAGAAAAGGCCGCCTACAGTAGTATGGGTATATTTTGTGCTGAAGTAGAGTAGCAGCAATGCCAGAAGGAAAGATGGAATAGAGAGCCCCAGATATCCGGCAAATGTAAAGAAATAATCGCCTAAAGTATACTGCCGCATGGCAGAATAAATTCCTATAGGTATGGCGATCAGATATGTAAAAAGCATGGTCAGGAGAGCCAGATAAGTTGTAAAGGATATTCTTTCACCGATTACAAACAGAACCGGGCTTTTATACCTGAAAGATATTCCAAAGTCTCCGCGGCTTACTATGCCCCATATCCATTTGAAATATCGTTCATGTACCGGCCGGTCCAATCCATATAGTGCTCTCATATTCTCGATTTCAGCCTTAGAGACCACTTCGCCCTGGTCTGACCGTCCTGCCGCAAAACTGTCTGTAAAGTCTCCTGGAGGTAACTCTATTATTATAAATACAACTATTGAAACAAAGAATATTGTGATTAATGTCGATAAAAGTTTTTTAAGAATGAAATTTACCATCAATATCTCCATTAAAAAAGCTGCACTGCCGGTGGGCAGTGCAGCGGAAGATAATTACTGTTCAAGGTACCACTGACATGGTTTAATTGAATATTCGTAGTAGTATGTGTATCCCTTCATTGCAGGATCGATTGCGTTCTTAAGTCTGGATCCAACTACTATTGGTCCCTTGAGGTCATAAACTGTACCGATCAGGAACAGGTTCTTGACTACAATTTCTGACATCTCTCCAGCCAGTTTGTAATATTCTGGAGTTCCGAATTCAGTTGTCAGGAACTTCTCATACTTATCAAAGAGTGTCTTGACATCTTTAGGTGGCTCCATGCCTTCCTTACCATTGGTATTGTACCAGTTCAGCCATTCAACTCCACAGCCGAAAGAGTCACCGAACTCAGGAATGAATGGAGAATATTCTCTGTTGTAGAAGCTTGGAATCTCAGTTGTTGTAGGAGAGAAGATACCGATGTCATGGTCATTGTTAGCCAGAAGCTGCTTATACAGGTCAGTATTTACTTCCTTGATCTCTGTTCTTACACCGATAGCATCCCAATACTCTTTAAGCATCTCAACCATAATTGCAGGTGAGCCCTGAGTTGTGAATGTAGCATAGATTACCAGCGGCTTGCCATCTGGGCGCAGGCGGAATCCGTCTTTGCCGACTTTAAGACCGATTTCATCAAGGAGTGCTTTTGACTTCTCTGGATTGTACTCTGCCATATATTTGGTCATCTCTGGTGTGATGAAGGAACAGGTCAATGGGTTACCTGGTGTGTACTGTGCTGGAGTACCGATTCCAAGGTAAACAATCTCGTTGATCTCATCTCTGTTCAGAGCCAGTGACAATGCCTGTTTGAACTTGATGTTATTGAAGAGCTCTCTGAGGACAGGATCCTTGTGGGTTGGGTTGAGAGCAAATGTTTTTGCAGATGTCAAACCGTTCTGGACAAGCTTAACCTTATACAGTCCCTTTGATTCATTCTCTTTAAGAGCTGTATACTGCTGCAGGCTCATACCCTGGTTCTTGCGGTCCACTTCGCCGTTCAATACCTTAAGGGTCATGATTTCCTGATCCTCGTGGAATACCTCATCAATCTCATTGGTGTATGGAAGCTGGTTTCCTGCTGTATCTACAATATGATAGAATGGGTTTGCTTTGAACAGTCTGTGTTCTGTTGTCTCCTCAACCAGAACATGGGATTCCAGGGTCGGTACAGAAACAGGGAGCTTGCCGGACAGGCAATGAACACAGTCCTTCCAGTCGTTATAATAAACGCCGAAAAGCATTACCCAGTTATCGAATCCTAAGGAAGCAGCCAGTTTGTCTGCATCTGGGTTGTACTTCTTATGGTACTTCATGAGAACGTGCTTAGGCTGGTATGGCTGGCAGTAGTAGCTTGCAAGCATGAGCAGGAATCCAGGAGCTGGTACGTTGAATCCGAACTTAACAGTGTATTTGTCTACAACTGTAACCTTCATAGGCTCTCCGCCGAATCTGAACAGGCTGTTTACTTTACCGGTAAGCTCTTTGTTGAGTTTGATGTCTTCCCACCAGAAGCGGATATCTTCTGTTGTGAAAGGCTCACCGTCAGACCACTTGTGTCCTTCTCTCAGATGGAATGTAAGCTCTGTGAAGTCGCTGTTCCATTCATAATCTTTTGCAACATCTGGAACAATAGCCTTAAGGTCATCTGTCATTCTTACCAGGTTTACATGACGTATGGAAAGAACTTCTGATGTTCCAGACTCAGGTCCTCTGGACATAGCTCTGTATGTTCCGCCATATTTTCCGATTTCATTGTATGGAGGAAGAACCATAACATCCTTAGGAAGTCTTTCTGCAACAGGAGGAAGACCAGCATTGTCAAAGATTGGGTTCTGCTTGAACTCAAGCTTCTTTCCGCTCAGTTTCTCATACTCTGCAAGTTCATACTGTCCTTGGTATTTTCCTGCAGGTATTCCTTTCATGTCTGCAATGGTTGGTGCGTCGCTCTTTGGTCCGGCTGCTGCGCCGCCAGAAGCTTTCTCGCCTTTAGCGCCAGCGAAGAGACCAAGTGCTACGAACAACATTAAACATGTTAGAAGTAGTTTTTTCATAGTTTCTCCTTTTTATCCTCGATTTTCTTTCATTATAAAATGGTGTTTTGGGGAGGGGGTAGGAGAAAATTATTGTTTTGTTCGGACTATGTTATGATTTTTGTCCGTACTTATTACGGAAGAAATCTGAAAAGAAATCTATATCCTTCTGAGGGATTTCCACCGGTCCGCCGATAGCCATAGAATTGATATAGACCATAGCTGTTTTCTCAATAATCTGGGAGGCGACAAAAGCCTTGGCCAGCGTTACATCGCAGCTGATGGCACCATGGTTGGCAATAAGGGCTCCCTGCCTGCCATCCAGAGCCTTTATACAGGCATCGGCCATCTCCTTTGTCCCCGGCATGGTATAGTCGGCAACTCTAATAGAGCCGCCCAGGATCTGCACCTGATCCTCGCAGACAGGTGGAATCTCTTTACGGGCAGTTGCCACTGTAAGGGCATATGTTGAATGGGTATGGACAATTCCGTTGACATCGGGCCGGTTTTTGTAGATTTCTGCATGGACAATTGCCTCGATAGATGGCTTAAGAGGTCCTTCGTAAGACAAGCTGTCAATGTTTACAATGACCATCTGGTCTGGACTGAGCCTCTCATAGTTCATTCCTGACGGAGTTATTGCCATATATTCTTCATTTATTCTTGCCGAAATATTGCCCCAGGTGCCTGAAACCATTCCGCTGTGGTACATGTCCAATGCGGTTTTATAGACTTCCTGCTGTGCTGCCTTAGCTTTTTCCTTGTCCATTGAATAAGTCCTCCTTAATACCGGTACTGGTACAGCATATGCTCCCCATTCAGGAATCGCTTAATATCGGCCACAATCATCTTTGTATGGTTTGCCAGGACATCATCGGTGGCTCCTGCTATGTGCGGAGTTATGACAACATTGTCCAGCTCTGTTATATAGGGATGGTTGTTGCGTATCGGTTCGCTGGCATATACATCAAATGCTGCACCGCGTATTCTCTTCTCACGCAGGGCGTCTATCAGCGCTTCTTCATCCAAGATGGCACCTCTGGAAGCATTGATGAAATATGCGGTAGGCTTCATCAGAGCAATCATCTCTCGACTGACAATGCCTGTGGTCTCGGGGGTGACCTTCAGATGGCATGTGACAAAATCCGATTCCCGCATCAGATCTGCAACGCTTTCTGCCTTCCTGATTCCGAACTCCTCCACATCGATTTCGCCTACATAAGGGTCGTAGATAAGCAGTTCCATACCGATTGCCCGGGCAATCTTACCTACACGGCGGCCTATGCTGCCATATCCCAGTATGCCCAGGGTCTTGCCTTTAAGCTGTGTTCCCTTGAATATCATATAGGGGGAATCCATAGTCATATCCCAGATCACATCTTTCTTAAGTCCCGCGTGTGTTTCCTTGTGGAATCCGGGGTCGGCAGTATATTTCCCTTCCTTGAGGGCCCTGTATGCCTGAGGTATATTGCGGGCAACCGACAGCATAAGGCCTATTGTCATCTCTGCTGTGCAGTCGGAATTTCTTCCGGGAGTATAAAGCACAGGAATATTTCTTTCTTTTGCAGCCTGCATGTCAACATTGACAGGTGTCGCTCTTGTACAGGCTATCAGGCGCAGATTCGGAGCACTTTCAATGACTTTTCTTGTGATGTCGTCATAACTGGTTATTATGATATCCGCATCCCTGGTCTTGGCCACCAGCTCCTCTTCGCTGAACTTGGGCAGTCCAAGGGCCCAGCCCTGTTTATCCACTTCGCCCAGTTCATATAGAGGTTTCAATGCATTTTCTTCATATTCTGCAGAAAAGAAGATCTTCATTTTTATCTCCTTAATTGAAATTATATATCAATCATCCGACTTTGATAAGAATCACACCAAGTACAATGGAGAGAATTCCCGCTATCTTGTTCGGGGTGGCTTTCTCCTTGAGGAAGATGAAGCCCAGGATGGCACCGATGACTATTGATGTCTCCCGGATAGGGGTCACGTAGCTGGCCTTTGCCTCTGCAAACAGATAGTAGATCAAAAGGATAATAGCATAGCCGATGAAGCCTCCGTAGCCGATTATGCAGGAGTATTTCCATTCGTGCCTGAAGGTGGTGCGCATATGGCTGAAGGTATAGCCGCGCTGGAACATAAGGAAGCCTATGGCAAGGCTCATGGCCACAACTCCACGTAAATTGTAGAGGAAGAGGGGATTGATGGTCTGCACTGCCACTCTGTCCACCAGGTTGTAGCCCACCATGGATAATCCGGTGAAGAATGCGATTTTCTGCTTCTTTATGCTCTCCCAGATATCAGAAAACCTTCTTCCGCGGGTGAGTGCAAAGAGGAATACCCCCAGGAGCACCAGCATGATGCCCACTATTGCCAGGTGTGATATCTGCTCGCCCAGAAAAATTGAGCTTAAGATTGCAATGAACATGACCCCCGTCCCCCGTGTTACAGGATAGGCCATGGAGATGTCCGAACCTTCGTACATGAAGACAAGGAGCAGGGTGTTGAGCCCGGCAAAGAAGCCTGATGCCAGTATTACTGGAATTGCGTGGGGATCCAGACCGTGGATCATTATCAGGACCAGAGTGACAGGAAGTATTGTCAGATGGGATATCAGCAGTCCTGTGACCATCACCGAATAATCCCCGGACTTCTTTTTGGAGAAGAAGTTCCAGGTGGCGTTCAGGATGCCTGAGATAAGGGTAAGCACAAAGATGGTAAAGTTCATCCGTATTGATGATACACCTATGGAATTTTTTTTGTAAAGAGCATATAATCATTATACTAGAAATATTAATGGGGGAACTATGTACGATATTGCAATCATAGGTGCTGGTGTTGTTGGTGCTGCGATTGCCAGAGAGCTTTCCCGGTATCAGCTCAAGCTTATTGTGGTTGACAAGGGAAACGATGTCTGCGCAGGAACATCCAAAGCCAATTCATCTATAGTACATGCTGGATACGATCCAGAGCCGGGTACACTTATGGCCAAGCTTAACAGCGAAGGTAACCCGATGTTTGACAAGCTCTGCAAGGAGCTTTCTGTGCCGTTCAACCGGTGCGGCTCTTTTGTTGTTGCCTTCACCGACGAGCAGGTGGAGACTCTCAAGGTGCTCCTGGAGCGGGGAAAGAAGAACGGCATCCCAGGCCTTGAGATTGTTGATGTCAAGAAGCTTCTCGAGAAGGAGCCTGCGGCAAGCCCAGATGCAAAGGCTGCCCTCTATGCTCCTACAGCCGGTGTTGTAGACCCGATGCTCCTTACTACAGCCCTTATGGAGAACGCTGTGATGAACGGCGCAGACTATAAGCTGAACTATAAAGTTGACTCCATAGAGAAGACTGCCGGCGGCTATATAATCCACAGCGATGCAGGCGACATTGAGGCAGGATGTGTGATCAACGCAGCAGGCGTATACTCAGACATCATCCACAATATGGTGGCTGCACCTGACTTCTCAATCACACCGAAGATCGGCCAGTACTTCCTCCTGGACAAGAGCGAGAACGACAAGATCCAGTCTGTCCTCTTCCCATGCCCTGACAAGAATGGAAAAGGTATACTGGTTGCCCGCTCTGTTCACGGTAACGTAATCCTTGGGCCTACTTCCGATGTGGACCAGGACAGGGACGACACAGGAACAACCGATGAGGCACTTGGCAGAGTACGCCAGGGCTGCTCCAAGCTGGTTCCCACCATCACCACCAGAAACTGCATAAGAAACTTCGCAGGAATGAGAGCTGAGCCTTCCACAGGCGACTTCATAATCCGCGAGGTGAAGGATGCTCCTAAGTTCATAGATGTAGCTGGAATCAAGTCGCCAGGCCTTTCCGCAGCCCCTGCAATCGCCCTCTATGTGGTGGACATTGTAAAGAACTGCGGCATCAGGCTGGAAGCTAAGAAAGACTTCAACCCGATCGTAAAGCGGACAATCTTCATGGAACTTTCTCCTGCAGAGCAGGCAGCACTGGTAAAGAAAGACCCGCGCTACGGCCGGATCATCTGCCGCTGCGAGCGGATAACCGAGGGCGAGATTGTGGATGAGATCCACCGCCCGATCCCGGCAGTCACACTGGATGCAATAAAGCGGCGCTGCCGTCCTGGAATGGGTCGGTGCCAGGGAGGCTTCTGCGGACCTAAGGTGCACGAGATCCTGGCCAGAGAGCTTGGCTGCGAATGGAAGGATATTGTGCTGGACAAGAAAGGATCTTACATCCTTACAGGAAAGACAAAGTAGGAGGGTGGAGATGAATTTTGATTTAGTAGTAGTAGGCGGCGGTCCTGCCGGAATGGCAGCTGCCCTGGAAGCATATAACAACGGAATCAAGAGCATTGCAATTGTAGAGCGGGATGTTGAGCCGGGCGGAATCCTTCAGCAGTGCATCCACAACGGATTTGGCCTCCATGTGTTCAAGGAGGAGCTTACCGGTCCTGAGTATGCACAGCGCTTCATCAATATGACCAAGGATACAGAGATCAAGTACTTCCTTGATACAATCGTACTGGATATAGCTCAGGACAAGACCCTGACTGTAATGAACAGCAAGCAGGGTATCTTCGAGCTCAAGGCTAAGGCTATAGTCCTTGCCATGGGCTGCCGTGAGCGGACCAGAAGTGGCATCGGAATCGCAGGCGACAGACCGTCAGGCGTATTCACAGCAGGTGCTGCACAGCGGTACATAAATATCGAAGGGCAGATGGTCGGTAAGAAGGTCATCATCCTGGGTTCCGGAGACATCGGAATGATCATGGCACGCCGTATCGTGCTTGAGGGCGGTCAGGTCATCGCAGTAGTTGCAAGAAGCTCCTTCCCCAAGGGACTTACCAGAAACGTAGTCCAGTGCCTTGACCACTACAACATCCCTATGTGGTACAGCCACAACATCGTAGGAATCTACGGCAAGGAAAGAGTGGAGAAGGTTGTAGTTGCAGAGTGCGACAAGAAGACCAAGGCTGTGATTCCGGGCACCGAGAAAGAGTACGAGTGCGACACAGTGCTCCTTTCTGTAGGACTTATCCCTGAGAACGAGCTTTCACGTCAGGTTGGAATAAAGATCGACCGGAAGACATCGGGCCCAGTTGTAACCGAATCCATGGAGACTTCTATGGAAGGTGTGTTCGCCTGCGGAAACGTAGTGCATGTTCACGACCTGGTGGACTTTGTTACAGAAGAGAGCCGCAAGGCCGGAAGGAATGCTGCAAAATATATCAAGGGCGAGATAACCAAGAACTCAAAGCCTAACACATTCAAGGTTACAGGCGGCCTTTCCTATGCAGTGCCTCACATGTTCAGACCAGAGAACCTGGACGAGAAGTTCGACATCCTTATGCGTGTGGACCGGGTGTTCGGCAAGTGCTGGCTGGTTATCACAGAAGAGGGCAAGGAGCTGGGCCGGTACAAGAAGCCGTTCCTGACCCCGGGCGAGATGATAAAGCTTACAGTTCCATCCTCTATCTTCAAGGGAATGGAAGGCAAGGAAATCGGAATCACTGTAGAGCCGGAGGAGGAGAAATAATATGGAATGCTGTTATGAAAAGAAATTAGTATGTGTCTCCTGTCCGATGGGCTGCAGACTTACAGTCACAGTATGCGGTGACAACATCAATGTTACAGGCAACACCTGCAAGAGGGGCGAGGTCTATGGAAAGAACGAGGTGACAGACCCCAGACGCATGATCTGCTCCACAGCACGGATAGAGGGCGGTGTTCACCCGGTATGTCCTGTAAAGACAGACAAGCCTATTCCGGAGAAGCTTAAGTTCAAGTGCATGGATGTGATCAACAGCCTGGACCTCAAGTCTCCGGTCACAGCAGGCGATGTGGTGGCTGCCAACATCCTGGGCACAGATGTGAATATTGTAGTTACACGGAATATGTGATGATCAGAAAAGCTCGGTAAACTGAGTAAGCTGGGTTATTTCTTTGATGATGGGGGCAGGGAAGTTCTGCCGTGGTTTGAGGTTCTCATCCACCAGGACTCCTTTGCCCCCTATTTTTGTGTATGTGGTTATAGTCTCGGGAGCATCGTCCACTAAAAGCACTTCTGCAGGTTCCAGCTTGAGGTCATCCAGCACATAGCGGAAGGACCGGGGATCGGGCTTTCCTATGAAGTGGCAGAAGGGCAGGTCGTAAATCTTTTTAAAGAAAGGAGTTATCTCAAGGTAGTCCATCACGTTCAGGGCATGGTTTGCCCAGGAGTTTGTGTATATGGAGCAGGGGACCTTAAGCTGGTCCAGCATGGTGATCAGCTCTGAGTTCTTGGGAAAATGATTCCAGAATTCAGTGGGATGTATAGCCCTGAAATAGCCGTAGATATCGGTGAAGCCGTACTTGCGCTGCAGCCAGTCGAGGGTGCTGGCGTAGACCCCGGCGGGGCGCTCTGCACGCATGCGGGCGGCCTCCTCGGCGGTTACCCCCAGGTAGGCGCCCACGAACTTGTTTATACGCGCCACCATAGCACCCTCGACCCCGGAGGAGCGGGGGTACAGGGTGTGGTCCACGTCCATAAGAATATGCTTTATCACAGCGGAAGCCCCATCAAGGTCTTGAAATTACGGCACACCTGTACCGCCAGCTCCTCCGGCAAGGTGCCGCGCAGGGCCGCGATGCAGTCGTATGTATAGCCTACAAAGCCGCTCCAGTTAGGGTACTTCCGCACCTTCTGGGGTGTAAGGAACGGAGCGTCGGTCTCGGCCAGTATGCGGCCAGCCGGCACCTTGGCTGCAGCTTTCTGAATGCATTCTGACTTCTTGTAGGTTACATTGCCTGAGAAGGAGATATAGAACCCCAGGTCCAGGTACTTTCTTGCCCATTCCCAGTCGCTTGAGAAGCAGTGTATTATGCCGCCTTTTCCCAGCTTTGCACCGGCGAGCATGCTGTAAGTGTCGGGGTCTGCCTCCCGGGTGTGTATTATCACAGGCAGGTCAAACTGCTTTGCAATATCCAGCTGGGCTGCAAACAGCTCCTTCTGGGCCTGCACACCGCCGTACCCGAAGTGGTTGTCAAGGCCGATCTCGCCAACAGCCACCAGCTTGCCTCCATTCCGGTTTGCAGCCACCTGCTTCTCAAGCTCATCCAGCCGCCTCTTTAGGTCAGCCGGCTCCAGCTCCGACTTGCTCACCGAAAGGCCGTCTGTTATGTACAGCTCCTTGAACTGGTTCACCATCCCAAGCCGCTCTTCGAAAGTATCGGTGTTGGTCCCCACGTCAAGGGCAAGCTCAAGACCGCCCTCGACACAGGTCTGGAACAGTGTCTTCCAGTCCATCTCCTTGGTCTGCCAGAGAATAAGGTGTGTATGTGTATCTGCAATGCCTGGGTACAGGTGCACCTGGGCAGCAACTTCTTCTGTCATGCTCATATTGAAAATTTATTCCATTCAAGCTCTTTTGTAAACTGCTTGACTGTTATGCGCCCCTCAAGTAAAATGAAAAGACCCGCCGGAGTGGTGAAATTGGTAGACACAGGGGACTTAAAATCCCCCGGCCCTTAAAAGCCTTGCGGATTCGAGTTCCGCCTCCGGCATATTAAATAAATGTATTATTGACATTATCGCTCATTCTTGATAGATTTTTGTCGTTGCATTTATTGTTTTGGGCTGCTAGCTCAGCTGGTAGAGCAACGCCCTTTTAAGGCGTGGGTCAATGGTTCGAATCCATTGCAGCTCAAGACGCGTCTCCTTCGTCTAGGGGTTAGGACAACGGGTTTTCATCCCGTCAACACTGGTTCGATTCCAGTAGGAGATGCCTTTTCAACAGCCCGCACTTATCCGGTGCGGGTTTTTTTTGTCCCTAGAAGAAAAGATTGAATATCTGATGGCTGTACTTGGCCCACAGATTGGGGCTTTTATGCATCTTGGCTATATTCTCGTCGGTCAGCTGTATCTTGTATGATTTATTGAAAAGCATCTGATAGAAAAAGTGGCACACCTCTTTATCCACCTGGTCCAGGTCTTTATAGTTTATCTGCTTTATAGGGTCGTTCCTCCGGTGGAACAGGAACACGAATATGGCGTTCTGCATATCCTTTAGATAAGCCTCAAGACGCTCCTCTATGGTGGTTGGGTCGTTTGAGTCCACGCCGAAGTTAAGCCATGGCTGGGTGTCCAGGATAAAATGGCCTATGGGGTCGTTCTTCCGCGCTATCCTTATGGTTCCCCGGTTGTAGTTGGTCACCGGATTGCCATGCTTGTCAACCACCACCACTGTGCCGTCGGTATGGATGAACACCTGGTTCTGCTCCTCGCCCCTCATGCAGTGGATGTGGTATTCCTCGATGTTGTCCAGTATAAAGTAGATGATGGAGAGCTCTCTCTGGGGGATCTCCTGACTGGTGTCAAAGGAAAGTCCGAAAAGATTGGCAAAATAGGTCATGCGGCTTATCCCTTGTGCAGACAAGCTGGAGACCGAGATGAAGATCATAAGAAAAATGGGAAATAATTTCCTCATCGGTTAAATTATAACATGTGAAAATTGAGTTGTAAAGTTTAATAAAAAGAGATACCATTCAGGCGGAGCTTAAGAAATGGAAGGAGATATCACCGGTCTGATGACCACGCTTATTTTTCAGATAAGCGTAATTATTTTCGCAGTCAAGATATTCGGAAGCCTCACCGAGAAGATTGGCATACCGTCTGTAATAGGCGAGCTTTTATCGGGTGTTGTAATAGGGCCTTATGCCCTGGGCGCAATCCCGCTGCCCGGCTTTCCCCATGGCCTTTTCCCTGTATTCTCTGAATCCCTGGCTGTTACTCCGCAGCTCTATGGCTTTGCCATGGTCGCTTCCATTGTGCTTTTGTTCAACTCGGGTCTCGAGACCGACCTGGGGCTGTTCCTCCGCTATTCGCTGCGGGGCGGAATAATCGGTCTTTCCGGTGTAGTATTCTCCTTCATCTTCGGCGCCGGCACCTGCATGATAGTCCTGAAAACCCATTTCTGGGATGCACCCTGCCTTTTCTTCGGCATAATGTCCACAGCAACATCGGTAGGAATAACAGCCCGCATCCTGTCGGACAAGAAGAAGATGGATTCCCCCGAGGGTGTCACCACACTGGCAGCAGCTGTATTCGACGATGTCCTTGGTATCGTGCTCCTGGCTGTGGTCATGGGTATTGTGGCTGCTATGCAGCAGAACGGCGGCCACGGCATGAATGCCTCTGTCATAATGAACATTGCCTTCCGCGCCTTCGGTATATGGCTGGGATTCTCTGCAATCGCGCTTCTGTGCTCAAAGCGTATAGCTGCGCTTCTAAAGATGTTCCGCAGCTCCTACGATTTCTCCATATTCGCATTCGGCATTGCCCTCCTGTTTGCAGGACTTTTCGAGAAACAGGGCCTTGCCATGATCATCGGTGCCTACATAACAGGTCTTTCCCTTTCCAGCACCGACATTGCTCCTATAATCCATGACCGCCTGGAAGGAATAACCGCCTTCATGGTGCCTCTTTTCTTCTGTGTCATGGGTATGATGGTTAATGTGGGCAAGCTTCTTGACAGTCACGTCCTTATCTTCGGGACAATCTATACCATTGCCTGTATCATTGGAAAGCTTATCGGATGCGGCTGGCCATCCCTCTATCTGGGCTTCAATATCCACGGTGCGCTCCGCATAGGATGCGGCATGGTGCCGCGTGGCGAGGTTGCCCTTATCATAGCAGGCATCGGTCTTACTGCCGGTGTCCTTACCGAACAGCTTTTCGGTGTTGTCATCCTTATGACGCTGGTCACCACAATTGTGTCACCTCCGGCTCTTACTATGGTGCTTGCCGGGTCCCAGAGGGGAACCCAGAAGGAGCTGAACAGCCTTGAGACCAAAACCTGCCACTGGGAATTCAAGACCGAGGAGATTGCCGACCTGGTTGAATACATGCTTATCAAAGATCTGCGCAAGGACGGTTTCTTCGTGCTCACCATCGACAGCGACAAAGGTATATATCATGCCCGCATGAACAGGATGGTCTTCACCATAACCCAGAACGGCAAGTCAATCGATATCTCCACCAGAGTGGGCAACGAGCAGTTCCTGAAGACTTCAATGTACGAGGTGCTGCTGCGCTTCATGGATACCGAGAAGCAGAACAAGAACCAGGGAAGTGCTGTTGAGGCCGCAAAGAAGGATATGGCCGAAACCGAGGAAAAGAAAGTGGATGTGGAAGTCCTCAAGGGGCGTATCTCCAAAGACCTTATCATATGCAATCTTGCTGCATCCAACAAGGATGAGGCAATCCTCGAACTGGTGGATCTGGTATCAACCTCAGCCAATATCACTGACAGACAGGTTCTCCTGGATGATATAATCCAGCGCGAGGCCAAGATGAGCACCGGAATGGAGCATGGAATCGCATTTCCTCATGCCAAGAGCGAAGGGGTCAAGCGTCTTACCATTGCAATAGGAAGAAAGAAGAGCGGTATCGAGTTCGATTCTCTGGACGGACTGCCGGCACAGATCTTTGTGCTCATAGCTTCCCCTAAGGACGAGGCATCGCCGCATCTCCAGGTGCTTTCGGCAGTATCGGGAGTGCTCAGCAAGGAAGAGAACAGGAAGAAGATTCTTGATGCAAAGAACGCAGACCAGATAGCTTCAGTGTTCAGCGCAGAAAAATCCGGATCATCCTGGTTATAAATTCCATACTCTCCTGGAAGAAATCCTTTTTCTCAACATCTATGCCTGCAAGCTTTGCAACACCCTTGATATCGGTGCGTCCGGTGGCCATGAGCACCTTCCTGTAGAGGGCAGGGAAGTTCTTCTTGTCCTCAAGATACTTCACATAAAGTCCTATGGAGAAAAGCTGTCCGAATGCATAAGGATAGTTGTAGAACCCAAGGTCCGGGCTGTAGTAGTGGCACTTCACCGCCCAAATGTAGGGGTGGAGCAGCTTGGGATCCAGTGCATCGCCGTAGGTGGCCTTCTGGGCATCGGTCATCATGCTGCACAGGGCATCGGCAAACAGCGGCCCTTCCTTCTGCTTCTCGAACACAGCCTTCTCGAAGTAGAAGCGGCACAGGATGTCAACAATAACCTGGGTAACCTCCATCAGGAACATCTCGGTCAGGTACTTCTTCTCAAAGCCTTTTGCTTTGCTGATTGTTGTGTTGTACAGCATGGTCTCGGAGAAAATCGAGGCTGTCTCGGCCAGTGTCATGGGGTAGGCCCGTGCAAATGCGCACTCCTCCCGCAGGAGGTGGAAGTGATATGCATGCCCCAGCTCGTGGGCAATGGTGGATACGCCCGAGAATGTGGGGCTGAAGTTGCACATGACCCTGCTTTCCTTTGCAATAGGGAACGATGTGCAGTAGGCACCTCCCACCTTTCCTGCGTGTGGCGGGGAGTCTATCCATCCGTTGGCAAATGCGTTCTTTGCGAAAAGTCCCATGTCGGGAGCGAAGCTTCCGAAGGTCTGGATTATGTAGTCCCTTGCCTCTTCGAAGCTCCACACCTTGGGAGTAAAACCCTTCTGGGAGATAGGGGCAAAAAGGTCGTAGAAGGCCAGTTTCTTGATGCCCAACAGTTCTGCTTTTTTATTCAGGTACTTGCGGAACTCAGGAAGGGATTCCTCCATCACAGAGATCATGGCATCCAGAGTCTTGGCCGACATCCTGGACTGGAACAGGGATTTCTCCAGGGCACTCTTCCAGCTGCGTCTGGTGTCCATGGTGGCTGCAGTCTTCTTTACGCCGTTAAGGGAGTAGGCAAGTGGAATCTCCATACTTTTCCATGCGGCAAGTTCTGCCTCGTAAGCCTTTTTCCGCACACTGCGGCTCTTGTCAAAGGCCAGGTTCCGCAGCTCTGTAATGCTCTTTCCATCGCCGGAAAGGGAAGATGATACAGCCTCCTGAAGCCTTCCCCATGCATCGCCGCCGGCAGCCTTCATCTCCTGTGCCAGGGCTTCCTCGCCCTCTGACATCTGGTGGTCTGCCTCCTTGAGGGAGTCCATTATGAACTGGGCCCGTTCTGATAAAATAGGGCTTTTCTTGAGCAGGGCAGGGATATCTTTCTTGTGCTTTTTAACAAGGCTGTTGAAAAGGACAAAGCACTCAGAAAGCTTCTGGTGCGCCTCCTCAAGCCGGGACACTTCTTTTAAAGCCCGCTCATCAGCGGTGTTCACCGAGAATACGGCATAGGCGTAGGAGAATAGGTTCTCCATAAGGTCCATGGCGCGCCCCAGAAGCTGCACCGCCTCCTCCAGGGCCTCTTTCCTGCCCTTGGAAAGCAGGGCCTTGAGTTCTTGGCACAGTGCCAGATAGTCTTTTATATCGCCCTGGTAGGCGGTGTCGTCAAAGCTTTTGTAAATGTTGGATAAGTTCCACATGGGAAGTGTGTCTGCTGTCTTTTTCATACCTATAAAATAACATAAAAAAAAGCCAGGGGATAGCCCTGGCTTTATCACCTGTACATCAGGTCATTATTTGAAATATCTCTCAAGAAGACCCTTGAAAGCCTTTCCATGGCGAGCCTCGTCCCGTGCCATCTCGTGAACTGTGTCGTGGATAGCATCCAGGTTGTATTTCTTAGCCAGTGTAGCCAGGTCTGTCTTTCCGGCTGTTGCACCGTTCTCTGCATCAACCCGCACCTGCAGGTTCTTCTTTGTGCTGTCGGTCACAACTTCGCCCAGAAGCTCTGCAAACTTAGCGGCATGCTCTGCCTCTTCAAGTCCAGCCTTCTCCCAGTACATGCCGACTTCTGGATATCCTTCCCGGAAGGCAACACGTGCCATAGCCAGGTACATACCTACCTCGCAGCACTCTCCCTCGAAGTTGGATCTGAGTCCTGCAATGATCTTTTCCTGAACATCTGCCGGAACATCCGGTCCGAACTTCTTTCCGATGCCGACAACATGCTCTGCTGCCCAGCTCATCTCGCCCTCGACCTTCTTCCAGTCCGGTCCCGCATACTTACATACAGGGCATACTGCAGGTGCAGCAGCTCCCTCGAAAACATAGCCGCAAACAGGGCAAACAAATTTAGCCATCTTATTCCTCCATTATTTTATCATTAAGCCTTTGTCAGGCAGTTTTTACATGTTCCACGCACAGTTATGTTCAGCTCCTCGCACTTGAAGCCGCTCTTCTCAAGCTGGCTGTTCAGGTCATCAAAGTTGAAGTTGTAGTCCATCACCATTCCGCATTTGGTGCACACAGCGTGGTTGTGGGGCTCTATAATACCGTCGTAGCGGTCGGCTCCCCCGGGCACCTTTATGCGCAGTATCTTTCCCTGCTCGGCCAGAAGGTTAAGGTTCCGGTAGACAGTTCCCATGCTTATTGTAGGGTCTACCTCCCGGGTCATTCCGTACACTTCCAGGGCAGTGGGGTGGATAAGGTTTGCCTTTACAGTCCTGAGTACAAGTTCGCGCTGTTTTGAAAATCTCTGTGCTTTCACTAATAAGAATTATTACTACTAATTCTCTTGAATGTCAAGTAGCCCGATTCTGCGGTCATGGCGAAGATATAGCTGATTGCGCCCACCATCAGGCCCACCATTGTGAAGCCCCTGTCCAGCACAATAACGGCCAGTGTCACGGCAATCAGGTTCAGTGTGACGGCCCATCCGATGTTCCTTGTGGTCTTGTTCCTTATGTTTATTGCCCGCAGCCATGCCACCACAGGGAAGGTGAAGAGTGTCAGCGAGATTACCATGAGCGGCCCCTTGCAGAGCGATGCCAGCTCAGGTGTAAGTCCCGAGATATTTATAAGGATATGCTCCCGCACCGATGGAACGAAGATGCAGAAGAGGCAGGTTCCGCATACAACTGCACAGATCCTGAACACAGCCTTTCGGATCACCTGGTTGTTCTCCTTTGTGCTGAAGAGGGCTATGGAAGCCTCCTGGGTGGAGTAGCAGAGGGAGCGGAACACCGCGATTATAGAGATAACCTCGCTCCAGCCGGCCAGGGATTCGATGGGAAGCAGTCCCCGTGATATTCCCGCCGCTATTATAGGGCGGTCTGCCTCGGTCACGAAGGATGTCATGGCAAGGGGCAGGTAGAAGAAGGTAAGGTCCTTCCAGCTCATGGTCTCCGGCGTTATCTTGTTCCGCAGCTGTTTAAGGACAGGGCGGGCGAAGAGGTAGGCCGATATTGCGCCGGCTGTCACACCCATGCTCAGGGCGATGGATGCCACGTAGCAGCCCGGTATGGTGCGCCAGGAGAGCATTATGGCAAGCGTTGCAATGGAGACGATTATCCTGATCACTGTGATAAGCGAAACCTGTACTGTGTGTCCGTTGCGGATAAGCACGCCCTGCCACAGGCGGCGCACTCCTATGGTGGGCACCCATGGAATCATGAGCAGGAATGATATCCTGGCAGGCTCTATGTAGTCCGGCTCAAGCTTTAAGAGTACAGTGCCTATGAAGTTGAAGGGCCCCGGCAGGATGCAGAAGATATGGATGACCAGAAGAAGGGCCAGCACCACCAGAAGGAAGTTCTTGAGCTTCTGGTAGTTGTTCCACGAGTCCGACAGGGCAGTGGCAGCAGAGAGCATCTGGATTATGGCTCCCTCCAGAAGCAGGGACAGCGAGGTGACCACAGTGAATATGGCCAGGTTCTCCTTCACGTTCCCAAGGCGGGATATAAAGGCGATCACAGCAGGGAACTCGAAGTTCATTATTATCTGCATGAGGGCAAGAGGAGCCCAGAATTTGAGGAATGTAGATACTTTGAGCTTTTGTTCCATTATTTTTCACCTGTAGCATTATTTGCTACACCTCTTTTAGTATATTTATAGTGAAACAAAAAGACAAGGAGTAAAAATGTACGGAGCTATTTTAGGCGACATAGTAGGCTCGCCATACGAATTTGAACCCATCAACACAACAGATTTCCCGCTTTTGAGCGACGATTCCATGTTCACCGACGACTCGGTCATGACCATAGCAGTGGCAGATGTGCTTTTAGGTGCAGGGAAGAATCCTGACGAGAAGGCTGTAAAGATGGCCCTTATCAAGAGCTTCAAGAAGTGGGGAGCAAAGTATCCGTTTGCAGGCTACGGCGGACAGTTCCACCACTGGCTTTTCTCTGATATGACCGAGCCATACTACAGCTTCGGGAACGGCTCTGCCATGCGGGTTTCGGCGGCAGGCTGGCTCTATGACACAATGGAGATGACCCGGAAGGCAGCCCGCTGGACTGCTGAGATTACACATAACCACCCCTTCGGGATCGACGGGGCCGAGGCAACTGCCGCAGCCATATTCATGGCCAGGAACGGCAAGAGCAAGCAGGAGATAAAGGATTACATAAAGGAAGAGTTCGGCTACAATCTGGACCGCACATGTGACCAGATACGGCCCGACTATGGGTTCGACGAGAGCTGCCAGGGTACAGTGCCCGAGGCAATTGTGGCCTTCCTGGACAGCAAGGATTACGAGGATGCCATACGGCTGGCAGTATCCCTGGGCGGGGATGCCGACACCCTGGCCTGCATCACAGGGGGCATTGCCGAGGCTTACTATGGCATGTCACCCAAGCTTATCCAGGCCTGCCGTGACAGCCTTATGCCCGATATGTTGGCGGTACTGGATCGGTTTGACAAGGTGAAATTTGATATCCTTATTAAGGATTCACTTAATGAAATGCGGGATGCACAGTATAAAGGCTAAAGCAGTTTTTCCACCTTATCAAGTATGCTTAAATCAGCAGGGAGCCAGTTCACAGTACGAAGTGTATCTTTAGTAAGCCAAGCAGCGTTCTCGTGTTCTAAAAGTTCCAGTTTGCCGGAGACCACAGAACAGAGATAGCAATCCATAGAAAGATGGAAAGTAGGGTAGTCATATTCTATTGTGTCGATATGGCTGCCCACTTCTATTTCTGTGGCCAGTTCTTCCTGGATCTCCCGCTTCAATGCTTCCTGTGGAGTTTCATCGGGCTCAACCTTTCCCCCGGGGAATTCCCAGCCGTCTTTGAACTCACCGTAGCCCCGCTGGGTGGCAAACAGCTTGTGGTCGCGGATAATGATGGCGGCTACAACATGGATGGTCTTCATAAGGAAAATATATAATTTTACTTTTTTTCATGTCAATTATTAGTTGACATATCCATTTTTTATGGTATATTTTAAGTATCATCCCAGTAGGCAAAGGCCTGCTGCCGCCTCACCAAAGGGTGGGGTTTTTTTTTCTTTGGAGGTAAATTATTACAAGAGTTGCTTTTTTTATTGATGGCTTTAATCTCTATCATAGCTTAAAGGAATATGCCCCTGATTGTAGGTGGCTAAACTTACGTAAGCTGTGTGAAACATATATTAATCCTCAGAAAGAATATATAACAGATATTTATTATTTTTCAGCCTTAGCAACTCACAAATCAGTTGATAATATTTATAAACACCAAAAATATATTGCCCGCCTTAAAGCAGAGAATATTATTCCAATTCTTGGGAAATTCAAACGCAAAGATAAAATATGTCCAGTATGTAAAAGTGCATTTATTTCTCATGAAGAAAAGCAGACAGATGTAAATATTGCACTGAAAATTGTTGCAGAGGGAATTTTGGGGAAATATGACACAGGTATTCTTGTGTCAGGTGATACGGATATGATTCCTGCAATACAGACAATTAAGATATTAGGTTTGCCTGTTAGAATAGGAGTTTTATTCCCACTAGGCAGAAAAACAAAAGAACTTGAAAACTATGCTGATTTCTCTATAAAAATCAAAGAAAAAGAATTACGGGCAAGCCTTTTTGAAGCAAGTACCTCTCCCCAAGGTTGGGTTCCTGTTAAATAAGATTTTAAATGACAAAAAACTATCTTGTTTCTTATTAAGTCTGAACTTAGGTAATTTAGCAGAGGTAGGATGCGGGCCTGCGATTTTTTTGTGGTAAAAAATAGATAAATGGATTATAATAAAAAA
Organism: Spirochaetia bacterium; assembly: GCA_017554185.1. Classification (GTDB taxonomy): domain Bacteria; phylum Spirochaetota; class Spirochaetia; order CADAEX01; family CADAEX01; genus CADAEX01. The sequence goes on from JAFZIU010000103.1 coordinate 26,621, forward strand.
AGTTAGAGTTGTTCGATGAATATAACTGATATTTCAAAAGATTTTACAATCGATGATATTCACATAATTAGAGAACATAATTATGAAATGACAAAAGATCTATCTTTTGCAGAGCGCCATTGTTATTATAATGCAAAGGCTGATTCCTTTTTACATGAGTACAGTATTTCTGAAGAACCTGCAAAATTTGTTTCAGAGGAAACAGAATGAAAATATGCCGAATCAAAAAGTATATTTTGCCAAAGTCTATATTAAAAACTCGCCAATCTCTATATCGAAAATACGCCAAAGTCTATACTGAAAGCGTATATTTAAACCCATCGTAATGAAGATTATTATTTGTTTTATAAGAAATTAAGTAAAAAATGTATCTATAAATTTTTTTCAAGCCCTTGGTTGAAAAATCTCCAAACTCTTGGTTGAAAAGTTGCCAAAGTCTGGAGTGAATATGTTTAGCAGGGGTAGGACTCTAACCTGCGATTTTTTTTATAGTTTTTTTTCAAAGGATGCGCTATTATTAAGATATGATTGATCGATACTTTTATGAAAATTCGTTTTCTGGATTTCTTTCTCAATCTAATGAAGAAATTTTCGGTATATTATCGTCAAATAATAATTTCAATTTAGTTCTTCAGCAAAAAGATGCATGGCTTGAAGAAATACCAATAATGAAAGATCTTATAAAACATTTTTCAGTAGGGAGGATTATATTTGAATATTCTATTCCTAGGTTAGGGAAAAGGATAGATGTAGTTTTATTGTTCTCGGGGATTGTTTTTGTTCTAGAATTTAAAATTGGAGAAAAATCTTTTTTAACAAGTGATGTGGAACAAGTTTGGGACTATGCTTTGGATCTTAAGAACTTTCATGAAGCAAGTCATGATAAAATAATTATTCCAGTTTTAATTGCAACAGATGCAAAAGAACGTTCATATAAGTATTCACCCTGTCGATATGATGATAAAGTTTTTGAACCTATTTGTACTAACAATGCTAGTCTGTATTCAATTATTAGAACGATATTAGATTCAAATAGTAATGATAATGAAGATCTTTTGTCTTGGGCTAATAGTAGATATTCACCAACCCCAACAATAATTCAAGCGGCAAGTGCATTGTTTAATAATCATTCTGTTGAAGAAATAACACGGAAAGAAGCATCTGATGAAGATTTAATAAAAACAAATAAATTTGTTATTGATGTTATTACCAAGGCTAAAACGAATAAAGAAAAAGCTATTTGTTTTGTTACTGGTGTGCCTGGAGCCGGAAAAACTTTAGTTGGATTACAGATTGCTATCGAACAATTTGATAAAACTGAATTAGGGAAAAGAGATCTTGCAGTTTATCTTTCTGGAAATTATCCATTGGTAAGTGTATTAACAGAATCTTTAGCAAGAGATAAAAAGAGGAAAGAAGAACAGAAGAATAAAAAGAAATATCCAATTACAAAGGCTAGACGGGATGTTCATTCGTTTATTCAGATTGTGCATCACTATAGAAATACTTTTTTGGAAAAAATTAAAGATCCAATACAGAATGGAATAATAGAAATTGATGAGTCAAAAATTCCTAAATATAAAGATGATGGCTATGCAGAAGTAGAGCATGTTGCAATATTTGATGAGGCCCAAAGGGCATGGACCCAAGAGCAATTGTCTAGTTGGTTGAAGAGGAAAAAACATATTTCAAATTTTCCATATTCCGAGCCTGAATTTCTCATTTGGTCTTTGGATCAGAGACCGGATTGGGCTGTTATCATTTGTCTTGTCGGCGGAGGGCAAGAGATTAATACTGGTGAAGCTGGAATTGCAGAATGGATTAATGCTCTTAATAATAAATTCGCTCATTGGAAAGTATATATTTCAAATCAATTAACAGAAAAAGAATATGCAGAAGGAAAAGTAAAACAATTAATATCTAAAAATATTAATGTGATAGAAAATCCGTATCTTCACTTATCTGTTTCAATGCGTTCTTTCCGCTCAGAAAAGTTATCGACATTTGTTCATGAATTATTGGATTTAAATATTAAACAAGCTCAATCGTTATATGGTGAAATAAAAAATGTTTATCCAATAGTTTTGACACGTTCTTTAAATGCAGCAAAGAAATGGTTGCGTGAAAAAGCTCGTGGTTCCGAGCGGTATGGAATGATAGTGTCTTCACAAGCTTATCGTCTTAAACCTTTGGCAATAGATGTTCGTTTTAAACCAGATACTGTTCATTGGTTCTTGGATGATAAAAATGATATCCGTTCTTCATTATTTCTTGAAGATGTTGCAACAGAGTTCGATATTCAGGGTCTTGAATTGGATTGGTCTTGTATTATTTGGGATGGGGATTTTAGATACTCTAATTCTGGTTGGAAAAACTATTCCTTTACTGGTAGTAAATGGAAGAACATTAGGGCTAATGAAAGAAAAATCTACCAACTTAATGCTTATCGCGTTTTGCTAACTCGTGCTAGACGAGGTATGATTATAGTTGTTCCAGAAGGTTCTGATGAAGATGAAACACGTCTGCCGGATTATTATGACCCAACTTATGAATATTTAAAGCAGATAGGTTTGGAAACAATATGAAAACAAAGTTTAAAGTCGGAGATACTATCTCTTGGTATTGTGATAAAGATCAATGTATACACAAAGCAGTAGTTGAATTTGTAAATTATGCTGGAGTTGGATATCCTGATATAAACTATGAAGTTAAAACTATCTGTAGTGGACGAATGAAAACCTTATTTGTTGATGAATATGATGCTATGGAAAAGGATTTGCTTTGGGAATAAAAAAGCCTGTACCGTCTGATACAGGCTTCATGTAATAAGTTTGCTTTGATTACAGTGCTTCCACCTGCTCAGCAGTAAGCCCGGTGATTTTTACTATGGTTTCGACAGGGATGTTTTCGGCCTTCATGCCACGGGCTGCTGTTTCAAGGCCTTGCTGTTCACCAATCTCAACACCTTCTTCTAATCCTTTGTCATGAGCAGCAATGCGGAAGGCCTCTCTATCAACTTCTGCTTTATATCTCATCTCCTGTATTGCCCATTCTCTTTCATCATCACTTATGGTCATAAGAATCTCTCCTGCCTCCCGTATCCCTTCATCGCTGCTCATTATAACACATTTTGCTTCAATTTTTGAGAAAAAAAGTTGAAAAATTTTTAGGGAATAAAAAAGTTGACATTTCATTTTGCGTGAAGTATATTTTATTTAACTTGAGGGTTGTTACTCTCAGGGCCCGAAGGTGAAAGCTGTCGGGCAGCCATAAAGAGGTTCTCTTTTGAGAGCCTCTTTTCTTTTACTATATATGTTCCATAATTACCTTTATTATCTTCAATAACTACAACAAAACCATCATATGTGTTCATAACAGAATTAAGCTTTCCGTTTATCCATTGGACTGCCTTATATACTGCAAAAATTTTAATTTTGCTTCAATTTTTGAGAAAAAAGTTTGAAAAATTTTAGTTGGGGAAAAATAAAAAAGCCTGTACCGTCTGATACTGGCTTCTTGAAATCCATACTGGTTGTATTGATGATTCAATCCATCGGCATTGGAACAAGAGTATATCCAATTGCATTCAGCACTTTGAATACTGTAGAAAAGGCTGGATTTCCCTGCGGGGACAACGCCTTATACAAGCCCTCTCTGGTAATTCCAGCTTCTCTTGCGGTTTTAGCCATTCCTCTTGCTCGTGCTATAGTATCTATTGCTTTAAGTAGTTCAGCAGGATCATTCTCTTTTGCAACTTCTGCCAGATATCCAGCCTGGAGTTCTTCATTATCAAGGTATTCTGCTGCGTCAAATTTCGATAATATTACCATCTTTTATCTCCTTGGCAAGTTTCTTTGCCTGCTTAATATCAGCTTCTTGGCTTGATTTATCTCCACCAGTAAGCAAGATAATTAAATACTTTTCCCGATAGGTATAGTAGACCCTATAACCAGGTCCCACTGTAAATCTCAGCTCAAAGATGTTATCACCAACCGATTTTGAATCTCCAGGATTACCATCTGCAAGTCTTTCAATGCGCCTTGCTATTATCGGTTTTGCTGCTAAGTCCCGCAAAGCTTTAAACCATTTTTTGAACTGTTCTGTTAGAAATATCTTATATTCATTGTGTAAACTATAGTTCACGATTTGTCAAGTCATCCTTTTTCGTTCTAACTTTCTACTACTCAAAAAAAATCAATTTTGCTTCAATTTTTGAGAAAAAAGTTTGAAATTATTTAGGGAATAAAAAAGCCTGTACCGTCTGATACAGGCTTCATATAATAAGTTTGCTTTGATTACAGTGCTTCCACCTGCTCAGCAGTAAGCCCGGTGATTTTTACTATGGTTTCGGTTGGAATGCCTTCTGCTTTCATGCCTCGGGCGTCTTCAAGCTTACCTTCCTCCACACCCTTGTCATGGGATGCAAGCAGTCCGGCCTCATAGTCAACCTTTCCTTTATAGCGGCTCTCCTGTATGGCCCATTCGCGTTCGTCATCGCTTATTGTCATAAGTATCTCTCCTGCCTCCCGAATACCCTTGCTGCTGCCCATAATGCTGTTCAAAAGCTCTCTCTTGCTCTTATCAGTAATGTACTTTAAAAATATAACCCACTTTTCTATTTCTGTAAAGTTTTTTGACTCCCGCTCTCTTTCTCCGACCTTGACCAGCGGCATCTGGATGAAGATTATCTGCAGGTTGTCGACAAGTTCAGCATCACCGTTCCGCATGGTGAATGTCTGCATATATCCGCCCTCCCTGTCAAAAAGGGTGAAGTCTGTGAACATCACTTGATAGACCCTGGGCATCTGGTGATAGGGCTTCCCCTGCATGTCGAAGCTGGACAGCATCCTGCATCCATAGTAGAGAGACCTGGCCTTGAGGTTGTCATTGCCCAGACAGGTCTGCATCTCGATGTTGATCCGCTCTCCGTCGGACATCCTGCACTGGAGGTCCAACCGGATATCCTTGGCATACAGGACTTCTGCGGGGAGTTCGTTATTCATAACCTCCACTGATTTCGGCTCATGCCCTATGATTGCTCCCACCAGCTGTTTCAGGGCGTCCTTGGACTTCTCTTCTCCCCTTGTGAAAAGGGATTTGAAAGTGCTGTCGATCCTTGGATCCAGCAATTTCTTGTCTTCTGGAATGAAATTTTTCTTATCCATATGCAGTTCCTCCTAAATTTGAACTGCCTAAGTAACGCAAAAAAAATCAATTTTGCTTCAATTTTGAGAAAACTTTTTTAAAAAATATTTCTGTGGTATGATTGAGGTATGGATACAATGACCCCGGGACAGCGTCACAACAACATGGCTCATATAAAAAGTGTCTCCAAGCCGGAGGTGCTGCTGCGGAGCCGGTTGTTCGCCCTGGGACTGCGGTTCCGCAAGAACTACAGGAAACTGCCGGGTTCTCCCGATATCGTGTTCCCTAAGTTCAAGGCTGTGGTCTTTGTGAACGGCTGTTTCTGGCACGGTCACCGGCATTGTCCTAAGTTCAAGGTGCCTTCCACCCATGTGGCATTCTGGCGGGGCAAGTTCAAGCGCAACAGGCAGCGGGACCGGGCCAATATCTCTGCACTCCTGGATCTGGGCTGGAGAGTGGGGGTGGTGTGGGAATGCTCTATCACTGGAAGCAACCGGAATCAGAAGCTGGACAATATTGCCGGAGAGGTCTCGCTGTGGCTGGAAGAGGGGCTGGCAACTCCCTATATTGAGTGGTGATTCAGTATTTCTTCAGTATCTCGCTGAAGTACCGGTATGTGGCGTTGACCTTCTTGATGCTTTTGGGGTCGGCCTTGTCGGGCACCTGGTCCATGAGCATCTCCAGGCTTCCCAGGGTGGTGATGACCGAGTTGTCGAAGCTCCGGTCCGACTTTACCCAGTAGTTGCCCCGCTCGTCGGTATGCAGTGTCATGAATCCCAGCACCTTGCCGTTCTTTTTCTTTGGGCACAGCCAGAGCAGTATGTTCATGCAGTCTGCAAGCTGGTCGAAGTGCTTGTTGGCACTTATGCTTCCCACAAAAGGCAGTTCCTCGGCAAACTTCCGGTCGGGGTGGATGTACGGTATCATCCGCTTCACGTCCCTGAGCTTCTCGTTTATAAGGAACTCCATGTCCCGCCATACCACCTTGCACTTTAAGTCCTTGGACTGAGGGTCCACAACGAAGGAGCCTGACTTGATGACCTTGGCCAGGTTGTCCCACTGGAGTATGGCTGTCTTGTTCTTGTTGCC
>JAFZIU010000104.1 GCA_017554185.1 Spirochaetia bacterium
AATCTCAAATAAGATCCAATCCCTCTCGGAATTGATCAACTTCTTCGTTGACCCGCTTTAGACTTCCTTCTCTTCCAATTTTCTTACAAAAAACAACTTTCCGTTTTAGCGGCACCTGCCCCACGGACAGGCTCCACTTTGGGAAAGCTTTTCCGTTCTACCAAATTTACAGACTTATGTCAATGTACTTCTGGAAACTTTTTTTATTTTTTTAAATTACTTTAATCAAGTCTTATTGTAGCCCCCAGCCAGATACAGGTTGATTTCCATGACAGCTTAGGCTTAGGAAGCAGCTCAAGGCCTGGATCAAACTCAAGGAAAATCTCTACAAAATCATCCAGCATAGGTATCTCAAGAGAGATAGGAATATTGGCGCCGAATGAATTGTCTCCATCATCCTCAAACTCAAACCGGGCAAATCCACCTACGCCTAAAGATGCAGTAAATGGTCCAGCTATAGGACGGGAATTGATCAATGTATATGATCCGGAGAGGAACATAAACTGATTACCCTTTGTAAAATCATATGCCAGTTTTGCAACCCATGGATCAAAAGAAAACACCAGTACTGTAGTTGGTTTACCGAAACCAAGACCGACTCTCTTTTCCTGAGCTGATGCACTGATAGGTAACAAAACAATTAATACCAATAAAACAACAAGTACTGCTAATTTCTTTTTCATTTTTTCACTCCCATAATACTCTTATCGGCAGAAAAAAAATTTATTTAACGGAAGTTGAAAATATTATTTATTTCTTCAGAAGACCGGATTTATCAATAATAGAACGGATTTCGTCAGAGTTCAGCAGCTCTTTATTATCATAGAGGTCTTTCAGTTTATCCTTATCCTCGAATCCTGCGGCAATTGCCTTCTTGAGCTGGGCTGCCCCCTGAGAAAAGTTTCCTGTGTGGTTCAGGTAGATATCACATTTTTTAAAGTAAAGCTCTGCATTCTCGCTGTTTTTTACATTGCTGTCATGAGCAAGATTATAATCGATGACTACATCAGCAGTTTCAAGGAATTTTGCATAATACTCCCCCTGCTCATAGGGACGGAGGAGGAATCTGTCTATCTCTATATTGTCAGTATCGAGCGAAAGGGCTTTCTCTCCATATTGCACCGCTTTCTCATAGTCCTCGGCACTGTAGGAAACCTTTGCCATTTCAAAGTAAAGCTGGGCATCGGTGGCAGAATCGGGGAAAACCTCCAGCTGCTGGTATGTCTCCATTGCTTCGGGCAGATACCCTTCCTCGGCAAGGAGAGAAGCATAGTTGAACCGGGCCGCATAGTTGTCGGGCTCCCGCTCCAGGATCTGAAGGTACAGCTCAAAAGCCTTTTCCCTGTTCTCCAGCTTGTAGTAGCAGTAGGCCTGTGCAGCCAGAATTGTGCCGTTTTCCGGATCCTGCTCGGCAAGTCCATCAAGCACATCCAGTGCATCGCCATAACGTTCGGCCATTATATAGCTTTTGGCCAGGTTGAAGTTGGCAGCTCCGAACTTCTTGTCATATTCTGCAGCCTTAAGGAAAGCCCTGGCTGCATTATCTGCCTCGCCCAGCCGCATATATGCGTTGCCAAGATTGAAGTAGACATTGGCAAACTCCTTTCGGGAAGGGGCAAATACACAGGATGAGAGAACACATGCAATGGCAAGAATAAGAATTCTGAACCGCATATCAATATTATACCACAACTTTTAAAAATTGTATCATGCGTTGACTATTTTCTTTAAATACTTCTCTGTCTCGGGTGTCGGAACATCAAGCTCATGTCCCAGCTTCACAAGAACACCGCCCAGAGCATCCAGTTCCATGCGTCCTTTCTTGTTCTCTATATCAAGCTGCAGAGAAGTCTTGGCGGCAGGGTCGATATGCTCCCCTATCCTCATGGCATAGTCGATATCATAGCTGTTCAGGGTTACACCTCTCTTGGCCGCAATTGCCACTATCTCGTTCATTATGGCAAGGACACTGGCGTTGAGACCAGGGTCGGCCCATACTTCGTGCATAGTCTTTCCGGTTGCACCGGTGACCAGGGCAAATGGAGAAACAAACAGAAACTTGCGCCAGATAGGTTCAAAGGGATTCTGGTTCCAATAAAGCTTTAGACCCATATTCTGGAAGAAGGCCTGAATCTCGTCCCCGTCATAATCGGGACGCTGCGGGTCTGGCCCTGAGTATACCTTGACTATGTCGCCCTGCAGCTTCACCACACCCGGGCACTCAATCTTTGAACTTATGTAAACACATGAAGGGAGAACTATGCTCTTGGGGGCAAGCTCCTTGATCCGGTCGTAGACATCCACACCGTTCATAAGAGGCATGATGACTGTATCGGAATTGAGTCTGGGCTCCACCTGACGGATGGCATCCTCAAGGTCGTAGTTCTTGACTGCCAGAAGCAGGAAGTTTATATAAGGAAGTTTAAGCACGCTGTCGGTGACCATCTTAGGGATACAGACCACCGGATCCTGCTTCCACAGCTTAAGGGTCAGTCCGTTGGCCTTGATAGCCTCAAGGTGTGCTCCACGTGCAATAAAGGTAAGATCTCTTTTATCCCGCCAGTTGGTGGTTATGTTCAGGGCAAACATTCCTCCGAAATATCCTCCTACTCCGCCGAGCCCCATGACCACGATATTGTTATATGCCGCGCTTTTGTCTAAGTTCATCTCATTCCTTCCTTACAAAAAATAATACAGGAATTCTGCTCTTTTAACAATAGTTGATAATATAGTTGGATAAGTGATAAAATAACAGCGGAGGGAACTATGTATCTTGAACCTGGACAGAAGATAAGCACTACAATTATTTCTATCTCCAAGGACAGCGTGTTTTTGGACCTTAACGCAAAGAGCGAGGGAATTCTCCCGCTGGCAGACATACAGGACGAGGATGGCACACTGACCGCTCACGAGGGAGATTCCATAGATGTCTATTTTATAGGAACAAAAGATGGCGAGATGATGTTCACCACCCGGATAAAGAGTGACAACGCAGATCTTGCGCTTCTTGAGAATGCATACAGACACGGCACTCCGGTGGAGGGGCATGTGGAGAAAGAGATCAAGGGAGGCTTTGAGGTCACTGTCGGGTCGGCACGGGCTTTCTGTCCATTTTCCCAGATGGGTTTCAGAGAGAAAAAAGAACCTAAGGAATATGTAGGCAGGAACCTTCCTTTCCGGATAACTGAGTTTAAAGAAGAGGGCCGCAATCTTCTGGTTTCCAACCGCGTTATTCTGGAGGAAGAACACCAGATGGAACTTAAGAAGCTGGCTAATGAACTGGTTCCGGGGGCCAAAGTTATGGCAAAGGTTGTTTCACTCCAGAGCTTTGGCGCCTTTGTGGAGGTAAACGGTTTCAAGGCTCTGCTTCCTATTTCCGAAATAAGCCGGGAGCGTGTGGCCGACATTGCCGATGTACTGTCTGTGGGCGATGAATTTGAGGTGCTGGTGCTCAAGGCAGACTGGGATCGAGAACGTCTTTCTGTCAGCCGCAAAGCCCTTTTGGCAGACCCATGGGACAGCGCTGCTGAAAAATATCCCGAGGGAACCAAGATAACCGGGAAGATTGCAAGAATATCCAATTTTGGTATATTTATTGAGCTCGAGAGTGGTTTAGATGGCCTTGTACACATCTCAGAACTTGAAAATATCAAGCCTGGAACAAATATACAGAAGCTGTATAAAATCGGCGACAAAATGTCTGTTATTGTAAAAGAAGTTAATCAAGCTGCAAGGCGTATCTCCCTCAAACCCTCCTCTTCTAAAGAGCAGGATCAGGAGGCGGCAAAATATATGAAGGGTCAGGCTGATGCAGAGACATATAACCCCTTTGCCCTGTTGTTAAAAAAGAAAAAATAGTATAATAATATAATATACAAAAAATACATAAAATGGAGAGTGAAAAGATGAGTGAGAACAGAGGTTCATTCACAAGCAGGATCGGCTTTGTATTAGCTGCTGCCGGATCTGCCGTAGGATTAGGAAACATTTGGCGGTTCCCATATCTGGCTGCCAAGAATGGTGGAGGTATCTTCCTCCTTATTTACATTCTTCTTGTACTGACTGTAGGTATTGCCCTTATGACAGCCGAAATCACATTAGGGCGCAAGACAGGGCTTTCTGTATGCAGCGCATTCAAAAAGCTTAACAAGAAATGGGCTTTCGTCGGTGTGCTTGGTGCTATAGTTCCAGCTATCATCCTCCCCTACTATTCTGTAATCGGCGGCTGGGTGCTCAAGTACATGGTTGCTTTCTGCGAAGGCTATGGCGACTCGACAGCAGCGGACAGTTTCTTCGGCGGCTTTATCTCCAGCTCTGCATCTCCACTTTTCTGGTATGTCATCTTCATCGGCCTTGTAACTGTCATCATCATCTACGGAGTCAAGAAAGGAATTGAACGGGCCAGCAAGATCCTCATGCCTCTTCTTGTCATCCTTACAGTAATTGTTGCCATCTATTCCATCTTCCTGCCAGGAGCAGCAGAAGGTCTTGTATACTATCTCAAGCCAGATTTCAGCAGTCTTTCCTGGAACGGAGTGCTCAGCGCAATGAGCCAGATGTTCTACAGTCTCTCACTGGCTATGGGTATCATGATCACCTATGGTTCTTATGTTCAGAAAAAAGAGAATATCGAGACAGCAGTCACACACATTGCTCTGTTCGACACAGCAATTGCATTCCTGGCCGGTCTTATGATAATCCCTGCAGTATTCTCGTTCATGGGTCCAGAAGCTTTGAATGCAGGTCCTGGCCTCATGTTCATCACTCTGCCAAAGGTATTCAACAGCATGACAGCGGGCGGCTTTATCGGAGCAGCATTCTTCATCCTGGTATTCTTTGCAGCGCTCACCTCTGCAATCTCCCTTATGGAGGCAGTTGTAGCCAGCTTCCAGGACGAGTTCAACTTCTCCCGTACAAAAGCTATCATCGCAACACTGATCATCTGTGTAGTACTTGGTGTTCCATCATCCATGGGCAACGGCGCATGGTCCGGTTTCCTTATCATGGGAATGGACTTCCTCTCCTTCTGTGACTACATCAGCAATAACATCATGATGCCAATCGTTGCAGTACTCACATGTATCTTTGTCGGATATGTGATCAAACCTCAGGCAATCATCGAAGAGGTGGAGCTCTCCAACGTTTTCAAGAAGAAAAAGCTGTTCGAGCTTTCCATCAAATTCTTTGCACCAGTTTGTATCTTCATAATCCTGGTATCCCAGTTTGTATAAGATTAAGGAGCATATATGACCATCAATGACATCAAGCATGCTAAAATTAGAGCTTGGATTGAAGAGATCGAGAAGATGTGCACCCCCGATGCCATGCATATCTGCGACGGCACCAAGGAGGAGTACGACTCACTTATGCAGAAGTGTGTGAAATCAGGTCTTGCTATCCCACTTAAAAAGAAGCCCAACAGCTTCCTGTTCCGTTCTCTTCCTTCCGATGTAGCCCGGGTTGAGGCCCGCACATTCATCGCTTCACGGAAAGAGGAAGATGCAGGTCCGACCAACCACTGGATCGATCCTGTGGAACTTAAGAAGACCATGACCAAGCTCTACACCGGCTGTATGAAGGGAAGAACCATGTATGTAATCCCTTACAGCATGGGTCCTGTAGGCTCTCCGATCTCCAAGAACGGAATCGAGATCACAGACTCTGAATACGTTGTATGCAACATGATAATCATGACCCGTGTGGGAAAGAAAGTGCTTGATGCAATCGGAACCGACGGCGATTTCGTTCCATGCCTCCACTCTGTAGGCAAACCGCTGGCAGAAGGCGAAAGCGACCATGGAATATGGCCCTGCGCCGATATGGAGAACAAGTATATCTCCCAGTTCCCCGAAGAACATACAATATGGTCATATGGCTCCGGCTACGGCGGAAACGCCCTTCTGGGCAAGAAGTGCTTTGCGCTCCGCATAGCTACAGTACTGGCACATGAAGAAGGATGGCTGGCAGAACACATGCTTATCCTCAAGCTCACCAACCCTAAGGGTGAGGTTAAATATGTTACCGGTGCCTTCCCATCGGCCTGCGGCAAGACCAACCTGGCCATGCTTATTCCAAAGATTCCAGGCTGGAAGGTGGAGACAATCGGCGACGACATAGCCTGGATGAAGTTCGGTGCTGACGGCCGCCTCTACGCCATCAACCCGGAGGCTGGCTTCTTCGGCGTTGCCCCAGGAACATCCGAGAAGTCCAACAAGAACGCCCTGGAAGCAGCCAGAAAGAATGCAATATTCACCAACTGCGCCCTTACCGAAGATGGCGACATCTGGTGGGAAGGAATAGGCTACCCTGCAAAGGGCGACCTTGTAGACTGGAAAGGAATAAAGCGCCCTGCCCTGCCTAAGGACAAATCACCTAAAGGCGAGGAATTCGCTCATCCAAATGCCCGCTTCACTGCGCCGGCAAACCAGTGTCCATGCATTGCACCGGAATGGGAAGACCCCAAGGGAGTGCCTATCTCTGCATTCCTGTTCGGCGGCCGGCGCCCTTCCACTGTTCCGCTGGTACACCAGGCACGGGACTGGAACCACGGCGTGTTCCTGGGCTCTATCGTAGGCTCCGAGGTAACTGCGGCCGTCATCTCCGACCAGGTTGGTCAGGTCCGCAGGGACCCCTTTGCCATGCTGCCATTCTGCGGCTACAACATGGGGGACTACTTCCAGCACTGGATCAATATCGGAAAGAAATCCACAGCCGACAAGCTGCCTAAGATATTCTATGTAAACTGGTTCCGCAAGGATGCCGACGGCAACTTCATGTGGCCTGGCTACGGCGACAACTCAAGAGTTCTGGCATGGATCTTCGACCGCTGCGACGGCAAGGACAATGCAGTGGATACAGCAATCGGCTATATGCCTAAGCCAGGTGCCCTGAACACCGACGGCCTTTCCGATTCCGACAAAGCCAACATCCCGGCTATCACCTCTGTGGACAAGGAAGGCTGGCTCAAGGAGATCAAGGATATCAGGGAAAACCACTATCCAAAGTTCGGAAAACACCTGCCTAAGGAACTGGCTGAGCAGCTGGATATCTTAGAGAAGAATCTAAATAATATGTGATGGTTCTATGAATTTAAACGAGGCACTTCTAATATTTATAGGCGGCTTTTTGGCCGCCTACATTTTAAGAAAATTAAGCTCTAGAAATAAGAAATAGAATTACTGAGCAGAGAAAATCTCAACAATCTCTTTCGGGGTCTTTGCATTCAGAAGAAGCTTGCAGAAGTTGCTTGACCGTGTAAGACGTGCAATCTCTGAAAGAGCCTCGATATGTGGACCAGCCTGCTGAGGTGTTGCAATAAGAAGGAAGAACAGCTTGGAAGGCTCACCGTCCAGAGAGTCAAAATCGATACCTTCTGGAGAAACTCCGATAGCCAGCACCAGATTATTCACCTTATGTGTCTTGGCGTGGGGAACTGCAATTCCTTTCTCAAGGCCTGTGCTTCCCATATTCTCTCTGAGCATGACAGCCCGGAATACACTCTCTGCATCCTCAATCTTGCCAGCTTTCTTGAGAACATCAACCAGCTCTTTGATTACATCCGGCTTTGTCTTTGCTTCCAGAGGAATCTTGATTATATCTTCTTCAATCAGATTGATAACTGCCATATATTACTCCTTTATTTTTTCTTTTTAGCAAGCTGATAAGTGAACTCGAATTCCTCTGCCACATTTCCATTGTTGTACAACAGCGGGAAATTCAATACACATTCTCCCCTTTGGCGGAAGTTGTTGATGAACACCACATAAGCCTTATAGCTTTCGCCCGGCCTTATCCTGACTATATTCCGATACATAGTCTTTTTCGCAAGACGTACCTGGGCCAGCTTTGAAGCCCCCTTGGTATTCTTCTCATCCTCAAGTTTGGACTCAATATCACCTACTACAGCCGCCCGGGTTGATTTTTCGCCGAAGAAAAGCTCTGTCTGGCGACAGTCGTATTTTACCGCCATACTGGTCTTGTTCTTGACTTCTACCTCAAACACCAATGAATAAACTGGAGTAAGAGCCCATTCTTTATCAATATAAGGGTTGTCTTCACGGCCATGGCGCTTGATAAGATCACCTTCATCAAGATACTCGCAGATCACAGTTATACCGTTCTGTTCCTTGGTCTGCTTAATATCATTCTCGGCTACATGGTACTTCTTGGTGGAAAGACAGCCTGAAAAACCGATACACACAATCAAAAGAAACAATAATTTTCTCATATTAATAAGTTTATATATTATTGACTATTTTGTAAAGGGAGAAAATTTTTTAAAAATTTTTAAAATTTTTTTCAAAAAATTGAAGCAAAAATGATTTTTTTTGCGTTATACAAGTAAAACTTGTCAGGAGGATGTAAAATGACAAACAATTTAAATTCGGTTATTGTTGAGGGAAACCTCACAAAGAGCGCAGATTTTGATGCAACACAGAAGGGCACTGGTTTCTGCACCTTCGCAGTAGCTACCAACAGGTATTTCAAATCTGGCGAGGAGATCCAGCACGAAGTTTCTTACTTTGATGTTGAGGCATGGGGCAAGCTGGCAGACAGCTGCCGCGGGCTGCTGGTCAAGGGCGCTGGCGTGCGGGTCGTAGGACGGCTCAAGCAGGACAGATGGAACAGCGAGGACGGCAAGGCAAGAAGCAGGGTCAAGATTGTGGCAGAGCACATCGAGGCAAAGCCTGTGACCGCCGCCGAAAAGGCAGAGACCGCTTCCAGACCGGAGGCTGTGGCCGAGAATGCCCCGGAGGTAAAGCCGGCGCGCCAGAAGAAAGCTCAGAAAGAGCTGGTGATGGCGTAAAAAAAAGAGGGTACAGGGGTAATTCCCTGTACCCTTCCCTTTTCGCAGTAAGCGGTCTTACTTTCTGATGGTCGGGTCTATGGTATCCCGCACCCAGTCTCCCAGAAGACACATGCTCAGTGTGGTCAGGAAGATGGTAAGGCCAGGGATTACCGCAAGCCACCAGTTGGTCATCATATAGGCTCTTCCAAAGGAAAGAAGGCTTCCCAGCGATGTATCAGGAGGCTGGATTCCAAGTCCCAGGAAGCTCAAGGATGTCTCTGCAAGAATCTTTGCAGGGAAGTTAAGGGTAAGCTCTACAATCAGAATGTTGGATACGTTAGGAAGAATATGCTTTGTGTAGAGCCGCACCGGACTTGCTCCCAGCTGCCTTATGGCCACCGC
>JAFZIU010000105.1 GCA_017554185.1 Spirochaetia bacterium
GGCTTGGAGATTTCTGGAAAAAAGGCAATAAGAAAAACGGGTTCCAGAGCAAGTATTACTGCTATCCAGAAAGTACAACCATAAATCAGTTCGAAGCATGTCTTTCCACATTCTTCTTAGTTTACAGTAACTCAACATATTCGCCGGCTCCGGCGCTGGACAACTTCTATAACAAGCAGGAAGACTCGGGAGCCATCAGGGGCGTCTACAGCGAGACCGATGGAAAAGCTGTGTTCACACGGGACAATCCGGAATGCTTATATCCACCTCTGTTTGCATGGGCAGAGTTCAATATTTATCACAAGGTAGGTATTAAAAAACGACTCAAAGAAGTAATTCCTGTCCTTGAGAGATATTATGAGTGGATCGAGACCAAGTTCCAGCAGAAGAACGGGCTGTTCAAGACACCGCTGGCAGTATCCCAGATGGATAATTCTCCCAGGGAAAAAGCAGCTTATTTAATAGACTTTAATTCTCAGATGGCTCTTAACGCCTATTATATGTCGGCAATAGGCGATATTTTAAATGACAAAGAAATCAGCTTCAAATACAAGAAAAAATATTATTCCTTAAAGACACGCATCGATGCCCTTATGTGGGATGATGAGGATCAGTTCTACTACGACCTTAACCGCAGCGAGGAAAAGGTGAAGGTAAAGACTCTGGCCACCTACTGGACTATGCTGGCACAGATTCCAAGCGAGGATAAGGCCGAGGCACTGGTGCAGAAGCTTATGGACGGTCCTTTCAACACAGAGAACCCGTTCCCTTCCCTTTCCACCGACTCAAAGGCATATAATCCGAACGGAAAAGGATATTGCGGTTCTGTTTATCCACACCTTACATTCATGGTGATAAAAGGGCTTGAGAAATATGACAGACATGAGTTTGCCCGGGAATGTGCCATCCGGCACCTTTACTTCATGCTCGATGCCCTGAATCCCGACGGAAACAAGCCTGGTGAACTGTATGAGGCCTACTCGCCGATTACAGGCGTTCCTTCCAAATGGGAAGGGAAAAAGAACTTCCCACGGAAGAATTTCCTCTCCTACGCTGCACTTTCCACCATCACTCTCATGATTGAGAATGTAATCGGACTGGATATAAGCCTGCCGCGCAAGACTGTAGACTGGATTATTCCTCTCCTGGAGATCATGGGAATACAGGATCTTTCCCTTAAGCGGAACATGATAACTATTCTGGTGAACAAGAGCGGACGGGGCTGGGAAGTGCGCATGGAGTCGGAGAAGCTCTATTACTTCACCATCAATATACTGGGCGGCCAGAAGAAGCGGCTGCCGATTCCTTCCGGAAAGTGCTCCATCCTTATCGACAAGATTTAAAAGGGTGCATATACCTTAAATTCTATTCTCTCTTTTGACCATGGGTGGGTAAAACTTATGTACCCCGCATGGAGCATGAGGCGCTGCCCCTCTTTCCTTGTGCCGTAGAGCCGGTCCCCCACTATAGGCACGCCTAGGCCCTTGGTGCTGGCGGCAGAGACCCGGAGCTGGTGGGTGCGCCCGGTGAGAGGTGTGAACTCCACCAGAGTCTTGCCGTCGTATACTGAAAGGCGTTTCCATAGCGTTATGCACATCCTCCCCCTACCTGAGTCGTAGACCTGGTATGGCCGGTTCTCCGGGTCAAGCCTGAACGGGAGAGCCAGTGCGCCCCCTTCGCTTCTGAGTATGCCGTCAAGGAGGGCTGTGTACTTCTTGTGGACATTGCGGCTTTCGAACTCCATGGAGAGGAAGCGCTGGCTCTCCTTGGTCAGGGCCAGCACCAGGATGCCGGAGGTGTCCATATCCAGCCGGTGCACGGAAGGGTTATCGATGCAGTCGGGGAACAGGCGCTTTACACGGCTTACCACGCAGTCCTGCTTGTCGTCCCCCCTTCCGGGCACCGACAGGAGCCCTGCCGGTTTGTTCACAACCACTATTTCCTGGTCCAGGTAGAGGATATCCAGTCCCAGCATTTCTTTTAGAAGGGGCCTGCACTTTTCTTCGCAGGGAGGATAGAACTGGCAGGGCTCCTTGGATGCAGATTTGGTCTGGCCACCGTAGTAGAACTCGGCCATGCTTACAGGCTTAAGGTGGTTCTTGAAAGCGCAGTTCAAAAGCTTTATGGCAGCACAGTCACCGGTGCCGGAGGGCGGCAGAGTATCGCCGAATATATCGGAATAAGTCTTTACCGAGCCGTCTATGCAGTGGATACGGTAAAGGCCGAAGAGCCGGCGCATGGCCTCGGCCGAAACCTCGCGGCTATCCTTGCCCTGACGGGCAAGCTCCTTAACCTGCCGGTCGGTCTCTTCAAGTATGGCAGAATATTCAGAAACAGAAAAGGCAGGCTCGCACCAGCCCGGGATAACCCACTGGCCGTCCACCTGCCCTGAAAAAGCTTTGAGTACTACCCTGTTTCCCTCTGCGTCGTCACAGGCCAAGATGCCCAGCATCTTGGCTTCCCCGTCCAGGGGGAGCTTTACCTCCCCGCTGTCCAGGTCTGCCATAAGGCGGAGACAGAGCCGTTTTGCCTTTTTACTCGGTAGTATAGTTGTCAAAATAACCCTGGATATAAACTATCGGAGTTCCCTTGTCGCCTGAACCTGATGTAAGGTCGCAGAGGGATCCCAGAAGGTCTGTAAGCTGACGTGGGGTGGTTCCCTCGGAAACCATCTTGCCCACCAGGTTGCCATCCTTTTTCCGGATCTCTTCCTTGATAGCCTCTTTGAGGGCATCTCCCTCAAGAGCGGCAAAATCGTTATCTGCCAGATACTTGAGCTTAAGCTCATTAGGTGTTCCGGAAAGACCTGCTGTGTGTGCCGGAGATACCACTGGGTCTGCAAGCTCCCAGATCTTTCCCACCGGATCCTTGAAGGCGCCGTCGCCATAGACCATGACCTCAACCTTCTTGCCGGTAGCCTTGAAAAGCTCCTTCTGAATCTCTTCAACTAATCCCTGGCAAGCGCGCGGGAACAGCTTCACCTTGTCCTCTGTAGCCTTGTTGGAACCCAGAAGACCATACTTCTCGTTACAGCCACTGCCGTTTACAGGAGCGTTCATAATCTCATCCAGTCCGAATACCCGCTCTGCCCCTGCAGCCTTGAGAATCCGCTTTGTACGGGCTCTTGTATGGATATCCGCAGCAATGACATTCTTGGTGTATCCCAGGATTGCCTTAGGATTGTTGGCAAAGATAATCTCTGCCTCGGCGCCGCTCTCGTTGATCAGCTGCTTGTAATAATCGATATAGTCAACACCGGTGAACTGATGCTTTGTATAACCGAAGAGCTCACGGTACTTCTTCTCATCAAGGACATCGGTATATGGGTCTACCCCCTTTGCATCAACCAGGTCATCATCAATAAGATGGTTTCCAACCTCATCAGAAGGATAGGAAAGCTGAACAATTATCTTCTTGGCACCGGAAGCAATACCCCGCAGACAGATTGCAAAACGGTTGCGGCTCATGATAGGGAACACAACTCCCACAGTACCGCCGCCCAGCTTGGCCTTTACATCGGCAGCAATATCGGCAACAGTAGCATAGTTACCCTGAGCCCGGGCTACAATAGCCTCGGTCATAGCCACAACATCGCGGTCCTTCACCGCAAAACCTTCCTGCTTAGAAGCCTCAAGAACAGTCTCTGTGACAATCTTAACCAGGTCATCACCTTCGCGGATAATAGGGGCACGAAGACCTCTAGAAACAGTTCCAACCATTCTACTCATAAGAACACCCCTTATGTAAAAACATTCAAAACGCTGCACCCTGTGCAACGGGAAAAGTATATAACAACAGCCCCGGTTTTACAACAAGAATTTTTGAGGCTGCAATAATCAGTCCAGAGCCTCCTTCTTGGCAACTGTAACCTTCTCTTCGTAGCAGGAGAAAAGCTTATCAAGCTGTGCGCGGTCCTGCTTCTTTGTGAAAAGGCTGACCACAGGTACAATCACAAGGCCGCCCACCATGGCGATGACACCGGAGCGGACAGAGGATGCAAAGAGGTAGCGGCATACAGGAGTCCATCCGGAGATATCAACGCCGCCCAGGGAAACCCACATCTGGATGATCATAAGACCGCAGCCGAAAGCAAAGGAGACATAGCATGCGGCCCGGGAAGTTCCCTTCCAGTAGAGGCCATAGAGGAACGGAGCCAGGAAGGATCCGGCCAGAGCACCCCAGGATACACCCATCATCTGAGCAATGAATGTGATTTCAGGATGGGCATCCTTGACAATTGCCAGGTATGCAGAAACTACGATGAAGAACACGATGAAGATACGCATGATGGAAACTTTTCTCTTCTCTCCCATCTTGTTCTTGGAGAGAGGCTCAATCACGTCCAGTGTGAATGTGGAGCTGGATGTAAGAACCAGAGAAGAGAGTGTGGACATGGAGGCAGAGAGCACCAGTACGATAACTACTGCAATGATCAGTGCAGGCAGAGTGGCCAGCATTGCCGGGACAATAGTATCGAAGAGCGGGGTCACGCCGTTTTTCTGGTACAGGATCTTATCAGCGTAGAGCCGTCCGAAACCGCCCAGGAAGTAACAACCGCCTGCAACTACAATGGCGAACAGGGTGGAGATGATAGTTCCTTTCTGAATATCATCCTCGCTCTTGATTGCGTAGAATTTATTCACCATCTGAGGAAGTCCCCATGTACCAAGAGAGGTAAGAAGAACTACAAAGAGAAGTGCCAGCGGATCAGGTCCCAGGAATGATGTGAATGCACCGCCGGACCAGCCTTTAGCCTCTACTGCAGAGAGTGCCTGGGTTGCAGCAAGAAGACCGCCGTTTGCCCCAAGGACAGAACCGATTACGGCACAGATACCGAAGAGCATGATGATTCCCTGGATAAAGTCGTTGATTGCAGTAGCCATGTAACCGCCGAAGATTACGTAGATACCGGTGAGGGCTGCCATCATCACGATGACTACCCAGTATGGCATGTGGAATACCAGGCCGAAGAGGCTGGAAAGACCGTTGTACAGGGATGATGTATATGGAATAAGGAAGATGAAGACTATGATTGAAGCCACCACCTTCATGGGGACAGAGTCAAACCGCTTGCCGAAGAAGTCTGGCATAGTCTTGGCATCGATGTGCTGGGTCATGATACGGGTGCGCCGGCCCAGTATGTTCCATGCCAGAAGCGAGCCTATAAAAGCGTTTCCCAGACCGGCCCAGGTGCTGGAAAGACCGAAGTTCCATCCGAACTGTCCTGCGTAGCCTACAAAGATAACTGCCGAGAAATAAGAGGTACCAAAGGCAAATGCCGTAATCCACGGGCCGGCTGTGCGCCCTCCCAGAACAAATCCATCTACAGAAGCAGCTTTCTTCCTGGTGATCACCCCGACGGCAATCATGACAGCAAAGAAGACCAGCAGCATAATGACGCTTGCAACTTTTGCATTCATACTTTTCCTCCTTTATACAAAGTCTTGCATCACCCGGAGGCAAAAAAAAACGCCCCCCGATCAAGAGGGCGGATATTTCCGCGGTACCACCTCTATTCATCACCACCTCGCAGTGGCAATCTCTTCAGGTACGTCACACAACGTGTGGTTATACCCTTGCGCTGTAACGGGCACACCCGTCGTAACCTACTCCCTTACGGTTTCGATACGCGGCTCCGGGATGTATTCACCTCCAGTAACTGTGCGCCTCTCACCACCCGGCAGCTCTCTTTTCAGTATCCTTGGAGGCTACTTGTTCCCTTCGTAGCCTTTAATAGGTTTTGTTGTTTTTTTTTACACCTAAAAGGAATGTGTTGTCAATATAATTCTTTATGAAAAAACTGTTATAAATAAACTTTTTTTCCTTGACAACGTTGGAAAAAAAGAATCAGAATTAAATGAATAATCATGGAAACCAATGATATTCTACAGGCTGTTCTGCGTTCGTTTATGCATTATTATAATTTGAGGGAAAACCCTACCCCGCCGTTTGCAGCCGAGGCCGAGTTCCATTCCCACTCAGAGCAGTATTTTCTTACACGCGCTGCCCATATTGCAGATATCGATTCCCATGAATATGTCTTTTTTGCAGAGGAGGATCATCTTACACAAGAGCGTCTTGAGGAGCTGGGGAAATCGGCATGGGAAGAGGGGCTTTCCCGGGTAAAGCCAGGGCCTGGCCACAGGAATTCCGATGTGGCACTCATCATCATTGCTGATAAAATAGAAGAAACAGCCTTGAGGCAGGTAAGCAAGATCAAGCGTTCCAAGTCATACAGGTTCAGCCTGCATGGCTGGAGCAATTTCAGGGTATTGGCTTATGAGGTTTCTTCAGGCCGTGTTGCCTCTAACAGAGCGGGCAAAAGTCTGAAGAAAGTCATAAGCAACACTATAAAGAGTTCCTAAAAGGAGGAAATATGACAGCATTATTAATCATCATTGCTGCAATTGCACTGCTTTTATGCGGTTATGTGTTCTATGGCTCATGGCTTGCAAAGCAGTGGGGAATTGACCCAAAGAGACAGACACCTGCCCAGGTCAAGGCAGATGGAATGGACTATGTTGCCGCAAAACCAGTTGTACTGATGGGACACCACTTCTCATCAATCGCAGGTGCAGGTCCTATCAACGGCCCTATCATGGCCGCAGTATTCGGCTGGGTACCAGTATTCCTGTGGTGTGTACTGGGTGGTATATTCTTCGGAGGACTGCAGGACTTCGGTTCATTGTTCGCATCTTCCCGTAACGAAGGAAAATCTGTAGGCGAGATCATCAAGGCTTCCATGGGAAAGACATCCAAGAAGCTGTTCATTATCTTTGCCCTCCTGGTGCTTATCCTGGTAATCGCTTCATTCGTAAACGTTGTTGCCAGCACATTCTTCTCAAACGACGGCAGATTCGGAGTTGTATTCAATCCTACCGGCCAGCAGTCCACAGCTATGATCTCACTGCTGTTCATTGTTCTTGCTATCGCATATGGATACCTTACCAACCGTGCAAACTGGGGTACACTCCCTGCAACAATCGCATGTCTGATCGGTATTGTATTTGCTGTCATCCTTGGTCTTAACATCGGATTCGCAATGAGCCGCACAGCATGGATTATTTTCATCGGTATCTATATCACCATTGCATCTCTGGTTCCTGTATGGGTTCTCCTGCAGCCACGTGACTACCTCTCCAGCTTCCTGCTGTACGGTATGATGGCTCTGGCTCTCATCGGTATCCTGATGACAGCATTCACAGGCAATGCAACATTCGAGCTTCCTGCATTCACAGGCTGGAGCACAAAGATCGGTCCTATGTTCCCTGCACTGTTCATCACAGTAGCATGCGGTGCCTGCTCAGGCTTCCACTCCCTGATTGCAACAGGAACCACATCAAAGCAGCTGGACAACGAGAAGAACGCTAAAGCTATCGGTTACGGCTCCATGCTTATCGAAAGCGCACTGGGAATCATCTCCCTTATCGCTGTAGGTATGGTATCCGGAAAGTTCATCGTAGACGGAGCTTTCAAGGGGGCACCTCCAGTAGCATTCGCTTCCGGTATTGCAAAGATGTTCGGTCTGGTTGATGATAAGAACGCTATCTACGCACTGCTTACACTGGCAGTGTCAGTATTCGCACTCACATCCCTGGACACAGGAACCCGTCTCAGCCGTTTCATGTTCTCAGAGCTCTTCCTCAAGGAAGGAGAGGAATCTTATAAGGATGCAACCGGAATCCGCAAAGTGCTGGCATTCCCACTGTTCGGAACACTGCTGATGGTTGCTATCGGCTGTATCCTGGGTGGACTCAGCCTTTCACAGATCTGGGGACTCTTCGGAGCAGCAAACCAGCTTCTGGCAGGTATCGCTCTTATGGCAGTTGCAGCATGGCTGGGCAATGTAGGAAAGAACAACAAGATGTTCTTCATCCCGACAATCTTCATGCTTGCAGCAACCCTGACACAGCTTATCCGCACTGTAATTGCAAAGATCAAGATCTTCACAGGCGCAGCAAAGGCTGCCGGCCCTATGTGGGGACACTGGTTCCAGTTCTTCTTTGCAGCAGCTATGACTATACTGGCTATTATTCTGGTGATTGAAGGAATAAAGACCTTCAAAAAGCAGAAAAACGCTTAAGTAGTTATTAGGCAAAAAAGAAGCCATCCCTGCTCGATAGAGTGCGTTCCCTTCGGGCCGCAATATCGACAGGGGTGGCCTTTTTTTGCCCATTAAAACTTATACGAGTTTTTTGCCTCTTGGCGTAGAGGCGGAGATTCAGCTGGCGACAAAGCCGATATGACGTTCTACTGGGGCTATGTTGATTTTTTCTGCATCGCACAGTTCTTCCAGTTCATCCATCGGAATCCGGACCCCAGTCAAAATCTCTTTCATAGCCACCTTTCGAACTATATTGTCAATTTCACCACCAGAAAACTCATATTTCTCCGCAAGATGCCTAGCCTGCTCCAAATGGAGCCAATCCAGCTTTGACTGCCAAATTGCTGTCTTTGCCTGTACCGAAGGACTGTCAAATTTAATCTTGAAAAGAAACCGTCTCTCAAAAGCTGCATCAAAGTTTACCGCCAGGTTTGTTGTTGCAATAAGAATACCCTCAAACTTCTCCATATTCTCCAAGATAATATTCTGAATTGCGTTTTCAGTTTTTTCTGTAGCACTTCCCCGTATCTCAGTCCGTCTTTGAAAGACAGCATCAGCCTCATTGAATAAAAGTATCGGCACATTCTTTTTCTCAGAGGCGGCAAGTTTTTGGCATTTCTTTTTATAATCATTAAATATGCGCTCAATATTCTTCTCGCTTTCCCCGAACCAGCAGGATTTAGTTTTGCTTATATCTACATGGATAATGTCACGGTCGGTAGCCTTGGCCAGCTGATAAACCGATTCAGTCTTGCCTGTCCCCGGGAGTCCATAAAGAAGAACACATATTCCTATAGGCATTCCACGCCTCTGCAGTTCATTTTGAATTGAAAGAAGATTCTCCTGTTTCAGTGCATGTTCCAGCATATCAATCTGTTTTTGATTCTCTTCGCTGTAAAAAAGGGGCTTAGCTGTTATTGATTCTGGACTTATTACATTATTCTTATCCAACTTACGCTCATATAGACCGATATTTTCACCAAGAAAAATATCTTTACCCTTTTCTGTAAGTGTCATTGCCGAATCAGACACGTTTCCTTTGATACAGAAATCTACAATTCCTCGTTTCTGTAAAGAGTGATTCCCGCTAAGCATAAGACGTATTTCCGTTTGAGCCTGTGGCCCATAAACATCATAAAAAGTTGTACGCATACTTGAATCATACCCATCTATATAGTCGTGGCATATGTCATAGAAGCATATACGGTCAAGTTCATCATCAAGAATTGCCCTGATATCTTTTATAAACTTTTGATTCTTATTTTTTTCCTCAGAAAAAATACATTTCTCCACTTTTGTGGACATGTATACTCTGCGTTCTTCTATGATTGAAGCTATTTCA
>JAFZIU010000106.1 GCA_017554185.1 Spirochaetia bacterium
CAGAGTGCTTTGAACTCTGGCCTCGGCATCTCCAGCTGGCCTGCCACTATAATGCAGCTCATGGGCTTTGTCCCCCCGGCCGACTACGACAGGAGCTTGATAAACCTGAAATGAAGTATAGAAAACTGTTCTTTCTTTGCATGGTTTTATGCTGTGTATTCTTTTTTATCACATGTTCCAACGGGAGCTCCTCGGGCGATGATGACAACACAGGAATAACCTGGCTGGGCTCGCTGCCTTATCCACCGAATAATCCGAAATATCTCTGGGCATATTACAACACCACAGATGAATGCTCTTATATCTGGGACGGCAAGAAATGGACTCTCCTTTCCGGCAAGTCCAGAGCGACCTTCGATGTGAAGGTTGTCGAGCTTACAAAGAAGGTTGTTCCATTTGCGGATCCAAGCATAGGCTTCATTGAACTAGGATTTATGGATGGGAAGGAGGACATCCCATATATACGCTGTAATTCTGAATTTTTTGAAAATAGTATAGAAAGAAACATTACTGTTTCAAGTGTGAATGCTGATACAAAAAAAGTTACATTCAATAATAGAGAGCAGAACACAACTGCAGAGCTGGATTTGACCAGACATACCCTTACCTTTGATAATTATGATCAATTTTTCAGGGACGGTAACACTGTATATTTTGATGCTGCACAATCTAATTTGGGCGACTACATGAAGATGATAGACTATTCCAATATCGCAGGACAGCCGGTTGTATTTGACTGGTCTGCCCAGGACATAGGGGTTGTGATCTGGAAAGAGGGCAATTCTTACGACCTTGCCCTGCCGCTCCAGATGTTCAACGATGTTTTCTTGTCACCATCGGGGTTTTTTATTCTCTATAATGGAAATAAATTATATTTATCAAACAAACTTACAGACGATTATTGGACATCGGGAAACCAGTCGGGAACCAGGAGCAAGGCACTGGCAGAATTCTGTTATAACGAGCTCTGCCTCAACCTGGACTTCAATTACGGTCTCAAGGCAATCCACGGCATAGACAAATTTCCCGATTTCAACACCTATTTTATCTGTTCCGGAATTGACAGGGACTTGAAGAGCACAAATGCCATAACCTTTGCCACTGCCCTTAAGGATGTGTGTGAATTTTTCTTCGATGATGGACATTCAGGTTATATTTCAAATTCTCATTATCTTGCTAAAGATGCTGCTATACCAGGAAATCATACTTCTGCTAAACATAAAGCAATGGAGGACTATTACTTAATATATAAGTCACTTGTCCGAGGAGAATCAGCTCCTGGTTATGAGGTCACTTCCGATAAGAAGACAGCTATTGTCCGTTTTGATAAATTCACTAATGCACATAAGAACAAAGCGGACAGGGCAGATCATGATGCGGCCATAAACGGTATAATAGACAGCTATGCGGGTACGTATGAAAATACATATGACACAGTATCGTTTATTCATTATGTAAATGAACAGATTAAGGGTGATCCCAAAATCGAAAATGTTGTGCTTGACCTTTCCTGCAACGGCGGCGGTGCAAACCACGCTGGAGCCTTTGTTCTTGCATGGATGCTGGGTGAGTGCACTTTTAATTTCACCGACTCCATCACCGGTGCAAAGTGGGCTGCCACCTATGTGGCCGATGTTGACTTTGACGGCAACTATGTGACTGATGCAGATGCTGGCGATACAATTATAGCTAAGAACCTGTTCTGCCTTATCTCTCCCTACAGCTTCTCCTGCGCAAACATGGTTGCTGCAATGCTTAAGGCTTCTGGCCTGGTGACTATTATCGGTGTTACTTCCAGCGGCGGTTCATCCGTTGTCCAGCACTCCAGTACAGCAGATGGAACATATTTCCAAATGTCAAGCAAGAAGGTGATGAGCTTGAATAAAAATGGTTCCAACTACGACATTGACAGAGGAGTGGAACCACATTATTACATCAGTAAGCCGTCAAACTTCTATGATAAAGACAAAATCGAAGATCTTGTGAACAGTATAAACAACGACTGATTCTGCTGCTATTTGATATGCTGGACCAGTGCGATTATAAAGCCGGAAGGGGAGACAAATGTAGCTGCCTTAGCACTCTTTGAGTCTATGGTCTTGCTGTCGCCCAGTCTGTTCTTGAATCCATGCTTAAGCAGGATATCGCAGGCTTCATCGAAGTTGTCCACATTGATTCTGATGTATGTCTTATCCTCCGGGATATCTTTCTTGTCTGAAATATCAACGTGGTAGCCGTTCTCGTGCTTCATCCGGGTTGTAGTCACATCTCCATTGGCTGTAGAGGTGACAGGTTCATGGCTCTTCTCAAAGCCCAGTGCCTCAAATACACTGATTATTTCTTCTGCCTTAGGTGAAACAATAATAGGGTCAAAAGTTGTAATTTTCATTTTTCTTCCTCCATTTTTATTATACCATATAGAATTGCTCTGATGTCAAATGCTTTGTTACAGCTCGATCTGCTGGCCTATGACCCAGTGCTTCTCCTTGTGTTCGAATATGGTGATGTTGTCCACCGGGAATGTGGTCTTAAGCTCCAGCTCGTTCAGGTACTCCAGGGCCTCGGTGCTGGCGCCGGGAGGAATGTCCCGGTTAGCCACAGTTATATGTGGCTGGAAAGGACGGGTGTCCTTTCTGACAGCACCGGGGCTAGTAGCAGCCACTGCGCTGTAGACCGCCGCCCTGAAGGCTGTCCACACTGTGGATGGAATAACCTTGGCAAACAGGGTTCGGTCGCCGAAGGCGTCAAAGCCCTCTATCTTAGCATTGAAAGTGTGCCACTTTTTTTCGGCCACCATCTGGGCCAGGGTAGTGGCGATATCGGCTGTGGTGCATGGGGCAGGAAGCTGGAAGGGGGGCAC
This sequence comes from Spirochaetia bacterium, assembly GCA_017554185.1. Taxonomy (GTDB): domain Bacteria; phylum Spirochaetota; class Spirochaetia; order CADAEX01; family CADAEX01; genus CADAEX01. The sequence continues at coordinate 2,861 of JAFZIU010000106.1, forward strand.
CAGGGTGACATGGATAGGGGTGCCGTGGCCGCTTCTGCAGCCATACTGCTGGTTCATGTATCTGCGGTAGCCCTCAAGGCGACTGGTAAGATCTTCCGGCAGGAGAACGCCGATAAAATGGGTCTGCTCTGTAAAGCCTCTGTTCATTCTTCCGCCAGACTTTTCCATACTTCCTCCAGCTGATCCTTGGTGACAAAGAAAGAGAGATATCCAGTCATGTCGGGGTAGCCATCTACCACAGGCTCTGCAACAGGTTCTTCTTCTTTGGCTCCATGAGCTTCCAGCTTCTTTTTTATAGTTTCAAACTGTGCTTCGGTGCAGTCGTGCTTATAGTGGATCCGGCCTACAATCTTGTTGGCGGAGCCGCAGGCCACGGCATCCACTTTCTCATTCTCAAGCTTCAGGTAGATGTGGGCGTTGAATTCTGGGTAGGTGAAGTAGTTCCACAATATGACCGGCTCTGGTTCAGGTTCGGGCGCTGGCTTGGCCTCTTTCTTGCACCCGATAACACAAAGTAAAGCCGCTGCAAGTAACAAAAAACACAGTTTTTTCATACATCTATATTTATCAAAAAAATGGAAAATTGTAAATTAGAGATATGTTTCCACGCAGCGGCTTTACATACCTTATGATGAACAAACCCCTGGGTGCTGTATGCTCAAGCGTAAGCGACAGGAGCACCACTGTGCTCCAGCTGCTGGGGCCGGATATTAAGGCAAAGCTCTCGATAGTAGGCCGCCTTGACAAGGACACATCGGGGCTGCTTTTGCTTTCAGACGACGGTATGTTTGTCCACACCCTGACAATTCCGGAAAGCCATATAAACAAGACCTACCATGTCTGGCTTGGAAAACCTGTCTCTCCGGCCCAGCAGTACGAATACACAAAAAAGTGCAGCGAAGGCCTCTATCTGCCGCCCTGCGAGAAATCGCCTGCATTCACCGCTGCTCCTGCAAAGCTGGAATGGCTTGATGTGATGCCCCCGGAGCTGGGTTGCGCCAGCTGCAGTGCAGAATGTCTTCTCACCATATCGGAAGGGAAGTTCCACCAGGTCAAGCGTATGATGGAACAGCTTGGAAACCAGGTTATCGACCTCAAACGTGTAGCTGTGGGAAGCCTTTTCCTGGACAAAAAATTAGGCCCCGGGGAATACCGGAGCCTGTCAGAATCCGAAATCAATCAGTTATTCACTCTTTAGTGTTATAAATGAGGCTGTTCGGCGGCACCGACTTTGTGATCCAGGTGTTACCGCCTATGATGGAGCCTTTTCCGATCACTGTGTCTCCACCTAAGATAGTGGCATTTGCATAGATGATTACATCATCCTGGATGTCGGGATGTCTCTTCTTTCCGGAAAGTGGTGCTCCCTGCCTGTCAAATGGAGAGAGGGCACCCAGTGTAACTCCCTGATAGATCTTCACCCGGTTTCCGATGGTGGTGGTCTCGCCGATTACTACACCGGTGCCGTGGTCGATGAAGAAGCTCTCGCCTATAGTTGCACCCGGGTGGATGTCGATTCCAGTCCTGGAATGGGCCCGCTCGCTCATCATCCGTGGAATGATGGGCACGTTCTCCTTATAAAGCTCGTGTGCGATTCTATGGGTGGCAATTGCCTCAAGGAACGGATAGCTGAACACAATCTCATCTAGTGATTCTGCAGCAGGGTCCCCTTTCTTTGCTGCCTCTATATCGGTGATTAAAGTGGCACGGATCTGGGGCAGTGCCTTGAAAAGGGCTTCCATGACCTGCAGGGCCCGTTTCTCGCAGCTGCATCCGTCGCATCCAGTGGAAAGTGTGCAGTTGTATTTAAGGCAGTCCTTGAGGAACCGCATGAACATATAGCTCACGTATCTGAGTCTTTCATTAAGGAAGGAGAGCATCTCGTTCTCCCTTATCTTGTCGTCACAGTAGCAGCCTGGGAACAGGATGGAGAGCAGGTTGTCAAGGATGTCGTAGACTCCTTTTCGGCCGGTGAAGCCCAGCTCGTCATTGATCTCCACGTGGTACTTGTTCCTGATGCTTTCTTCCAGCTGTCCAGCTGTTTCTGAAATAAGTGCATTTATATCCATGGCTTTGAGAATATATCAGAATGGGGAAAATGGCAACCATTTATTTTTCTTTATATTATAATAAAATAACAAATTATTATTTTTATGCTTTTCTTTTTGCCCAAAGGGGTGTATAATCTATGCATAAAAATGCACCATTGTGTGTACAACTATTTTGGGAGGAATTATGAAAAAATTACTTATTGCAGTTCTTCTGACAGCAATGATAGTTGGAAATGCTGCAGCAGTAGATGTAGACTTCTATGATCTTCCTGATGCATGGGCAGCTCAGTTTGGAAATATTGAGGACCAGCTGCGGGAAAAGATTCAGGAAAAATATGGTAAATATGAGGAAGGCGAGAAGCTTAACAAAGGTATCGGAAATGCCAGCGTTCTTGCTGCCAACGGTGGTTATATGCGGACTGCAAACGGCTACGACTGGGTTACTGTAGCACTCAGCGTAAATAGTGGTGTAGCCATGGACAGCGGATCTCTGTTTAAGTTTGACGATGAATTCATTGATGATTTTAAGGATGAAGGAGACCTGTACATGGGTGCAGGACTTCAGCTTATCACTGCATCTGTAGGCTTCAATCTGGGACATCTTCTTAAATGGGACCACGGTCTGTATTTAACACTCAAGGGTGGTGTAAGCAAGTTCAAAACCGGTGATTTTGATTTTGATGCATACAACATGGGATTCATGGTCAACTATCAGCTGGTTGAGGCTAAGGGACTGGGAAATGGACATCTTCTTAAATGGAGAGGTCTTAATATAGGTGCAGGACTCAACTATTTCAAGTCAACATTTGAGTGGACAGTTAACAATCTTGAGCCTATTGATGTAAATCAGGGCGGCCAGAAGTTTACTTACGACACAGACCTGGATGTTAAGTCCGAGACTTCCCGTTTCATAATTCCTGTAGAGATTAATACTGGTATCAAGCTGACTATCTTAGAACTCTTCGGAGGACTGGGAGCTGACTTCATGTTCGGCGGTGACAACGAGGTTTCTGTCAACTCTATTGCAGAGGTTACCAAGTCAGATTCAACAGATGTAGGTCATGCACGGATGAAGATGTCTAAGGACGGCGATCTGGATACTGTAAAGTTCAGATTTACAGTAGGCCTTGGATTCTCTCTGGGCCCAGTTCGTATCGAGATTCCATACACACAGTACTTTGATGATAATTACATCGGAGCTCTCGGTATTATCGGCGGTGTAGCATTCTGATATGAAGCTTGAGAATCATATAGATTCTGAAATATTACAAAAGCGTATGTATCCCCGGGTAGAAGACATCCGGGGATGCTTTTTTCGCGATCTTACCGCCATAATCCATTCCTATCCCTACAGGCGGCTTAAGCATAAGACACAGGTCTTCTTTGCTCCCCACAACGACCATATCTGCACCCGTATGGAGCATGTGATGCATGTGGCCACAATCTCTGTGACAATCTGCAAGGCTCTTGGGCTGGACACCGACCTTGCCTGGGCAATAAGCGTGGGGCACGACCTTGGACACACCCCCTTCGGTCACACTGGCGAAAGCATTCTTTCAAAGTATCTTGAGAAGCAGGGCGGTTTCTGCCACGAGATCTATTCCCTCCGGGTGGTGGATCACCTGATCAACGGCGGCAAGGGAATCAACCTGACCTATGCAGTGCGGGACGGCATAATAAACCACTGCGGCGAGAAGTTCGAGCAGTATCTGGAGCCGGCTGCTGTGCCATGTGTGCCGGAAGAGGTGAAGAGCCGATCTTTCTATCCATGTACATGGGAAGGAATTGCTGTGCGTATGTCCGACAAGATTGCATACCTGGGGCGGGACCTTGAGGATGCGATGCGGATCGGTCTGGTGAAAGAGGAAGAGATTCCCGACATTGTCATAAGCACTCTTGGCGACGATAACAGCAGTATGATAAACACTATGGTATGTGATGCGGTGAATAACGCTGAGAAGCTGGGCAGGATAGGCTTCTCCGACCCGGTTTACGAGGCTATGGTGTGCCTTAAGAAGTTCAACTACGAGCATATCTACCAGAGCCAGGAGCTTATAAAGTATGACCAGCGTATCCATCGGCTTATCGATACACTGTGGGAATACCTTGGCGAGATATTTGACCGCTATGGCTTTGACTGCAGTCGGTATGAGGGGGAGCAGACCAATGTGGCTGACGAGTTTGCAGGGTATCTTAAGAAGATGGAGGCCTTCTACAGGACCGAGGAGGATTTCTCCTATGTCATCCCGGATTACATAGCAGGAATGACCGATAAGTTCGCCATAGATTCTGCCACCGAACTGGTCTCTCCAAGGCAGTTCAGCTACAATATTTGATGTTGACAGGAATATTTCCTTACCTTATAATGAAATTATGGGATTATTACCAGAAATAAAGAACAGATTCAGCGTGAGGCATTTTAAGAATGTGCCTTTAGAGCCGGAAAAGCTAAGCCGCATACTCGAGGCTGGACGGCTGGCTCCTTCTGCTAAGAACCGCCAGCCATGGCGTTTTCTGGTTGTTGATGACCCTGCAATAAAGAGCAGAATCGCAAGTGCCGCTTATGGCCAGCAGCATGTGCTGGATGCAGGTGCTGTAATTGTGGCCTGTTCCACCAATGTTGAGTATGTAATGCCCAACGGCCAGCCGTCCTACCCAATCGACATAACTTTCGCAGTCTCATTCATGATGCTGCAGGCAGAGAAAGAGGGATACGGCAGCTGCATTGTCACCATGTTCAACGAATCTTCAGTGCACGATATCCTTACTCTTCCATATTCCATGCGGGTTGTCATGATGCTGGCAGTAGGAGAGAAGGACGAGGAGCAGTCCCACACCGACCGTAAGCCCACATCCCAGGTCATCTCCTTCAATCACTGGTGATTATCAGTCCAAGTAAACAGTTTTTGTAGTATCTTTGATCTCAAAGCCCAGACTTTTATACAGCTTTATCGCATTCTTGTTTCCAGAGCGGACAAAGAGGGAAGGAATCTTGTGCTCCTCCTCTATGATGAACCTGCACAGTGCAGCCACTGTGTTGAGTGCATAACCTTGGTTCCTGAAGCGTGGTACCGTGAAGACTCCTCCCACCTGTATATGGTCAAAGCCTCTGGCATTAGTGTTTGCCTTTGATACATACCTGAAGCCCCGCCTTGCATAGAAGCAGAACTCATTGGTCAGGATGGACCTGAGCCACCGGAAGGTCTCCATTGTATCCTGAGAATCGGGGTTCAGCAGCACCTCCTGCCTTTCGTAGGTTTTCTGGAGAGGGAAGAGCGGAAGAAGCTGCCGTGTTGAGCCCCTTAGTATCCGCATCTTCTGCGGGGGTGTCATCTGCGGCATCTTGAATCTGTCTGGCTCCAGCTCCATTATATAGTGCTCCACAACCTGCTGACGCTGTCCGCAGGAGAACTTATCCAGGAACATATCCACCGCCTCTGTTTTTCCAGACACTGAAGTAGGGAGAAATACTGTGTTTCCAGCCAGGGCCGACACATAGTTCACATCCTCCTGACGGAAGAAAAACTGGTTGCCCATGACAGGCATTACCCTGCCGTAGTCGGTGAAGAATAGGGCTGCATCAAGAGTATTGCCGTAAGTGTGTGCAATGATAGGCTTTGAACTCTTTCTGGTCCCAGAGATCATAGGAACTGTATCAATGCAGCTTATCTCCTGGGGCTTCACCAGTGCAGTAAGCTTTTCTATGAAATCTTCAACCCTGTCTATTTTAACCCAGCTCATTCTGTCTCCTTGAGAGGGATGGGGACTTTACCTGTGGGGATGTAGTCTCCTGCCATAGCGGCCAGCCCTGCAGCTATGGATGAACTGTTCCTGCCGTACACTGCAATCCCTTTTGCCCAGGTGACATCGTTTATGAATGCCGGGGTCAGAAGGGAGAACACCACTATATCATCCTTGAAAATATAAAGGCGCGAAAGCATCTGGGCATGGGCAGGGCTTGCCACGCAGAACACCACCTTGTCGTACTTTGGAATAAGGTGTCCCAGCTCGTATGGATGCCAGCTGTCTGTGTCGTAGAAGTAGGGGACAGTCTGGTATGTGTCTGCCTTCGGATACCGTCTGAGGACTGTGGAAAGGAAATAGCGTGGGCCTACAAAAAGAACCTTCTTTCCCTCAATTGAAATGAAATCCTCATCCGCATCCCGTATGAACGAGACACTCCTGCAGCACTGGCGGTAGAAAAATCTTTCGGCCTCCCTGTCGGGGAAGAATTTTTTCACCTGTTCCATATCAGGAATCATTGCCTTTTCTCCCTGAGGCTTAAGATACTTAAGCTTAAGGGTAAGAGTCCTTAGGACACTTTCCTGCACCTGATGCCTGAAATCAGGGTCTTTCCTCATCTCCTGGACAATCAGCTGATGTGCTGTATCAAAGGTCTCTGCATCCTTGGAGACCAGCACCATGTCGGCTCCGCTTCTTATGGATTCAAGGCAGGCAAAGGCTGTATCGCGGGTATATGACCCTGCACCTGCCATAATCATGTCATCTGTAATGATAAGGCCCTGGAATCCCAGCCTGCCCCGGAGCACGGTCTTGAGCAGCACCTGGGATATGGTGGCAGGTCTGTTGCTGCCAGTAATCTTGGGATATGCCAAATGGCCGGCCATGACAGCCGGAACACCATCTTCTATTAGAATTTTATATGGTATCAGGTCGCTCTCTTCTATCTCGCTCAAGGTGGCTTTTATTACCGGCAGTGTGCCGTGCGAATCCTTGTCGGTGCGGCCGTGCCCCGGGAAATGCTTGGCCGTTGCAATTATGCCGGCCTCTTCGGCCCCATGGTACCAGGCTTTGGCCAGTTCGGCAGTCTGGGCCGGGTCGGCGCTGAAGGCCCTGGGACCGATGACAATGTTATCTGGATTGGAATAGATATCCACAGTGGGGGCAAAGTTCATGTTTATCCCCAGCACCTTCAGCTGTCTGTTGATGTAGAGGGCCGACATAAGGGAATCGCTGAGTATGCCGGAAGCACCCAGCGACATGTTGCCTGCAGTCTCCGAGGTCTTCTCCTTTATATGCCGTACCCAGCCCCCTTCCTGGTCGGTGGCGGCAAGCAGGGGAATCCGCAGTCTGGTCTTTAAAGCCTTTTCCTGCATCATGCCGATGTTCTCGGCAAGCTGGGGGAGGGACCCCACATTCTTTCCGAATATCTTGATTCCCCCCAGATTCCGCTCTTCTATCCATTGTATGGCAATCTCATCAGGATCTGGGCCGGGGTAGCTTATCATAAAAAGCTGACCAGCCAGCTCCTCGTCGCTCATTGCCAGAATCAGCTTAAGAGCAAGGGAGCCCTCTTCATCCTCCTGCCAGAAATCCACATTCTGGGCAGAAAGAGAGAAGCATATAAGAAGACAGAAGAGAAAAGAGAGGAAAAGCTTTTTCAGATGTAGGCCTCTCCCTTGAGTTCATCCACCAGAATGCCGGCATAGTGGGCTGCAACTGCGCCGTCTGAGCAGGCGGTCACCACCTGGCGGAAGGGGGAGGTGCGCACATCGCCCACAGCGAAAAGCCCCTTCAGGGAGGTCTCCATGCGGCTGTCGGTTTCAATATACCCTGCTTCGTCCATGTTGACCCCTTCTGCCAGCTGGTTCTGTGGCAGAATGCCGGTGAAGATGAACACCGCATCGGTGTCCTGCTCATATTGTATTCCATTCTCCATAAGGACCGCCGACTCCACCTTGTTTGTTCCCTTTATCTCGGTGCATGTGGTGTTGAACCGCACCTCTATGTTCTTGTTGGACAGCACCCTGTCGGCCAGGGCTTTCTGTGCCCGGAACCTATCCTTCCGGTGTATTATTATTATCTTGTCGCTGAGGTTTGCAAGGTACAGGGCCTCGGAGCAGGCTGTGTCGCCGCCGCCGACTACAATTATTTTCTTGTCCCTGAAAAAGGCTCCGTCGCAGGCGGCACAGTAGGATACGCCCCGGCCGACAAATTCATCCTCGCCCTTAGCACCCAGCTTCCTGTGCTTGGCACCGGTGGCCAGGATTACGGTATATGCTTTGAACACACCGCTGTCGGTGGTTATTGTGAACATATCATTCTGTTTTGAAATAGACTGTACAGATGCGGCCAGGAACTTGGCACCGAACTTGTCGGCCTGGGCTTTCATCCTGCTGCAGAGCTCTGCGCCGCTTATGGGATTCTCGAAGCCGGGGTAGTTCTCCAGGTCTGTTATGTTCAGGCTCTGGCCCCCTACAGAAGCTTCCTCTATAAGCAATGTCCTAAGGTTTGCCCGGGCTCCGTACTGGGCAGCTGTAAGACCTGCCGGTCCTGCCCCTATGATGATGAGATCAAAAGATGTCTCCATGTTCCCCTCCGGTTTTTATGATACCGAAATTTTCTATTGTCTGCAACCAAAATCATTAGTATTTTTTAGGTATACCGAGACAATTAAGAGGCACAAAAATGAATCAGGAAAAATTTACAGTCAAGACTCAAGAAGCAATTATGGAAGCTCAGCGCCTTGTGACCAAGTACAATCACCCGGTCCTTGAGCCCGAGCATCTCCTGCTTGCCCTCCTTACCCAGCAGGATGGCATTATTCCGCCTCTGGTGGACAAGCTGGGAGCAGGAAAAGATTTACTTATATCAGACACAGAGCGCCTTATACAGCGTCTTGCCCGTGCTTACGGCGGAGTGGCCCAGGTAAGTCTGAGCAATGCATCATATCAGATATTGAACGAGGCCGAGAAAGAGGCAGACAACCTTAAGGATGAATACATAAGCACAGAGCATATCTTCATTGCAATTGCAATGTCAGACACTGAATGCGGCCGTATGCTCAAGGGGCATGGCATAACCAAGGATTCGATCCTCCAGACACTGGTGGCTATCCGCGGCAATCAGCGGGTGACAGACCAGAATCCGGAAGGCAAGTTCCAGACTCTGGAGAAATATTGCCGTGACCTTACCGAGCTGGCTCGTCGTGACAAGCTGGATCCTGTAATCGGAAGAGACGAGGAGATCCGCCGTGTCATGCAGGTTCTTTCAAGACGTACCAAGAACAACCCTGTGCTCATAGGAGAGCCTGGTGTAGGTAAGACCGCAGTTGTAGAGGGACTTGCCCGCCGTATTGTGGCTGGTGATGTCCCCGATTCCCTCAAGAATAAGAAGCTCTTGGCCCTTGATATGGGAGCCCTGGTGGCTGGTGCCAAGTTCAGGGGCGAGTTCGAGGAACGGCTCAAGGCTGTGCTCAAGGAAGTTACCGAGAGCAACGGCAATATCATCCTCTTTATTGATGAGCTCCATACCCTTATGGGTGCTGGTGCTGCAGAGGGGGCAATGGATGCCTCCAACTTGCTTAAGCCTGCCCTGGCTCGTGGAGAGCTCCGCTGTATCGGTGCCACCACTCTGGATGAATACCGGAAGTATGTGGAGAAGGATGCGGCCTTCGAAAGGCGGTTCCAGACTGTCTATACTAAGGAGCCTTCTGTTGAGGATACAATCGCTATTCTCCGTGGTCTTAAGGACAGATACGAGGTGCATCACGGTGTGCGGATCAAGGACGAGGCCATCATTGCATCGGCAGTACTTTCCGACCGTTACATCACATCAAGGTTCCTGCCGGACAAGGCTATCGACCTTATGGACGAGGCTGCCAGCAAGCTTAAGATGGAGATTGAAAGCCAGCCTACCGAACTGGACAAGATAGAGCGGAAGATTCTGCAGCTCAATATCGAGAAGCATGCCCTTACACGGGAGACAGACGATGCCTCCAAGGAAAGGCTTGCCAATATTGAGAAGGAGCTGGCCGAGCTTAAGAACAAGCAGGATGCCATGAAACTCCAGTGGAAGAACGAGAAGAGCGCCATCGACGAGATCCGCGGTCTCAAGGAGAAGCTTGAGAGCCTTAAGAGCGAGGAGGCCAAGTACGAAAGGGAAGGCAACCTGGCCAAGGCCGGCGAGATAAAGTATGGCCTTATCCCTCAGATCGAGGCACAGCGGAAGGCCAAGACAGAGCAGCTCCAGAAGATCCAGGGAGAGAGCAGCATGCTCCAGGAAGAGGTTGGCGAGGAGGACATTGCCCGGGTTGTATCGGCCTGGACAGGTATTCCTGTATCCAAGATGATGGCCTCCGAGATAGAGAAATACATCAATCTTGAGTCTATCCTCAGCAAGCGTGTGGTAGGGCAGGAGAAGGCTATACAGGCTGTATCCGACGCTATCAGACGTAACAAGACAGGCCTTTCGGAAGAGGGTAAACCTCTTGGAACCTTCATTTTCCTGGGACCTACAGGTGTTGGAAAGACAGAGCTGGCCAAGACACTGGCCGACTTCCTCTTTGATGACGAGCACGCCCTTACCCGTATCGATATGAGCGAGTATATGGAGAAGCACACAGTCTCCAGGCTTATCGGGGCTCCTCCGGGATATGTGGGCTACGACCAGGGCGGACAGCTTACCGAGGCAGTGCGGAGAAGGCCATACTCTGTAATTCTGTTTGACGAGATCGAGAAGGCACATCCGGATGTATTCAACATCATGCTGCAGCTTCTGGATGACGGCCGGCTTACCGATGGACAGGGACGGGTTGTGGACTTTAAGAACACTATTATTATCATGACCAGCAATCTGGGAAGCGAGTATATCCTGCAGGTGGACGACCCCGAGAAGGCAAGGCCGCAGGTGGATGCACTTTTACGCCAGACCTTCAAACCCGAGTTCCTGAACCGTATTGACGAGATCATCATGTTCAACAGGCTGGGCGAGGAACATATCGGCAAGATTGTGGATATCGAACTTGAACATATTGCCAACCGGCTCAAGGCACGGAAGCTTGGCATCACAGTATCCGACGCAGCAAAGAAGCTGTTTGTCAAGGAAGGTTACCAGCCGCAGTTCGGAGCAAGGCCTCTCAAGAGGACTATCCAGAACATGCTGCAGAACCAGCTGGCAAAGCACCTTCTGGCAGGGGAGTTCCCCGAGGGTTCCACTATCGCAGTGGATGCCAAGGATGGCAATTTGACTTTTGCCAAAAAGTGATTTAAAATTAAATTTTAGGGGACTTTCTTTTTGAAAGTCCCTTTTTTTTTGCCTTTGGATTCTATATACTTAAGCCAAGATGAAGAAAGAGCTTACCGAAGGCAAGATGCTTCCGATCCTGATCGCATTCTCTGTGCCGTTCCTCATATCCTGCTTCCTCCAGACCTTCTACGGTCTGGCAGACCTGTTCATAACAGGGCAGTACAACGGCGCCTCCACCATCACTGCTGTGGCGGTTGGCAGCCAGGTGATGCATATGCTCACTGTGGTCATAGTGGGGCTTTCCATGGGTGGCACCATTGCCATAGGAAGGGCAGTGGGGGCTAAGGATTCTAAAGGCGCGGCAAAGAGTGTGGGAAACACTGCCACCATCTTTCTGGTGTTCTCGGTTCTTGCTTCGGTTATCCTTGTTTTCGCGGCAGACGGTATTATCAGACTTATCGAGACACCGCCCGAGGCAGTGAAGGAGACCCGGCAGTACCTTACCATCTGCTTTATAGGAATTCCCTTCATCACCGCATACAATGTGATAAGCAGCATTTTCAGGGGCTTCGGTGATACCAAGACCCCCATGTACTTTGTGCTGGTGGCCGGCATTGTAAATATAGTGCTGGACTACATACTTATCGGCCCGCTAGGGATGGGGGCTGCCGGGGCTGCCATGGCCACCGTGGCGTCCCAAGTGCTCAGCGTGCTGCTGGCCTTCATAGTGCTTAAGAAGACCGACACCGGCATCTCGGTTTCAAAGAAAGATTTTGTCATAGACAAGGCTGTCTTCTCAGCAATCCTGAAAGTGGGGGTTCCTATTGCAGTCCAGGAGGGTTTTATCCAGATATCTTTCCTAGTAATCACCGCAATCGCCAACACCCGGGGTGTCACTATAGCGGCCAGCGTAGGCATTGTGGAAAAGCTTATCTGCTTCTTCTTCCTGGTGCCCTCTGCAATGCTGTCGTCGGTGTCGGCCATCGCAGCACAGAACGCCGGGGCAGGCAAGGACAGAAGAGCAACCCAGGTGCTTGTCTACGGCATTGTGATATGCGTCTGCTTCGGGGCAATAATATTTACAATATGCCAGTTCTTTGCAGAGCCTATAGTAAGGCTTTTTGTAAAGAGCGATGAAGGGGTCGTCCACTACGGCGGCCAGTACCTGCGCTCTTATACCATAGACTGCATGCTGGCCTGCATCCACTTCTGCTTCAGCGGCTATTTCTGCGCCTACAACAAGGCATTCTACTCATTCATACACAACGTGCTTTCTGTAATCCTGGTGCGTATTCCGGGCACCTACCTGGCAGTCATACTCTGGCCAGCAACCTTGTACCCAATGGGACTGGCCGCCCCGGCAGGCTCCCTCCTGTCCAACATCATCTGCGTTGTATTCTTTATTCATCTGTGGCACAGCAGGAAGCTCCGTCACACTGAACTTGTTTCAGAGTGACACTATTCTTCTTTCATCACAGTGAAACTTCCGCTGGAGGAGCCTGCCGGACAGTCCACAGTGATTATGATGCCTGATATTCCTGTCTTGGATGTCACCAGCGCACTGGTGTAGTAATTTGTATTCGGTATATCCTGTCCTTTTACATAATGAAATCCAGTATCGCCATCAGGAATAACAATACCGCCATTATCATCACCGCTGCCGGAACTGCTTGTTTCTCCGCCGTCATCGCACGCTATTATACATGCCAGACAGCAGATCAGTAGGAACGTTCCAAACTTCTTCCTCTTCCTGTGCAGCAGTAAAAGGGATACAAAGAGACCAATGCCCGCCGCTGCCTTCGGGTAGGAAGGAACAAGAATAGATTTTGTGTTATTTCTGAAGCAGACAATTCCTGATCTACCAGCAGGATACTTCCATAGATTTCCCAGGCCTGTGGTTTCGTAGTATGGCGATTGAGCCTCCACTATATTTATGCCATGAACCCAGGTTTTGCTGTCGTTTACGGTATTACTTGTCCAGCAGGCATCTAGTATATCCTCAACAATATGAGTTATAAGCAGGCCATCTTCAAGACCTGCCCACCCGGTGCCGGTCAAGTTTCTTTTTTTGCCTTCGAGAATAAGGTACTGGCTGCCGTCGTCTGTAAGGTTTATTTTCCAGGCCTCGCGTGAAGTCTCTGTATCAGAGAAATTGAAAGTCTGAGGCTTGGCTGTAGGGGTGATTGTGGTGGGGGTAAGCCATCCCATATAGTACTTCTCCCAGGCCAGCAGCGGGACGGGATCTAAAGCTTTACCACTTCCCCAGCTGCCGCCGCCCATCAGACTCCAGTCTCCTGCTCCTGCAGTTTCAGATGTGGTGTCATATAAATCTACAAGTCCTAAAGAATGGCCATATTCGTGGCAGAATGTTCCCAAGGCTCCTTCGTTACTAGCATATAAACATTCTGGTTGTATAGTATAAGCATTAAAATATTTTCCGCCATATTTTAAATATGGATGCGTTGCCCGCCCATTGATATATGCAGAATATATAAACCATCTTAGGGAGTAGATGTCTTTAAGATTAATGCCTTCTTCTTCTCCGATTCCTGCATGGATAACGAAAAAAGTATCAATTTCACCATTACCGTCATAATCCCATTTAGATAAATTTTCAACACTGAAAACTGAGGGATTATTTGTTATAGCTTTATCAACGGCCTCCCACGCAATGTCACCCGTCAAAGTGTCCAGATCCATATTATCACTTTTAATTTCGTTGGTTCCGTAATGGGCCTTGTCATGATCAAGAGTATAGGGACCTATCACTGTAAAAGTAAGGTTAAGCTTACCATCGGACATATCCTGGTAGTATTTGCGCATGGAATAAGTGTTGTTCTGCAGTAAATCCAGGTAGTAGTTTCTGTAATCTTCATCAGTTGCACCAGCACCTAATAAACTGAATTGTTTATCGCTAAATTCAACCAGAATGACCAGAATATTACGGTCTCCACCGACGGCGGGGGAGAGGGGAGAGATTTTCTGCAGCGATGAATCGGAAGCCTGTTTGGAAGGGCTTCTGAAAGGGGCCTGTGTTCCTGGAAGATGGATGCAGCCCCCATGTTTTGTACCCGGTTTGGGCGGTACAGCATAAAGTACAGCTGCTATGAGGCACAATAAAACAATACCAACCAGTTTTTTCATTTTTCAGGCACTGTCCCTTCTTATTAATAATAACAGTGTATTTGGCATGTTGCAACAGGAAACGGTTTGGAGTATGATTTTAGCGATGAAACACGGATACGACACAGAAGATCTTATTGCCGCACTGGCCACCCCCTGGGGAGAGAGCGCCCTGGCTGTCATCCGTACATCAGGCACAGGCTCGATTGAGAAGATAGCTTCTATTTTTAAAGGAAACAAAGATTTGACATCACTCCCTGGTTATTCCCTGGCATATGGCATGCTGATGGATGGAAATACAGCTGTGGACCAGGTGGTGCTGGGCATTTACCGTGCCCCCAAGAGCTACACAGGGGAGGATATGGTGGAACTCTACTGCCACGGAAGCCTGCCCGGAATAGAGGCTGTAATGGAGCTGCTCTATAAGACAGGCTTCCGTGCCGCCCAGCCGGGGGAGTTCACGCTGCGCAGTTTCCTGAACGGCAAGGTGGACCTGACCAAGGCCGAGGCTGTTAACGAGCTAATCCTTTCCAAGAGCCGGCAGGCTCAGGGCCTTGCCCTGGACCGGCTCTCCGGCAGCATTTATGATGCCATAGACCGGGCCAAGCACCTTCTTGCCGACATTCTTGCCGCAGTTGAGATACAGCTGGACTACGCCGAAGACGAGGCCGACCCTGCTGCCGGATTCGATATGGACAAGCTGGATAAAGCTGCCGACATGTTAAGCCGCCTTGCCGCCACCTACCAGGTGGGCAAGCTTTATAAAGAGGGCATACGCATAGCCCTGGCCGGGCGGACCAATGCAGGCAAGTCTAAATTGTTCAACCTATTCCTCAAGGAAGACCGTTCCATTGTTTCCGACATAAAAGGTACTACCCGGGACTATATAGAATCCTCTGTTGCAGTAAAAGGCATTCCTGCTGTCCTTATAGACACCGCAGGGCTCCGTGAATCGAGCGATCCGGTGGAGGCCGAGGGAATACGGCGCAGCAACATGGTCATTGAGAATGCCGATATAATCCTTTACCTGGTTGATGCCTCCGAGGGGCTTTCTGACGAGGATAAGGCTTTTATAAAAGACCATCCATGCATACCGCTCTGGAACAAGACCGACATCTGCACCCGGCCTGCCCCGGATGGGTTTGTACCCATAAGCGCTGTCACCGGCGCCGGGTTTGCAGAGCTTGAGGAGCTTATTTTTGCCAAGGCTATGGGAAATCGCAAGGTGGATATGGCCGAGGCTGTCATCGATTCCCAGCGGCAGAAGGAGCTTATAGACAGGTCTCTGGATGCAATAGGGAAGGTGAAGATAGGCATGGCCGCCGAAATGCCGCTTGATGTGGTGGCCGTGGATCTTGAAGAGGCTGTGAACGCCCTTGGGGAGCTGACCGGCGAGATAACCAGCGCCGATATTCTGGAGAATATGTTCTCCCGTTTCTGTGTAGGTAAATAGAATGGACTTTGATGCAATAGTTATCGGCGGCGGCCACGCGGGAATCGAGGCAGCCCTTGCTCTTTCCCGGCTGGACTTCAACACTCTGCTTATAACCCAGAATATAGATACCATCGGAAAGCTTTCCTGCAACCCGGCGGTGGGAGGCCTGTCCAAAGGCAACATAGTGCGGGAAATCGACGCCCTGGGAGGCGAGATGGCCCACCTTATAGACCACACCATGATCCAGTTCCGCATGCTTAACAAGAGCCGGGGTCCTGCTGTGCAGGCTCCCAGGGCGCAGGCCGACAAGTTTGCATACAGCGCACTGGCCAAATACACACTTGAGCACCAGAAAAGCCTCCATCTGTTCCAGGACACAGTGACAGACTTCATCCTCTCTTCTGACGGGCATTCAATAGAGGGAGTAATAACCGAACGCAACATGCGCTTCACTGCCCGGGCCGTGGTCCTTACCACCGGCACATTCATGGAAGGGCGCATATTCATAGGCCCTTATTCCAAGGTCTCCGGCCGTATAGGCGAGCCTGCCGCGGAAGGTCTTGGTGTAAGCCTCAGGCGCATGGGCTTTGATGTGGGGCGGCTCAAGACCGGCACCCCGGCCCGGATAAAGCGCAGTTCTCTGGATTATGACAAGATGGAGATGCAGCCTGGCGACGAGGAGGTGCTCCAGTTCTCGTTCTTCGGAGAAAAGACAGTGCGCCCCAAGGTGCCCTGCTGGATCACTTATACAAATGAAAAGACACACCAGATAATTCGGGATAACTTCCATCGTTCCCCTTTGTTCTCGGGCAAGATAGTGGGCACCGGTCCCCGGTACTGCCCGTCAATAGAGGACAAGGTGAAGCGGTTCCCAGACCGGCCCAGACACCAGATTTTTGTTGAGCCGGAGGGGCTGGATTCCGAGGAGATGTACCTTAACGGCATCTCCTCCTCCCTGCCGGAGGAGGTGCAGAATCAGTTCCTGCACACACTGCCCGGCCTGGAGCATGTGGAGGTGGTGCGCCCCGGGTATGCTGTGGAGTACGACTACCTTAACCCGCTGCAGCTTTATCCTTCCCTTATGACCAAGCGGCTCAAGGGGCTTTTCATAGCCGGGCAGACCAACGGCACCTCCGGCTACGAGGAGGCAGGATGCCAGGGGCTTATGGCCGGCATCAACGCCGGCATGTACCTGCAGGGAAAGGCGCCGTTGGTTCTTTCCCGCACCGAGGCTTACATCGGCGTTCTTATCGACGACCTTGTTACACTGGGCACCAAAGAGCCTTATAGAATGTTCACCTCCAGAGCCGAGCACCGCCTTTCCCTGCGGCACGACACTGCCGATTTCCGCCTTCTGGAGAAGGGCTGGCAGGCCGGTCTGGTGCCGGAGGAAGTGCATCAGCAGTTTATTGAGAAACGCACCAAGATAGACGAGGTAAAGGAGCTTCTTTCCCAGCGGCACCTTGGTGAGAAAGAGCTGGCGAAGGCTGAAATAACAGAATTAAAAGAGACTCTCAGCCACCACATCGGGAAGAGCTTCGACCAGATAATCCGGGACCCGGAGATAAGGCTGGAACAGCTTCTTCCGTTGGATCCTTCCATAGGAAGCGGAGTACGGAAAGAGTGGCTTGACCAGATAGAGCTTGATATAAAGTACGACGGCTACATAGCCCGTCAGGAGCGGCAGAACAGCCGCATAGAGCGTATGGAGAAGCTGCGTATTCCCGAGAACTTTGACTACGATGCGGTGGAAAGCCTTTCTGCCGAGTCCCGCCTTAAGTTCAAAGAGGTGCTTCCTGCCACACTGGGGCAGGCCTCCCGCATCTCCGGAGTGCGGACATCTGACATAGCAATCCTTATGATTCATTTAGGGAAGAAGAATGGAAGCACTGCTGGATAAAGGGCTTTTGGAACTTGGCATCTCTCTTTCGGCCGCTCAGCAGAAACAGCTTGAGACCTACTGGTCCGAACTGGCTTTGTGGAACGGCAAGTATGGCCTTGTGAACGCCTCAGGCGAAGCTCTTGTGATCAAGCATTTCCTCGATTCACTTTCCGCAGTTCCATTGCTGAAAACCATGACATTTGACACAGCCTGCGATGTAGGCTCTGGCGGCGGTTTCCCCGGCCTTGTGCTTGCAGTTGCATTCCCTGACAAAAAGTTCACCCTTATAGAACGCTCAGGCAAGAAGGCCCTGTTCCTTGCCAACACAGCAGTCATGATGCACGCTTCCAATGTGGAAGTCAAATCCGAGGATGCAGACCTGGTGAAAGAGCAGTTCGACCTGGTTTTATTCCGGGCTTTGGGACAGTTCAACCAGTATTTTCCAACCCTGTACCGGCTTACAGCATCCGGTGGACACCTTTTTGCCTTCAAGGGAAGGCAAGAGGAGATACAGCACGAGATCCAATCCCTTGCAGCAGAGATTCAAGACAAGACAGAAATCAGATCTGCCCATGTTCCATTTCTGGAGGATGAGCGGAACTTTGTGATAATAAAGCGGTAGAGGAGGCTTGTATGACATTTGTACCTGGTGTTTTCTGTGAGAAAAAGGAAGAACGGAGCTGGTGGTTCCTTTTCAAGAAGGATAAAGTGCTCTATTTCGGGCAGGAAAACGATATCCGTTTCCCTGAGCTTATCTCTCCGTCCGAGCTTGGACTCAAGACTACAGAGCCACAGTTCATAGGCACCATTGATGGAAAGAACGCCTTTGCCGCCCAGGTGTTTGAAGGGGAGGAGATCTGCTACAACTGCTGCGGCGTGGCCCAGTACAACTACTCAGGCCTCCGGGAGCTCTACACTGCAGTCGGCCGCGAGATGTTCACAATAGTGGGCCGTGCCCTCCATATCTGCCGCTGGCACGAAAGCTGGAAGTTCTGCCCAAGCTGCGGTGCTCCCATGGAGGATTCAAAGACAGAGCGGGCCAAGGTCTGCACTAAATGCGGCCGCATCGACTACCCGGTTCTCTCTCCTGCTGTAATCACAGCTGTGACCAAGGGGGACAAGCTCCTTCTGGCCCACAATGTACGCTTCACAGACGGCCGCTACAGCATAATCGCCGGCTTTATTGAGAGCGGCGAGAGCGCAGAGGATGCAATCCGGCGCGAGATTATGGAAGAGGTTAAGATCAAGGTCAAGAACATACGCTACTTCGGCAGCCAGTGCTGGCCTTTCCCCAATTCCTTCATGCTGGGCTTCACTGCCGAATACGAATCTGGCGAAGTCACCCCCGACGGGGTGGAGATAGACAAGGCCGGGTGGTTCTCGGCCGACGAGCTTCCTAAGCTACCATCCTTTGCCAGCATAAGCAGGGCTCTGATCGAGGATTTCAAGAAAAACCACCCTGTTAAATAACTTTTTGTTATTTAAATTATGAAAAAAAATACTCAAAAATCGGCCTGTTGGTAAAATCAGAAGGTAGAAGAAAAAACCATAATATAGTAAACTTTTTTCGGCTATATAAATATAGTCTATACTTTACGGAGTATGAACGTAAGTTTCACATAATAACCGACAGGAGGATTAAGTTGGGTAACAAAGAAGCCTTACAGAAGTTTAAGGACATGCGTTCCAAAATGCTTGCAGGCGGCGGTGATGACCAGATCGCTAAGCAGCATGAGAGAGGAAAGCTGACTGCCAGAGAGAGAATCAACCTTCTTTTCGACGAGGGTTCATTCATTGAAGACGGCACCTACATGACAGGACGTGCCGACAAGTTCGGACTCGACAAGAAGAAATTCTTGGGAGACGGAGTTGTAACTGGCTGCGGAAAAGTTGACGGAAAGCAGGTTTTCGTTTCATCACAGGATTTCACAGTCCTTGGCGGATCCCTGGGAGAGATGCATGCAGAGCGCATTGCAAACGCACAGGCTCTTGCACTTAAGAACGGAACACCATTCGTTCAGGTTAACGATTCCGGCGGAGCAAGAATCCAGGAAGGTATCCTGGCCCTCGGCGGTTATGGAAAACTCTTCAGAAACAACACTATTTCTTCCGGTGTAATCCCACAGATTTCTGTAATCTTAGGACCATGTGCCGGCGGAGCAGTTTATTCACCAGCTATCACAGACTTCATCTTCATGGTTGACGGTGTTTCCAACATGTACATCACCGGACCAGATGTAATCAAGGCTGTAACAGGCGAGGAAATCTCTCACGAGGCTCTCGGCGGAGCAGGAGCACACTGCGGAATCAGCGGTGTAGCACACTTCCGGTATCCTACCGAGGAAGCTTGTCTTGAAGGCGTAAGAAAGCTTCTCAACTATCTCCCTGCAAACAACATGGAGCCATCTCCGGTTGCACCTTGCACAGACCCTGTTGACAGAGAGACCCCGGAGCTCATGGACATTCTCCCGGACAACATCAACCAGGGCTATGACATCAAAGAGTTCATCTACTCAATCTTCGATGCAGACAGCTTCCTGGAAGTACAGGCAGACTTCGCAAAGAACGTTGTAGTAGGTTTCG
This sequence comes from Spirochaetia bacterium, assembly GCA_017554185.1. Lineage (GTDB taxonomy): Bacteria > Spirochaetota > Spirochaetia > CADAEX01 > CADAEX01 > CADAEX01. The sequence continues at coordinate 22,923 of JAFZIU010000106.1, forward strand.
CAAAGCTGAACGGCCGGACAGTGGGCGTTTTCGCAAACAACCCTAAGTTCTTCGCCGCTTCCCTGGATATCAACTCATCCGACAAGGGTGCACGGTTCATCCGGTTCTGCGATGCATTCAACATTCCTATCGTTTCACTGGTAGACGTACCGGGCTTCCTCCCAGGCGTTGAGCAGGAGCACGGTGGAATCATCCGCCACGGAGCAAAGATCCTCTACGCTATTGCAGAGGCAACAGTTCCAAAAGTAGCACTTATCATCAGAAAGTCCTACGGTGGAGCATTCATCGCAATGTCTGCTAAGCAGCTGGGCTATGACCGGACACTGGCATTCCCGACATCACAGATCGCTGTAATGGGCGCTCAGGGTGCTGCAAACATCATCTTCAGAAAAGAGATCAATGCTGCTGCTGATCCAGCTGCAAAGAGAGCAGAGAAGATTGCAGAGTTCGAGGCAGAGGTTATGAACCCATTCGTTGCAGCCGGCTACGGATATGTTGACGATGTCATCGATCCTAAGTATGCAAGAATCGAGCTCATCAGATCTGTAGAGATGCACATCACCAAGAGAGAAGACAGACCTGCTAAGAAGCACGGAAACATTCCTCTGTAATATTGGAGTAGAGTATGGATATAGAAGTATTCAGCTATACACTGGTTTCCACAATCGTCGGACTTTTTGTGGTATTCTCCTTCCTTGCTATCCTGGCTATCGTCATGGTTATCCTGGGAAAATGGGATATTGCAAAATCCAAGAAAGCAGCTCCTAAGGCTGCAGCTGCCGCTCCTGCCGCACAGGCAGAGGCTCCGAAGGCAGAGAGCATGGACTGGCTTATCGCTGCTGTAGCCGCATTTGTGGCACAGGACGAGGAGCCTGTATCTGCAGAGGCATGGACACCAAGTGATATTTTAAGAGAGAGCCCATGGGCAAAGGCACCGCGGGTATCAAAAAGACTTTCTGGAGTTAACAGATGAAAAAAGAGATTAATTTTGAGTTCGATGGTAACAAGTATAAAGTAGACGTTGAGTCAGACGGTGAAAACCTTGTTATCACAAAAGATGGAAAGACATACAATGTAAAGCTTATCGGCGGCGCTGCTAAGAAGCCAGCTCCACGGAAGGCTCCTGCTGCAGCACCTGCAGCAGCTCCTGTTGCCGCTCCTGCACCAGTTGCAGCTGCAGGCGCAAAGGACGTAGTAGCCCCAATGCCTGGAACAATCAAGGATGTAAAGGTAAAGGTCGGCGACGCAGTGAAGAACGGACAGCTGGTCTGCATCATGGAAGCTATGAAGATGGATATGGAAGTGTTTGCTTCTGCTGACGGAACTGTAGCTGAAGTTTGCCTTGCAGGCGGTTCCAGCGTACAGAAGGGCCAGGCTATCGTTAAACTGGCATAAGGGGTAATTGCATGTTTGAATTATTGACAAATTTCTTGTCCAATACAGGTTTTGCAAACCTTACATGGCAGTACCTGGTCATGATCGGCATGGGCTGTTTCCTGCTGTATCTGGGTATTGTGCGTGGGTTTGAGCCGCTGCTCCTGGTTCCGATCGGATTCGGTTGTATTCTCTGCAACCTTCCTATCACAGGACTTATGGAGGAAGGCGGTCTGCTTAGGTACTTCTATTTCGGAGTAGAGCACGGTCTGTTCCCACCTATCATCTTCCTTGGTATCGGTGCAATGACAGACTTCGGTCCGCTTCTGGCAAACCCGATCACATTCCTTCTGGGTGCAGCTGCCCAGCTGGGTATCTTCGTCACCCTTATCGGAGCAAGAGCCCTGGGATTCACATTCTGTGAAGCTGCTTCCATCGGTATCATCGGCGGAGCCGACGGTCCTACCGCTATCTTCCTGACATCCAAGCTGGCACCGCACCTCCTGGGACCTATCGCTGTTGCAGCATACTCCTACATGGCACTGGTTCCATTTATCCAGCCACCTATCATCAAGGCTCTTACCTCCAAGAAAGACCGGATGATCCACATGGCAGAGGTACGGCAGGCTTCCAAGACTGTAAAGATCCTGTTCCCTATCATCGTATGTATCCTGGCATCATTGCTGGTACCAGATGCAGCATCCCTTTTAGGTATGCTCATGCTGGGTAACCTGTTCAAGGAGTGCGGTGTTACAGAAAGACTTACCAAGACAGCTGGAAACGAGCTTATCAACATCGTTACCATCTTCCTGGGTCTTGCAGTAGGTTCCAAGATGTCTGCAGAGCACTTCCTGACAATCCAGACAATCATGATCATCTGTATGGGTCTGGTTGCATTCTGTTTCGGAACTGCAGGTGGAGTTCTCCTGGGACAGCTTCTCAAGATCATCACAAAGGGCAGAGTAAACCCGATGATCGGTGCTGCCGGAGTATCGGCTGTACCAATGGCTGCCAGAGTAGTCCAGAAGGTAGGACAGCAGGAAGATCCTTCCAACTTCCTCCTTATGAACGCTATGGGACCGAACGTTGCCGGAGTTATCGGATCTGCAGTTGCTGCAGGTATCCTCCTTTCTCTGTCACGCGGCTGATAAACTGATTTATCGTCAAGCTCCCCGATTGGGGAGCTTTTTTTTGCCTTTTCGGCTTGAAAAAAGGGGATTTTCAAGGTAACATTTACCTATGGCAGAACCGAAATTCAAAGCAGCCCTTTTTGATGTGGACGGCACACTCTATCCGCAGAGCTTCTTCATCAAGACCAGCATCCAGTTCATGCTTATGCATCCGCTCCTGAGCGCTGCTTTCAGGCAGCTCAGGCACGATGTGCGTGAGTTCGGGGGCGTGGAGGATCTGCACCTTGCCCAAGTGTCGCTATGCGCCGGATACCTCAGAATTCCGGCAGAGAAGGCTCAGGTGCTCCTGGAAAAACACATCTACGGCACTTTTATGGATATGCTGAGCAAGGCAGAACCATACCCCGGGGCAGAGCCTCTCCTGGCATCCCTTAAGAATGCAGGGCTCAAGCTGGGGGTAATAACCGACTATACCGTGGGTAAAAAGCTTTCTGCCCTGGGGCTCGACCAATACTGGGATGTGGCAGTGTCTGCCGATGAAATCGGACACCTTAAGCCGGAGCCCGATGCCTTCCTTCTGGCAGCCGAAAAACTGAAAATTTCTCCAGAACAGATAATTTATGTTGGAAATGAATATAAATATGATATAATAGGGGCAAAGAAGGCGGGAATGAAAGCTGCACACCTGGCTCAGAAGCCTGTTCCAGACAGCGCTGCAGACATGACATTCTCCGATTTCAGGGATTTACAGGGCTATATACTTGGGAATTAACGGCGTAAACATTTTCTTCTTTTTATTTTCTCTTGGTGTTGAACTTCTGATTCTTTTTGCATTCATGAGGTCCAACACTGCCAGCCGTTATCTGGACAGAATGCGGGCTTTCTACAACAGCAGGACTCAGGAGCTGGACAAGATAGTGGAAGACCGCAAGACAGCCCTCAATGATATCAAACTTGCAATGGAAGGAAGCGAGCAGAATGCCAGGGAACTGATCAAAAGCTTTGAGACCAGCTTCAATATGGTGAAAAAACGGGATGACGAGATCAAAATCCTGAGCGACCAGCTGAACACTTTCCGCAGTGCGTTCAACGAGATGGCCGATGCCTCCCAGAAGGCAGACAAGAACCTGCAGCTTCTTAAGCAGGAGTCCAAGAATGTGGAGATAGTCCGCCGCAGCGTACAGAACCTTACCTCTCAGCTTGGAGAAATAAAGGAAAAGACAGATTCCATACTGTCAGAATTCAACAGGAAGAATGAGGAAGACTTCGAGCAGCTAAGGCTTAACCTTCTTAATACTGTGAATCTGAACATGGGTTCCCTTAAGGATGGCCTTGAGATGGCCGGAAAACGGCTTGACACCTTCAATACACAGATAGAGGAGCTGACCGGACGGCAGGCTCTGGTCTCCGAGAATGCAGTCAAGGATCTTACGATAGCAATGAACTCAAAGCTCGATTCTTTCAGGGAGAGCATAGAGTCCTTCGGAAAAAGCTATATGGAGCGGCTTGAGCTTCTTAAGGATAAGAACACTGCGGTTGAGTCTGAGTTCTTCGCAGCCCTGGACAAGGAGAGCAGAGCGCGGCTTGAGGTTGTGCGGGGCGAAATTGAGAAGGAATTCACCGATTATCAGGCATCAATCAGCGAAAAGATTGCATCGGTGGACAACCTTAAGCAGGATATAGAGACCCTGGGGTCAACCTTGCAGCAGATTAAAACCGGTATGGCTGATGTGACCAAGGCTGTGGAGAGCATAGGAAAGCTTGATGAAAAGCTTGCTGCCGCCGAAGAGCGCCTCACCAGGATTGACAAGGTTATGGAGTGGCTTGCCAAGACCGAGACCCGCCTTAACGATTCCATCCGCAAGGGAGAAGAGACTATAGCAGTCCTTGGAGAGCTGGTGGAAAAGCCTGTCCCTATATCGGCCCCCGATACCCAGATGTCCCAGACCGAAAGGAACGAAACCGCAAAACAGCTTATCCAGCGGGGCTGGACAAATGAGAAAATTGCCGAAACCCTCGGCATCAGCGAAGGCGAAGTAGACCTTATCAGAGATTTTTATTCATCTAACTAATTATTTTTTCTCCAAATTATTGACTATTATATTTTCTTATTAGTATCTTTTATTTAAAGAAAACATCTGAGGTTACACAAAAATGAAAAAGGGTACTGAGGAAGAAATTATAGAACAGGAAATCAAGCCGGAAGCTTCTGACAAGGCCGAAGAGCTTAAAGCAGAAGAAAAAGCTGCAGAAAAGCCTGCCGAGCCTGCTGATGAAGCTGAAGCCCTCAAGGAGCAGATCCAGAAGCTTGAGGCCGAGAAGGCCGAGATGAAGGACCAGTTCCTCCGCAAGGCTGCCGACTTTGACAATTTCCGCAAACGCCTTATCCGGGACAAGGAAGATGCTGTAAGCTTTGCCAACACCTCTCTTTTGACCGATCTTATTGATGTTCTTGACGACTTTGAGCGGGCCGAGGAGGCTGCAAAGAAGTCCAAGGATTTCGATACTCTGGCAAACGGCGTTGACCTTATCGAGAAACGGCTTATGGGACTCCTGGAGAAGAAGTGGGGTCTTACAAAGTACGTTCCTGTGAACGAGGCATTTGATCCCGAGAAGCACGAGGCTCTTATGATGACAGAGTCTCCTGATGTAAAGGAACCTACTGTTGCAGAGGTGTTCCAGAACGGATACATCCTGCACGGCAGAGTGATACGGCATGCAAAGGTAAAAGTGAGCATGCCTGCAAAAAATAATTGAAAATTTTTTTCTATAAGGAAGGAATAATATGGGAAGAGTAATTGGTATTGATCTTGGAACAACAAACTCGTGTGTTTCAGTTATGGAAGGGGGAGAACCCATTGTAATTGCAAACTCCGAAGGACAGCGGACTACTCCGTCTGTTGTGGCTTTTACAGACAAAGGTGAGAGGCTTGTAGGACAGCCGGCCAAGAACCAGATGGTTACAAACCCCGAGAACACTGTCTATTCAATCAAGCGGTTCATCGGATGCAAATACGGCGAAATGGCTGCCGATGCCGCACTTATGCCATATAAGATGGAAGCTGGCCCTGCCAACGACATCAGAGTCAACATCAGAGGCAAGCAGTACTCTGCACCGGAGATCTCTGCAGCAGTTCTCCAGAAGATGAAGAAGACTGCCGAGGACTATCTTGGCGAGCCTGTGACAGAAGCTGTAATCACAGTTCCTGCTTACTTCAACGACGCACAGCGTCAGGCAACCAAGGATGCAGGTAAGATTGCAGGCCTTGAGGTAAAGAGAATTGTAAACGAGCCTACAGCCGCATCACTTTCCTACGGCTTCGGCAAAGATAAGAAAGAAGAGAAGATCGCAGTATACGACCTGGGCGGCGGTACATTCGATATCTCCATCCTGGAGCTTGGCGACGGCGTTTTCGAGGTTAAGTCCACCAACGGCGATACCCATCTGGGAGGCGATAACTTTGACCAGGAAGTAATTCATTGGATGATCGACACATTCAAGGCTGACACAGGAATCGACCTGTCCAAGGACAGAATGGCACTCCAGCGGCTTAAGGAAGCTGCAGAGAAGGCAAAGATTGAGCTTTCAAGCTCTCAGTCCACAGAGATCAACCTGCCGTTCATCACAGCAGATGCAACAGGTCCTAAGCACCTTCAGATGTCCCTTACACGGGCTAAATTCGAAGGTATGGTGGAGCATCTCATCAACAAGACAAAGGAGCCATGTGTCAAAGCTCTTAAGGATGCAGGTCTTTCTGCTTCCGAGATTGACGAGGTTATACTGGTAGGCGGTTCCACCAGAATTCCTGCTGTACAGACTATGGTAAAGCAGATCTTCGGCAAGGAGCCTAACAAGAGCGTCAACCCGGACGAGGTTGTAGCAATGGGTGCAGCAATCCAGGGCGGAATCCTGGGCGGCGATGTAAAGGACATCCTGCTTCTTGATGTAACTCCGCTTTCACTGGGTATCGAGACCTTGGGCGGTGTATTCACCAAGCTGATCGAGCGGAACACTACTATTCCTACACGGAAGAGCCAGATCTTCTCAACTGCAGCAGACGGCCAGACCGCAGTTTCCATCCATGTGCTCCAGGGCGAGAGAGAGATGGCTGCAAACAACAAGACACTGGGCAACTTTGACCTGGTAGGCATTCCACCTGCACCACGGGGAGTTCCACAGATCGAGGTTACTTTCGATATCGATGCCAACGGTATTGTCCATGTTTCTGCAAAGGATATGGCAACAGGCAAAGAGCAGAGCATCAAGATCGAGTCCTCCTCCGGACTTTCCGAGAGCGAGATTGACCGGATGGTAAAAGAGGCCGAGGCACATTCCGAGGAAGATAAGAAGGAAAGGGCAAGAATCGAGGTCAAGAACGAGGCAGACAGCATGATCTACCAGACCGAGAAGTCATTGAAGGACTACGGCGACAAGATCGGCGCCGACGACAAGGCTAAGATTGAAGCAGCCCTCAAGGATCTTAAGGAAGCTGCAAAGACCGACAACATCGACGACATCAAGGCTAAAATGGAGACACTCAAGCAGTCTGCATATAAGCTGGCAGAGCAGATGTATGCTGCAAACGCCGCAAAGAACGGCGGTGCAAACCCAGGTGCAGGAGCTGCAGGTGCAGGTCCTAATCCGGGTGCCGGTGCTCAGGCAGGCCCGAACCCAGGTGCTGGTGCACAGGGTGGCCCTAAGAGCGGCACAGTAGATGATGTAGACTTCGAAGTAGTGGACGACGACAAGAAATAATGGCAACCAAGAGAGATTACTATGAGGTTTTGGGGGTGGAGAAATCTGCCTCCAAAGAAGACATTAAAAAAGCTTACAGAAAGCTGGCTATCAAATACCATCCCGACAGGAATGCCGGAAACCCCGAGGCCGAGGAGAAGTTCAAGGAAGCTACCGAGGCCTACGAGGTGCTTGGAGATGATAAGAAGCGCCAGGCCTACGACCAGTTCGGCTTTGCCGGGGTAGAGGGCAACATGGGTGCAGGCGGAGCACACGACTACTCCAACGTATTCCATGATTTCCAGGATATCTTCGGCGGCGATTTCTCTATCTTCGACACCTTCTTCGGCGGTGGCGGCAGCTCCAGAGGGGGCCGTGGCTACGGCGGCCAGTACCGGGGTGCCGACTTGAGGTACAACCTGGACATCTCCTTCAAGGACGCAGTATATGGCACCAAGGTGGAGATATCCTATAACCGCAATGTAAGCTGCACAGAATGCAACGGCACTGGCGCCTCCGCTGGCTCTGGACGAAAGATGTGTCCAACCTGCGGCGGAACTGGCCAGGTACGCCGGAGTTCTGGCTTCTTCTCTCTCGCATCCACATGCTCTACATGCCATGGCGAGGGATCCATCATAGAAAAGCCTTGCAGCCACTGCGGTGGCAGCGGCACCAACCGCAAGGTGCAGAAGATCAAGGTCACCATTCCTCCTGGAATAGAGCCGGACAGGCAGATAAGCATACCTGGCCAGGGCGATGCCGGGCCTGCAGGCGGCGTTCCGGGCGACCTTTATATATTTGTCAACGTGCGTCCTCACGAGTACTTTGAGCGCAGCGGCAACGACCTTTACTGTGTTGTTCCTATCAACGTGGCCCAGGCATCGCTTGGCTGCAGCATTAATGTGGACACACTTGACGACAAGAAGGTAAAGCTCAAGATTCCGGCAGGAATCCAGAACGGCAAGCTTCTCCGCCTTAAGGGCGAGGGAGTTCCTTTATATCATAATCCTAACAAGAAGGGCGACCTTTATATCAAGATACAGATTGTGACACCCGAGCATCTTTCATCCAGAGCCAAGGCCCTTATGGAAGAGCTTTCCCAGCAGCTGGGCGAGAACGAGAACCCTAAGCCGGTACGGCTTTCTTCCTTATAAACGGTGTCTATGGCAGAAGTGCACTCCCGATGCTACAAAGTAAGCGAGATCACTAAATGCATCAAGGACTATCTGGAGGGTGAATACTACTCAATCCAGATAGAGGGAGAGGTCTCGGGTTTCAAGCCTTCAAGCTCAGGACATTACTATTTTACCCTTAAAGACTCATCTGCAGCCATAAGCGCAGTCCTCTTTTCCCGTTCTGTAAAGAACGCAGGCTATCTGCCCAAGGACGGCGACCTGGTTGTGGTTACAGGCAGTGTGACAGTCTACGCCAAGAGCGGAAACTATCAGATTGTCTGTTCCTACATAGAAAAGGCGGGGCAGGGCGATATCTTCGCCGAGCTTGAGAAGCGCAAGCAGCGCTTGGCCGCTGAGGGGCTTTTCGACGAAGAGAGGAAACGGCCTATTCCGCCGTATCCAAAGCGCATAGGGGTTGTCACATCCCCCAGCGGCGCCGCCATCAGGGATATCCTGAGGGTGCTCAAGCGTCGTAACAATACCATAGACCTTGTGATACTGCCTGCCCCGGTGCAGGGGGACGAGGCGGCGCCTATAATCGCGGCCCAGATACGGCGGGCCAACATGTTCAAGCTGTGCGACGTACTCTTGGTATCCCGTGGCGGCGGTGCCCCGGAGGACCTGTTGCCATTCTCCGACGAAGAGGTGGTGCGGGCCGTGGCAGCTTCGGAGATTCCAACCATTTCTGCGGTTGGACACGAGATAGATGTTGTGCTTACCGACTTTGCCGCAGACCTCCGGGCCCCGACGCCATCGGCTGCCGCCGAAGTTGTATCAAGGGAGGCAGAGAACGTTATAGACCGCATACAGGAGTGCAGCCAGTCTATAAAGGATGAGATGCTGGATCGGCTTGACAGGGCCCGCCTGGTTATGGAGAATTGTTCTAAAGAAAACCTTAAGCGGAGCATGGAAGGTCTTCTGGACGATATGCACCAGAACCTTGATGACCAGCACGAGGATCTGGTCCGCTCTGTGCAGGACATACTTAAGGAGAACCGCCACAGGCTTGAGCTTATATCCGGCAGCCTCAAGGCATCTTCCCCGGAATCGATTCTTAAGCGGGGATATGCAGCAGTATACAACAAGAGCTCAGACCAGTATGCAGGTTCTGCAGCCTCTATCAAAGCCGGAGACCGGCTTAATATCACCTTCTGGGACGGCACAGCAGCTGCCGTTGCCGAGAAACAGGGAGAAGAGAAATGAGTTTTGAAGACAGACTTACCCGGCTTGAAGAGATCAACGACAATATGAAGGATGGGGGAATCCCTATCGAAAAGGCTATGAAGCTCTTTGAGGAGGGGATAAAGCTGGCATCCTCCCTGGAGAAAGAAATAGGCAAGATGGAGCGGAAGGTAGAGATCCTCATCAACAAGCCCGACACCCCCGAAGAAGAGCCCAAGCTTGAGCTTTTCACCGATGTGGACGAGGAAGAGAAAGACTAAGGCTTAATAAACTCCACCTTGTCTCCAGCCTTTATTCCATGCCTGTCAAAGGCTCCATGATTCACCTCTAAAGCATACCTTACTGAATACCTGGAATCCACTGTCCGTGTGGAAAGCGGCTCCATATCATATATCTCCCTGATAGTCCCGTCTGCTGCAATGTAGGCGATGGAAAGAGGTATTGTGGTGTTCTTCATCCAGAAGGATTTCTTTGCGTCCCGGTCGTAGACAAAGAGCATACCCCGGTCTTCCTCCAGGCTTTCCCGTCCCATAAGCCCTTTCTCCTGGCTTTCCAGGGTATCTGCTGTCTCTACAGTTATCTCCCACTGGTTAATCCTTATGACTTGAGTCTGCAGATCACTATTCTTACTGCATGAAAAAGGGGCAAAACCCACCAGCAGCAGAAAAAGAATGAGGCGGAATTCTTTCATACTTACAGTTTAGACCAAGAAATTTTGGTTGTCAAACTGCTAATAATTATTTTTATTATACTAATTGATATAAAACCCCAAAAAGAGTAAAATTACCCGCAGAAATTATTGGAGGTAATAGAATGTTACTCGCACTTATTGCCGTGCTTGCAGCTGCATTTGGCCTTTGCGTGGCATTTATGCTTGCAAAGTGGATCGGATCATGCGATGCCGGCACAGACAGAATGAAAGAGATCTCTGGATTCATCAGAGAAGGAGCTTTTGCTTTCCTGAAGAGAGAGTACAAGTCAATGGCTATCGTTATTGTAATTCTCTTCTTTGTAATTGGTTTTGCACTTAACTGGACAACCGCTGTCCTCTACCTTTTCGGTGCCCTGCTTTCAGTTCTTGCCGGATTCTTCGGTATGAACGTAGCTACCAAGGGTAACGTGCGGACTGCAGCAGCAGCTAAGGACTCCGGAATGAACAAGGCCCTCAAGGTTGCCTTCAGATCCGGTGCAGTAATGGGACTCTGCGTTTCCGGCCTGGGACTTCTGGGTGTCGGAATTGTAGTTACAGCTCTTGACCTGGCAACAGTGACACAGTGTATCACCGGATTCGGTTTCGGTGCATCCTCTATGGCACTCTTCGGCCGTGTAGGCGGCGGTATCTATACAAAGGCAGCAGACGTAGGAGCTGACCTTGTAGGTAAGGTTGAGGCAGGAATCCCTGAGGACGACCCACGTAACCCGGCAGTTATCGCAGATAACGTAGGAGACAACGTAGGTGACGTTGCAGGTATGGGTTCAGACCTTTTCGAGTCCTATGTAGGATCCATCATCTCTGTAATCACTCTGGCAGCTGTAGCAGCAGCCAACAACCCATTCGGCTTCTCAAAAGAGACAGCAGCTGTATTCCCGCTTATCATCTCTGCAATCGGAATCATTGCATCTGTAGTAGGAATCATGGGTGTAAAGGGCAAAGAGGGACAGAACCCTGCATCTGCTCTTAACATGGGAACATATATCAGCGGTATCGTAGTTATCATCGCTGCCATCATCCTGTCAAAGGCTATGCTGGGAACATTCAGCTATGCATGGTCAATCATCGCAGGTCTTATCGTAGGTATCGCAATCGGAAAGGTTACCGAGATCTACACATCTGCAGATTACAAATATGTAAAGAAAATCGGCGAGCAGTCACAGACTGGTGCTGCAACAACCATCATCTCCGGTCTCGGAGTTGGTATGATGTCCACCCTGTGGCCTATCATCTTCGTATGTATTGGCGTATTCGTAGCATATAAGTTCGGTGGAATGTACGGAATCGCACTTTCTGCAGTAGGTATGCTCTCCACAACAGGTATGACAGTTGCAGTTGATGCTTACGGTCCTGTATCTGACAACGCAGGTGGAATCTCCGAGATGTCCGAGCTTCCAGAGGGCGTAAGAAAGATCACCGATACCCTGGACTCTGTAGGTAACACCACAGCAGCTATCGGAAAAGGCTTTGCAATCGGTTCTGCAGCTCTTACAGCACTGGCTCTGTTCGTTGCTTACGCTGCAGTCTCCAACCTCAAGGCTATCGACCTCTTGAATCCTATCGTAGTAGTAGGTCTTTTCATCGGATCTATGCTGCCGTTCCTGTTCTCTGCTATGACAATGAACTCTGTAGGAAAGGCTGCCAACCAGATGATCGAAGAGGTTAGACGCCAGTTCAGAGAGGACAAGGGAATCATGGCTGGAACATCCAAGCCTAACTACAAGCAGTGTGTATCCATCTCCACAGGAGCTGCTCTTAAAGAGATGATCATGCCTGGCGTTATGGCAATTATCGCTCCTATCGCAGTAGGTATCATCCTTGGACCAGCTGCTCTGGGCGGAATGCTGGCTGGATCCCTGGCTGCAGGTGTTCTCCTTGCTATCATGATGGCTAACGCTGGTGGAGCATGGGACAATGCAAAGAAGTATATCGAAGGCGGCGCTTACGGCGGAAAGGGTTCTGACACCCACAAGGCTGCAGTTGTCGGCGATACTGTTGGTGACCCGTTCAAGGATACATCCGGTCCTTCCATCAACATCCTCATCAAGCTGATGACAATCATCGCAGTAGTATTTGCTCCGCTGTTTGTTTCTATCGGCGGTCTTCTTAAATAAGCTGCAAACTGGATAAAATATAAAGGCGTCCTTTTCGGGACGCCTTTTTTTGTACTATTTTTTTGTCATTCTGAAACAAGTTCAGCATGACAATCAGGTCAGTCAAGAAGCCATGCAGCCATCTCGTCGGCAGCTTTAAGGTCGTCTGGTTTTTCCATTATGCTGCCTGGTACATTTGCATTTCCTGCCACATGTGCTTTTTCTGTCCTGAAACCAGCGATGGCAAAGTTCTTAAGGTTGGTGTCAACCATCTGGGTATAGATATCGACAGGACCGAATCCTGCGAAGAAATATCCTGCAATCTTCTTGTCTTTTCTGCCGGCCATGGAGAAATCGCTCTGGGTAAAGTCCATAAAGGAGTAGGTTCTGTCCAGGAAAGCCTTGAGCTGAGCCGGGAACTGATCCCAGTGAACTGGTGCAAGAATCAGCAGGGCATCGCATGAGTCAATCTGAGGGATAAGGGCGGTAAAATCATCCCGCTGGATACAGTTCGGGGTATGCTGCTTCTTGCAGGCATCGCAGGCCAGACATGGGTTTACAGCTTTTTCTCCAATGCGGAATGCAGTGATTTCTGCTTTACCAGCCAGCTTTTCTGCAAAGTATTGCTCAAGGGCATAGGAATTGCCATTTTTTCTTTTGCTTGCATTGATGATAAGTATTTTTTTCATTATTTCCTCCTGTTTTCTCTTCATTATATCATACTTGTCTTATAGTATTCATTCTATTATAATATTGACTATAACTTTTAGTTATTGCAAGGAGACTGATATGACTACTTCCCAACTGGAATGTTTTATAAAAGTGGCTGAGACGTTGAATTTCAAGAATGCAGCTACCCAGCTTTTTATCTCTCAGCCTGCTGTCAGCAAGCAGATTCTTTCCTTGGAGAATGAGCTGGATACCAAGCTTTTTATCCGGTCCTCCCACTATGTGCTTCTTACCCAGGAAGGAAAGGCTTTTTTGGACAATGCCAGGAATATCCTTAAGCTTACTTATCAATCTAAGCAGATTATAGCCAGCCATAAGACTTCTCAATCTGACACGCTCAGGATTGGGTATTCAGAGCCCCATGAGATGATTCGCCTTACTGATTCTCTCTGCACCATGAGGAAAAAGTATCCTCAGTTCTATCCCGTTTTTACTATGGACAGCCTGGATATGAATCTGACTAAGCTGGAGCATGGAGATTTGGATGTTTGCTTTACATTCCTTAATTTTGTCAAACCCTATGAGAATCTGATGTTTGTCCCAGTGACAAGCCAGAAGATGATATGTCTTCTGTCCGCAAATCATCCGAAAGCTAAGAAAAGGGCCATATCCTTTGAGGAACTTAAGATGGAAAGTCAGATAATAACTGTTCCCTTTCACCTTAGAAGCCGTTACCACTCAGGTCATGATGAGCCATCTTTCCCTACAGCCGAAGGGCAGAGGATTATAATCTGCAGCAATGCTACCGAGGCTTATGCATTGGTGAGCGCCGGGTATGGGTATTGTGTGCTTCCTGAGTTTGCCGTAGTTCCAGATACGGCTCTAAGCTTCCTGCAATGGGAATATGCTACCGATTTTGTGTATGGAATGGTATATTCCAAAGAAAAGAGAAGCAGTATGCTTAAGGATTTTGTCCAGGTTGTAAAGCATAAGCCTGAAAATCGCTCTTAGAGCAGCATAAGGCCGGTCACCAGTGGGATAAGCAGGTTGTCGTAGTCTTTTATGGGCAGAAGTTCTGTCAGGGTTGCAGCAAAGGCTACAGCTGCGGTTTTGGTGATGCTGCAGCCGGTGGCGTGGAAGGCCAGCATGAACACGGTGGCAAAACAGGCGGCTGACCCGGCCCAGGTCTTGCCTGTGCAGGGAATCTGGGTTCTGCCGAAGCTTTTGCCCACCAGGCAGGCGGCTGTGTCGCCGAAGGCCAGGGCATAGATAGCTATAGCCGCTGCAGGCATAGGGTAGAGTGCCAGTGCTCCCATGGCTCCCAGGGCCAGTGTCACCGGCGCTTTCGCAAAGTGGATCATATCCTGGGAACGGAACGCCTTTGCCTTTATTTCGGAGAACACTGGCACGTAATGGCCGGTCAGCCGCTGGAATTCAGACCAGGAGTAGATAACAATGCCGGCGCTGAGTAAAAAATAGGCCAGCTGGTAGCTGTAGCCGGCTATGAATGGGACAAATACTATAAGTGAATGTATAATCTTTCTGCAAGCTTCCTGCTGCACAACACTGATAATTCTCTGCATACCTTCTTAATCGGCAGTTTTTCAAAAAAGTCAAATGAATAAGTAAATATCAATTGTGTTTTTAGCTATGTTATTATAAAATTTATATAGGAGGGGGTTATGGGCAAGTATTATGAGATGAACATCGTGGGCTGCATCCGCAGGCTTCCCATCGTAAGAATAGAAGACAATCTGGATATCGCAAGCTTTGTCCTCCTGGGAGACGCAGAGCTGGTTGTAAAGGCTGCCCAGGTGCTGGACAGCAAACTGCCGGAGGCCGATTATCTAATCACAGCCGAGGCCAAGGGTATTCCGCTGGTTCAGGAACTTGCCCGGCTCCGCAATATGAAACGCTATTTTGTTGCGCGCAAAAGCGTAAAGCCGTATATGACAGATCCCTTTGTCACCGAAGTCTATTCAATAACCACCAAGAAAAAGCAGATCCTGTGCCTGGACAAGGAGGAGAGCGACCTTATCAATGGCAAGAGGATCCTTATTGTGGATGATGTTATCAGCACAGGCGAGTCCCTTAAGGCTATGGAGACCCTGGTGGAGAAGGCCGGAGGCAATATTGTGGGCAAGGCCTGCATCCTGGCCGAGGGCGATGCAAAGAACCGCAAGGATATCATTTATCTCGAGGCACTTCCTGTATTCCCGGTTACTAACGAAAGATAGGCATAAGAAATGGACTACAGGGTAGAGGGCATAACCTATAAATACAGCAAGGACGGCAGAACTGTCCTGGACAATGTGAGCTTTTCCATTGAACAGGGAAAGGTTACAGCCATAGTAGGTCCTTCGGGCTGCGGCAAGACTACGCTGCTTGAGATCTTGAGCGGAGTCATCCCCACACTTATTTCCAGCGGGCAGCTGTCCGGCACATTCCAGAAGCCGGAAGACAGCCTGGTAAGTGTTGTAAGCCAGACACCGGAGAACCAGCTTTTCGGCTACGGGGTGGAGGATGCCATTGCATTCGGCCTTGAGAACATGGGTATTCCGCAGGCAGAGATTGCACAGCGGATGGACTATGTTCTTGATCTTTTAAGCCTGCAGTATCTGCGGGCCCGGAGCGTGGCAAACCTTTCGGGCGGCCAGCGGCAGGCTGTGTGTATAGCATCGGTTCTTGCAATGCAGCCCGACATCCTTATCATGGACGAGCCTGTAAGCTCGCTGGACCCTAACGGCAAGAGCCTTGTACAGATGGTGCTCAAGCAGATAAGCCTGGACGGAAACACTGTAATACTGGTGGACAACAACCTGGTATGGTCTGCCGGCATAGTGGACCATGTAATAGGAATGATGGACGGCAAGGTGGTGTTCGACGGCAGCAAGGAGGATTTCTTCCAGGACTTCGAGCTGCAGCATAAGCTGGGGGTGATCATACCTCAGGAGGTTGAGCTCTACCGCGGTCTTCTCCCATATTTCCCCAAGCTCAAGATGTTCTATACAGTAGAGGACGGTCTTATGCAGCTTGCAGAGATGGTGAACACCAAGCTGTTTGCAAAAAGCTACACAGAAGAGGAGGAGACAGGGGAGAGCATAATATCGGTGCATAACCTTGAGAAGGTGTTCAGCGACAACTTCCATGCCCTTAAGGATGTGAATGCCAATATCCCGAAGGGGAAGATAACAGCTGTCCTGGGGCAGAACGGATCGGGCAAGACCACTTTTGTAAAGCATCTGAACGGTCTTTATAAGCCTACTACCGGTGATGTGCGCTACAAGGGCGAATCGCTTCTGGAGAAGTCTGTGGCCCAGATATCACGGAACATAATACTGGTGTTCCAGCACCCGGAGCATATGCTGTTCGAGGAGACAGTGGAGGCCGAGCTCACATTCTGCGCACGTATGCAGAATATCCCGTTCACCGAGGAAAAGATAACCGAGGTGCTTACCAAGTACAATCTGCTTGAAGAAAGGAATACCTTCCCCCTCAACCTTTCCATGGGCAAGAAGCATACACTTACTATTCTTTCTGTCCTTTTCTCCAGTGCCGATGTAATCATACTTGATGAGCCTACACTGGGCATGGACGGCTTCCTTATGAAAGAACTGGAGGCCCTGATAAAAGGACTTAAGGAGCAGGGGAAGACTGTAATTATAATAAGCCACGAGATTCCTATGGTGTTCCGCACTGTGGACGATGCCATCATCCTGAACAACGGAAATAAGATATTCCAGGGGACCAAGCAGCAGCTGGCGATCCGCGATGATATTTTCGACAAGATACATATTTCGATGCCTCCTGCAGTGGTTATGTCCAAGGCACTGGGCTTTGACAAGATCTGCTACAATGTTGATGAGTTTGTAGAACAGGCCAAGGCTTTGACAAGAAAGGAGGCAGAGTGATGGATTATCTGAAGTACGTCGACTCAAGCTCCTTCCTCCATAAGCTGGATCCAAGGACCAAGTTTGCTTTCTTTGTGGCCATGGCTGTCCTCACCAGCGTCATAAAATCCTTTGTGGCACTGACATTCCTGCTCTTATTCTTCATAGGAATGTGGAAAAGCTGTCATATAGGGACCCAGATCCTGACACTGCTTGCAAAGCTTAAGATACTGCTTCTGTTCATCTTCCTGCTGTGGTCTATTCTGGGTATGTTCTCTGTCCCCGAGGTGGATGGAGGCCCTATATTCTTCCAGACCACATTCAGCTGGATGGGGAAGCCGCATATCTTCTGCTTCGACTGGTATGACCTGTATAAGGGTGCAGTCTATCCTCTGCGTATATTCCTTATGATTTCCTCTTTCTACACCGTGCTCCTGACCACCAACTTCAGCGAGATGATACTTGGACTGCGCAAGTGGCATATCCCTTATTCTGTGGCATTTGCCATCGGTCTTATCTTCCAGATCATCCCGATTACCATTAACGAGCTCCAGGCCATCATGGATGCCCAGAGTTCCCGGGGACTTGAGATAGACAAATGCGGCTGGGCCACAAAGGTCAAGAATTATGTCACATTCTCGTTCCCGCTGCTGTTCAGGGTTATTGGAAAAGGACAGGCTATTTCCCTGGCCATGCACTACTACAAGCTGGACTTCTCGGTCAAGCGGACTGCATACAAGGTTATAAAGGCCAGCAGGCTTGATATTTACTTCGTTGCTGCAAATGTTGTGGCAATCGCTATAACTATAGTGCTCAGAATTATGTACTACATACCGGTCTGAGCAGGAGGAGGTTTTATGATTAAACGATGGGAAGAACTTACCAGAGATGAAATAGGGGCCCTGGATAAGGACAAGAGCATAGTGGCTCTGCCGCTCTCTGCCACCGAGCAGCATGGTGCGCATCTTCCTGTGGGAACCGATGCCATCATTCTCTCCACATTGATCGACAAGATTATAGAAGGGGAGAAGTTCGAGAAGGGCAACCTTATCTTTGCCCCTCAGTTTTTGATTGGAAAGAGCAACGAGCACATGTGCTTCCCTGGCACCCTTACATTCAAGGCAAAGACCTACTACTCCATGATCTACGATATTGCAGGAAGCATAGCTCACCACGGCTTCAAGAAGCTGGTGCTGTTCAACAGCCACGGCGGAAACACCGATATGGCAAACCTTATAAGCAGGGATCTGCGGATTGATTTCGGGCTGCAGGTGTTTGTGTTTGACTGGTGGTTCACCGACTTCTGGGCCGACGGTCTTAAGGGGCTCAAGGAGTCCGGCATGTACGGTGTCTTCCATGCCTGCGAGCTGGAGACAAGCCTTATGCTGGAGGCAAGGCCCGACCTGGTCTACATGGACAAGGCTGTGGACGAGGATCCTGCCGACTGCTTCAAGGGCGACAAGTATGTTACAGTCTTCGGACCTGTGAATGCGGGCTGGAAGACCAACGATGTGACAAAGAGCGGTGTAATCGGGGCACCTACATTTGCCACAGCAGAAAAGGGGAAAAAGCTTTTTGATTACGCGTGCAAGAAGCTTATTAATATATTCAGCGAAATTGCAGATATAAATTATTGAAAAGAGAGGGAAACATGGCTAAAAAATTCTCATTCGTCAATATCATCTTCTTTGTAGTATTTGGTGTATTGACTGGAGTTCTCTGGGCATACCTGTGCCCAATTCCACTTATTCCTGGAGCAGTTCACTTCAGGACATTCGCTTTTATCATTCCGGTTATCGGCTATCTCTTCGGACCTGTTACAGGATTCTTTGCAGGCTATATCGGAACACTTGTATGGTCTCTGCTTTCAGGAATGTTCATTCCGCTGCATTCTCCGATTGCAGATGGTATCACAGTAGGTCTTTCTGCAGCACTTCCTGCATTCTTCCATCTTAAGAATGGAAAGATTGACCTTGTAGAGCTTATTGATCAGAACAAGAAAGCATTTATTGGAAAGTGTCTTTTCTTAAGCGTATTCTTCGGTATCCTCATGATCCTTTCCACCAGTGCTTCTCTTGCTTATTTCCTTATGGGCGAGCAGAGCTATATGGAGAATTACATTTTCTGTATCGTCTGGATTGGAATCGCCGATGTAGTGCCTATCGCTCTTACTCCATTTGTTGTTGTTCTCCTTGCAAAACGGATGAAGAACATCAGAAACATCATTCCATACGTATAAATGAAAATATAAAAGACACGCGTAAACAAAGCCGGGGCACCCACCCCGGTTTTTTTTATCGAGCTGTACCCTTATCTGTGCTCTAATATTGACTATCTTAAGTGTTTGTGGTACAAAAGCTATACATGCGTTGACGAAAATCCAGTAGGACGCCGATAACCTTCCAAGAGAGCTGCCGGGCGGTGCAAGGCAGTGGAGGCCGGTGCTCCGAATTACCTTTCCGAGCAGCGCCTTGAAACACCCCCAAGGTGGAGTAGTGGTCGCCGGGTCCGCCCGTTACAGCGCAAGGGTATGTCTGTACCTGATAAGGCTCTTCCTGCGAAGGTAGGGCAAACAGAGGTGGTACCGCGGGAACTCTCGCCCTCTGTGTTTTCTTTAGATAAACACCGGGATTACATTTTTAGGAGAATCATAATGGTTATTACAGATCTTCTTGAACGCAATTCTAGATTGTATGGTGGAGAGTGTGCACTGGTGGAGATTAACCCATCAGAGAGCCGGGATAAGGCAGTTACATGGCGTGAGGCCAGTCTTATAGAGGGCTCCCAGGATGCACCATACCGCCGTGAGATGTCCTGGCGCTCCTTTGACCGCAGGGCAAACCGCATGGCAAACCTGCTCTTGAGCCGAGGCCTCAAGCGGGGCACCAAGGTGGGCATCCTTATGATGAACTGCCTGGAGTACCTGCCTATCTACTTTGGAATACTCAAGGCCGGCTGCATTGTAGTTCCTATGAACTTCCGCTATTCCAGCGAGGAGATTGCCTACTGCCTTGACCTGGCCGATGTAGAGACTCTTATCTTCGGACCTGAGTTCATAGAGCGTATGGACGCGATCCAGGACCGGATCCCAAAGGTTAAGTATCAGCTCTTTGTAGGAAAGAACGGGCCTTCATATACCGAAAACTTCTTCGACCTTATGCATTTTTTCTCACCCGATGCACCTCCTGTGCTCTTTACCGAGGATGACTTTGCAGCTATCTATTTCTCATCCGGCACCACCGGATTCCCCAAGGCAATCCTCCACAAGCACCGCTCACTTATAAGCTCATGCATGGTGGAGCAGAATCACCACGGACAGACACGGGATGATGTATTCCTGTGCATTCCTCCGCTGTACCACACCGGTGCCAAGATGCACTGGTTCGGAAGCCTCCTTGCAGGAAGCAGGGCTGTGCTCCTCAAGGGCATCAAGCCGGAATGGATTTTACGCACTATTACAGAAGAGAAATGCACCATCGTATGGCTCCTTGTGCCATGGGCTCAGGATATACTGGATGCAATCGATTCAGGCCGCATCAAGCTGGAGCACTATATGCTGGACCAGTGGCGGCTTATGCACATCGGAGCACAGCCGGTGCCTCAGAGCCTTATCCAGCGGTGGCTCAAGGTGTTCCCGAACCATCAGTACGACACAAACTACGGCCTTTCCGAGTCCATCGGGCCAGGCTGTGTTCACCTTGGAGTGGAGAATGTCCACAAGGTGGGTGCCATCGGTAAGGCCGGCTATATGTGGCAGACCAAGATTGTGGATGACAAGCATAACCCGGTCAAGCAGGGCGAGGTAGGCGAGCTGGCTGTAAAGGGTCCTGGTGTCATGGAATGCTACTATAAGAACCCCAAAGCCACCGCCGAGTCACTTGCTGACGGCTGGCTCTTCACCGGCGACATGGCCAAGGAGGATGAGGATGGCTTCATCTATCTGGTTGACCGGAAGAAGGATGTCATCATCACCGGTGGCGAGAACCTCTATCCTGTGGAGATTGAGAACTTCCTCCGCAAGTTTGACAAGATCAAGGATGTGGCTGTGATCGGATTCCCTGATCCAAGGCTTGGAGAGATTGCAGGTGCCATCATCGAGATCAAGGAAGGTATGACCTGCACCGAGGACGAGATAAACGAGTTTGCCCAGGGTATGCCACGCTATAAGCGGCCTAAGAAGATAATCTTTGCAAAGGTTCCCCGGAATCCTACCGGAAAGATAGAGAAGCCGCTCTTACGCAAGATGTACAGCACCACCAACCTGGTTGCAGAGGAGATCGGCGAAAAATAATCTATGGGTCTTATCTCCTCCCTCTACGAGAAAAAGAAGATGTCCCTGGTCATGGGGATACTCAATGTCACACCAGACTCCTTCTATGCCGCAAGCAGGAAGGAGTCGGTCTCTTCTGCCCTTGATGCAGCCCTGGCTATGGAACAGGACGGTGCAGATATCATCGATATCGGGGCAGAGAGCACAAGACCTGGCTTCACACCAGTGAGCGCCGAAGAGGAGAGAGAGCGTATAATCCCTGTAATAAAAGAGATCCGGAAGCACACAGCAGTCCCCATCTCGGTGGATACCCGTAAGGGTGCTGTGGCACAGGCGGCTCTGGATGCAGGGGCCCACATTGTTAACGATATTTCTGCCGGCACCTATGATTTTTCAATAATTCAAATTGTAAAAAATTATAAATGTGATATTATATTAATGCACAGTCAGGAAAAGGCTCTTTATTCTGATGTGGTGAAAGAGGTCAGGGACTATCTTTTGTCCCGTGCCGAAGCCTTTAAGAACGCTGGTGTTCCGGCAGACAAGATTACGCTGGATCCGGGCTTAGGCTTTGGGAAGGATACGGAGCACAACCTTGATTTGATGCGCCAGATGGGGCAGATTGCAGCGCTGGGTTACCCGGTTCTCATAGGGTGTTCCAGAAAGCGCTTTGTAGGTGCAGTGACTGGTGCCGATGTGGAAGGCAGGCTGGCCGGGACACTGGCGGTTAACGCCTTTGCCGCTGCCCATGGTGCTGCTGTGCTCAGGGTTCATGATGTGAGGGAGACATCTGATATGGTCAAGATGCTCTTCTCCCTTGGAGATATTGCAGTCAGGAGGTGACGATTGGAAAGTTTAGTCTCTTTCTTCTCAACCTATATCCGGCCGTTCCTGGATGTGGTTGTCCTTGCTTTTCTGATCTATCAGGTTTATAAGATTCTCCTCCAGAACAACGCCCTCCCTGCCATCAAAGGTGTGGTTGCGGCCGCAGCTCTCTATGCTCTTGCCTTTATCCTTAAGCTTGATACAATACTCTGGATACTCAACAGGCTGGCTGGTGCTCTTATCATCATCGTTGTAATCATCTTCCAGTCCGAGATCCGAAACTTCTTTATCAAAGTGGGACAGAGCCGCTTCCTGCAGAGGCGCCACAGGACAATCGGAACCGAGGTTGAGTCTGTAGTAAGCGCAGCAGAGATTCTATCTTCTATGAAGAGGGGAGCCCTGATTGTCTTTTCCCGTCAGACCGGACTTAAGAACATAATAGATACAGGAACAATCCTGAATGCAGATATCTCATCAAGCCTTATCGTAACTATTTTCGGTAAAGATACTGCGCTGCATGACGGAGCCATCATCATAGCTGGAAAGAAGATTGTGGCTGCTGGATGCTTCCTGCCGCTCTCGGAACAGAAGGGAATAAGAAAAAGCTTTGGAACACGGCACAGGGCTGCCCTGGGAACAGCAGAGACCACCGATGCAGTTGTCTTGATTGTATCAGAAGAGTCCGGTGCAATCTCTCTGGCTTACAATTCTAACATCTATTATGAACTTAAGCATGATGAGCTCTTGAGCACTCTGAATAATCTGGTGGTACTGGGACTTGCCCAGAGCGACAGCGGGGAGGATGAGGAATGAATCTTGGAAGATCTTTCAAAATTATCACCCGGAACTGGGCTGCAAAGCTTTTCTGCTTTGCTATTGCCGTTGTCATTGTGCTGTTCAACAGGATGAGCAAGATAGAGGAGCGTACTGTGAATGTTCCTTTCAAGCTCTATACAAACACCGAATATATGACCACCCAGGATATTCCTCGGACTATCAAGGTATTGCTGCGTGGAAACAAGGATGACATCTATTCTATCATGGGAACTGATCTTACCGCTTTTGCAGATTTCACCAATGTGGCAGAGAACGGGAGCTACGACAGACCCATAAAGATAGAGCGCAGTGGAAGTGCTCTGTACATAACTCCGCTGGAGATTCATACAACACCTAACCAGGTCAATTTTGCCTTCGAGCGCAAGACTATAAAGCGTATTCCGCTGGAGCCTGTGATAAAAGGAACACCTGCCGAAGGATACGAGATCTCTGGTACACTCCTTTCCCCGAACTTTGTGACAGTTGAAGGCCCCGAGAGCGTCCTTGATTCGATTTCTTCTTTCAAGACCACCTCTGTGGATCTGGACGGTCACTCCGACAACTTCTCTGTCCAGGTCGGAGTTGAGAACAACAGTAAATTTGTACGCGTCCTCAATTCTGATGTAAGGCTTTCACTGAGTATTGCTAAGATTATGGTTGTAAGGACAGTCCAGAATGTAACTATACTGCTGGCCCATTGTCCTGATGACCTGACTGCAGTGCCAAATGTTCAGGCCGGTTCCATCAAGCTGGAAGTAAACAGCCAGAGGGCAGATACCATATCTGCATCCTCCATGAAGCTGGTGGCAGAGCTCGGCAACATCAAGGAGCCTGGAACATATGTGCTTCCTCTTAAGCCTGCAATACCAAAGAGTATGAACATGGTCGGCTTCTCGCCGGATACTGTGGAGATAACTGTCACTTCCAAGAACATTACACCACAGGATACACCTGCAGAACCGGCGGCCGCAGCCCCTGCAGAAGCACCGGCCCCAGCCCCAGCCCCAGCTGCACCAGCAGAAAAACCTGCTCAGTAAAAGAGGTAAGCCTTGGCAAATATCAAGCTTACTGTTGCATATGACGGTACAGCCTACTGCGGCTGGCAGATTCAGAATGATGACGACACAATCCAGGGACGCATGGAGAAAGCCCTTGAGAAGCTGCATGGCCACCCTGTAAAGCTGACCGGGGCAGGGCGCACCGATTCAGGTGTCCATGCCAGGGGACAGTGCGCCAACTTCATCACCGACATGGCTATGCCTGTGGAGAAGTTCAGGGAGGCCCTAAACTCTTTTTTGCCGCCCGATATCAGGATTCTTAAAAGCGAGGAGGTGGAGGATAGCTTCCATGCCCGCTATGACGCTACAGAGCGCATTTATAAATACTATATGCTGCCCAGAGCTTTGAGCTATCCCTGGCTTGAGCGGTACTGTCTGACTTTGAAGTGCGCACCCGACATAAACAGGCTGAATGAACTGGCAGCCCCATTGGTAGGATTGCATTCCTTTTCATCCTTTGCATCTGTGATGGAGGATGGCTATCCCATGGAGCGGACAGTGAACTCTGCTGTGTTCTACCAGAAGAACGGCTACACTGTGTTCAAGATATCAGCCGACGGCTTTTTAAGACGCATGGTGCGCTCCATTGTGGGCACTGTGCTTGATCTGTATGAGAAAGGGGAGGATGGAAAAGCCATGAAGGCTGTCCTCGATGCCCGGGACCGTTCTGCGGCAGGAGCCTGTGCAGCTGCCAAAGGACTTTTCCTCGACCAGGTGATATATGGGAAACATTGAATCTGAATTATACAAATTGATTGATAATACTCAGGACTATATACAGTACGGCATGATATCGGACAGGAAACTGCCCGAGATGATGCTTAAGAAAGAGGTTCCCGATTCACTTGAGAAGATTGCGGGAGAGGTTGCCCAGTGCAGCAGATGCAGGCTTTGCGAGAAGCGGAAGAATGTGGTGCCTGGAATAGGTGTGCTTAACCCCGATGTGCTGGTGGTGGGCGAAGGCCCGGGCGGCGACGAGGATATCCAGGGGCTTCCGTTTGTAGGAAGGGCGGGCCAGTACCTGGACAAGTGGCTTGATGCAATAGGGCTTTCAAGGCATACCAACTGCTTTATCGGCAATGTGGTAAAGTGCCGCCCGCCTATGAACAGGGACCCGCAGCCCGATGAGATAGCATCCTGCCTGCCGTATCTAGAGCGCCAGATTGCCATTATCAAACCCAAGTTCATACTCACCGTAGGCCGCATCTCATCGGCTGTCCTTGCAGGACAGGAGGCCGGAATCGGCCGGCTGCGGGGCAGAACGTACAGCTTTAGGGGCATTCCCCTTATTCCCACCTACCACCCCAGTGCAGTGCTCCGGGATCCGAGCCTGAGAAAGCCTGTATGGGACGACCTTCGCCGTCTTAAGGCCGAGCTTGAAGAGATAAAGAATGTTCATTAAAGTTGCCTTCAACCTTCCGCTTAAGAAAGTGTTCACATACCTTCCTCCCGAAAAAGGGGAGTGTGCGGTGGGAATGCGGGTCAAGGCCCCTTTCGGCCGCCGGGAGGTGCAGGGCTTTGTGGTGGAAGTTGCCGAAAGCCTGGACGAGGATGTATCAAACCTTAAGGCAATAACCAAAATAATGGAGAGCGAGCCTCTCTTCGATAAATCTACATGGCAGACAGCCCTCTGGATTGCCGACATGTATATGTGCGGCTGGGGCGAGGCTCTCTATGCCATGCTGCCAGGCGGCAAGCGGGAGAAAGACCTTGAGGACGAGATGGAGGGCTCCTATGGGCTTCCAGGCTCTATCACCCTTACCGACGAACAGCAGAATGCCGTGAACAGCGTTCTTGAAGGCACAGAATCCCTTTTCTATATCCACGGCATAACAGGAAGCGGCAAGACCGAAGTGTTCCTTACTCTGGCCGAGAAAATGCTTGAAGAGGGCAGGGGAATCATCTACCTGGTTCCTGAGATTGCCCTGACCCACCAGATGGTGGATGCAGTCAAGAAGCGGTTTGCCGACACAGTAGCTGTGCTCCATTCGGCCCTTACACCGGCCCAGCGCCTTAAGCAGTGGCGCCGTATACAGAGCGGGGAAGCCAAGGTGGTCATCGGAGCAAGGAGCGGCATATTTGCCCCGGTCCAGAACCTGGGACTTATCATAATAGACGAGGAGCACGAGAACTCCTATAAATCGGGCTCTTCCCCGCGGTACCATGCACGGCAGGTTGCCATGTACAGAGCCAAGAAAGAGAAAGCCAAGCTGGTCATGGGCAGCGCAACTCCGTCGGTAGAGGCTTACCACCTTATGGAGAATGGGACTATAAAGAGGCTTTCTCTTACCAGGCGTGTATCGGGCGGTCAGCTGCCCCAGATACAGGTGGTGGACATGAGCAAGGAGCATTATGCGATTTCTTATGTGCTCCGTAAAGAGATTACCAGGGTATGTGCAGAGGGCAGGCAGGTTATCCTCTTCCTGAACCGCCGCGGTTTCTTCTACAACTTCTCCTGTATCGACTGCGGCTACGAGGCAAAGTGTTCCCACTGCTCCATACCGCTTACATATCATAAGGACAGAGGTCTTTTGATTTGCCACTACTGCGGCTACTCCCAGCGCCCGGAGCGGGCCTGCCCGCAGTGCGGCTCGCTTCAGGTGGGGTACGGCGGCTTCGGCACCGAGAAGATAGAGGACGACATACAGCGCCTTTTCCCCCACCTGCGTACCCTCCGCCTGGACAGCGACACCGCGACCGACAAAGGGCATACCAAGACAGTGCTGGACAGCTTTGCAAAAGGGGAGGCCGATATCCTTTTAGGCACCCAGATGGTGGCCAAGGGCTTCAACTTCCCGAAGGTGTCGCTGGTGGGCATTATCCTGGCCGATACTACGCTGCAGATGCCGGATTTCCGTTCTGCCGAACGGACATTCTCGCTCCTTACCCAGGTGTCGGGCCGGGCCGGGCGCTATTCGGCCGGCGGCAAAGTCATTATCCAGACGTGCAGGCCTGCAAGCTATGCCATAGCCTGTGCTGCCGCCTTGGATGAGAAAGGCTTCTACAAGCAGGAACTTATGTCCCGTAAGATGCTGGGTTTCCCGCCGTTTTCCAGGCTTTTCCGCTTTGTGTTCCGCAGCAAGAACCAGGAAAAGGCATCGGGAGCTGCCTCTGACTTTGCCCAGATGCTGTCACAGATGCAGCCTTCCGGTTACCGTTTCCAGATGCTGGGGCCGGCCGAATGCCCATTGGCTGTGATTTCAGATAACTACAGATATCAGATTATTATTAATACAGACAGGTTTGCCTCTGCCCACGGCATTCTTTCGGCAGCTTTGGCTGCCTTCAAAGCCCCATCCGGTGTCTATGTGGAAGCAGATGTGGATCCTTTGAGCCTTATGTAATTATTTAGCCAGCAGGTTGTTCAAAGCTGTATCGGCAGCCTGCTTGATCTCCAGCGGCCATCCTGCATTCTTGGCCACTATAAGCTGGTCTGCAGCATTTGCATCCCCTGAATTTCCAAGAGAGTTGATGACCATGAGCACAGTCTTATGGTTTTCGTATTTTGTAGCCCCTTCCCGGGTGTAATTGTTCTGTTCTCTCAAGTACTCAGTAAGCACCTTGACTCCGTTCTGACAGTGCGGTGCCGCCTTTATGGCCAGGTTTGTGAAGGTAGGATTGTAAGAACCATATAGGATTTTCTTGATAGCCTCCTCGGTTCCTCTTACCTTGTATGGAGACTTCTCTATAGTTGCGCAGGCATTGAGCATATAATCCCCGAACTCGTAGTCGTTTACAATAGTCTGGGTAAAGATGTAGGCTGCCAGATCCACCTTCTGCACTTCCAGTGCATTTGATTTCCGGCTTATATCAAGGATAAGGGTTCGTCCCTTTGAGCTGTGCTCCCGGTCGGAAATATCCTTGAGAACAGATGTGGGGTTGCGCACAATCACAGCCATTGCCTTGGCAGCCCGGTCCTGAACTCCGGACTCCTTTGAATAGTCGCTCATCCTGGTATAGAAAAGAGGTTCATAGTATGATTTTGAATGGAGTCTTTCCAGTGCAACCACACAGGACAATGCTGTTTCCTCATTTTCCTTAAGCATATTCTCATAGCCGTTTGTTATATAGAAATACTGCTTTGTGTTGGAGTCTTCCAGAAGCTCTATGATGCTGTCGGAATACTGCACTGCACCTATCTTCCCAAGTGCTTCGGCAGATGTTCTTATAAGCTGGTTGTTGTCTGATTCCTTGAAAATTGTGAAGATTATTTCTGCGTTCTCATTGGAATTGGTCTCTCCAAGGCGGTAGATAAGGACATTCTTGAAGGCATCCACAGCTTCTTCGCTCTGGTCTGCATACTTTCCGTCCATAGTCTCCTTAAGCTTACCAGATGCATATGCACCGGCAATACGGTCTGAACTGTCAAATGCATTCTCAAGCAGTTCTGTCTTATATTCCAGGTCCGACTGCTCCATAATCCTTAACATGGTCATGGACTGGTCAAAGGTTCCGGCGCTGATCGGGAGTGCAATGCAGAGGGTCAGAAGGGCAGATGCAAATATCTTTCTCATCATATCATCCTACCTGTCGTACAGGAGACAGCTCTGTTCAAGCTGCTCCAGCTCCCTGCCGTCGCCCGAGAAAGTGGTCTTGAGCACTTTCAGATACTGCTCCGAATAGGTATAGGTTATATACCACTGAAGCTTCTTATCTTCGCCCTGGAATTCCTCCCGGTAAATCAGACCGTTGCGGAATGTAGACCTGTGCTGTGCCAGAAGGTTGTCGTCCCTGTCATAGGCACTTTCGCAGATAAGGTTTCCATTTTTGTCGAATTCATTTATGAAATATTCAGACAGGATTCCATTGGCGCTGTAGCTGTCCACCCTGGTGTTCCTGCCGTTTGTGTAAGTATAAATATTGTAGGAGAGGAGGGTCTTGCTGCCGTTGTATACACGCCATTCGGCGGTCCGGCCTGCCTCGTTGTATTCATATTCTTCTATTGCAATAAGCTTGTTGGTTCCGTTGAACAGAAGCTGTTCAGTTATCTTGCCTGCCTCGTTCCTGTTTATAACATAGTAGCGGATGATGTTGTTATCCTTGTCCAGATACATCTTCCGGTCGGTGTGCACCTCGATTTTCTCAGTTACAACCTGTTCAATCAGCTCATTGTGGATATCGTATGTCTCGACCTTCACAGGAGTGAGCTTGTCCTGACCATAGGTATAGACCGACGATAATATGACATTCCCATTCTCTCTCTTGGTTTCTTTAAGAGGGACATGGATCTTTGTGAACTTTATTCCGGTTTCTGCAGTCTGCTGTTCCTGCTCTTTCTCTTTATCAGTTTCGGGCTCCTTGGCCTTTCCCTTGTCCTTCGACTTCTTCTTATCTTTCTTCTGTTCTTTTTCTTTAGGCTTTACCTTTTCTTTAACAGGTTCTTTCTCTTTAGCCTGCTCTATTTCTTTGGCTGGTGTCTGTTCCTGGGGCTGTTCTATTTCTTTGGCCGGTTCCTGTACCTGGGGCTGTTTTTCTTTGACCTGTGTCTGCTCTTCGGGCTGTCCGGCTTCTTTAGCTGGCGCCTGTTCTTTTGGCTGTTCCTTTGCTTCGGGCACAGCTTCTGGGACAGATTCTTTTTTCTGAGGTGTTGCTGTGGAACATGCTGTCAGAATCAGGCAAGCCGCAATAAGCAGCCAAGCCAGGCGTTTGGCCATAATTTCTCCATCCTGATATAAAAACCCGCAAAGCCGCTTGGAGATAATCTCTTGAACTCATGGTTCAGGTGGGTTTTTAGTCCTCAGATCTCATGAGTATTCCCGAAGGAATGTCAATTTAATCCTGGAAAAATCCCTCTTCTATGGTTTGCTCCAAGAGATTTCCACTCCGCCCGCACCCCGCAGGCACTCTTATTCTTCTTCTGTCAGTGCAGCATCTATGCTGCTGATAAGCCGCTGAGCCAATGCCTCTGCATCGGTCCTGTCTTTTTCAGCGGAATTCTGTTCCCTGAAAAGCTCATCTATTAAATTTATACAAGTTAATAAAGATATTTTCAAGGGTTCTTTGATATGGAATGATGATTGTGCTTTATTTATTTCCTGCTCGAGGTATGACAGGATTCTGTTGATATAATCAGGATCCTCATTCGTCTGGAACGAGAATGAGGACCCCAATAAATTAATCTTGAAAGTGTTGCTCATATAAGCTTAGATCAGAAAATATTGAGCTGATCCTTGCTGCTGTCATCTGGACCCAGCTGGATATTCAGGCTCTCTTCCTGTGGAGCTGAGAAAGAGAATGCGCTTTGTGCATTCTTGACTTCTTTCACATGGGATGGAGTGCTGGAAACAGGCTCCAGGTTGTCGAAGTCATCAAAAATCTTGATGGCGTTGGCCAGTTCGTTCTCAACTTCATCATTGCCGCTCTTAAGAGAGGAGACAATGCTCTCCAGCTCTTCTTCCCGCATCTTTGCATTTGAGAGGTTGGTGCGGAGCTGTGCGTTCTCGGCCCTGAGTGCCTTGATCATCTCGATTGCTTTTGCAATGCGGTCTTCCAATGCCTTGATCTGTTCCATTATGCTCATCCTATACTCCATTAAGCCTTAAGGGCTTCTTTTGCTTTTTCTACAAGTGCTGTGAAAGCAGCCTTGTCCTCGATAGCCATGTTGGAAAGTGCCTTCCGGTTAAGAACGATGTTTGCCTTTGCCAGGCCGTTCATGAACTGTGAATAGGTAGTTCCCTGGTTTCTGCATTCTGCGGAGATTCTGGCAATCCAGAGTGATCTGAAGTGTCTTCTTCTCTGCTTTCTGTGGTCATAAGAATTCTGAAGAGCTCTTGCAACTGTCTCTTTTGCTGTCTTGAAAAGCAGGCTTCTTGAGCCTCTGAATCCTTTTGCTCTCTCTAAGATTTTCTTTCTTCTATCATGACGTCTTGTTCCGTCCACTGCTCTTGGCATAATCTAACTCCTTTAATTTGATTAACTGTAAGGCATCAAAACCTTTGCTCTTGCCTGCTCAGCCTTGCTGAGGATTCCAGAATGTCTAAGGTTTCTCTTCCGCTTTGTTGACTTCTTGGTCAGAATATGACGCAAGCCCATCTTTTTGTACTTGATCTTTCCTGTTCCGGTAAAGGAATATCTTTTTGCCGCAGATTTGCGAGTCTTCATTTTTGGCATTTAGACGCCTCCTATTTTTTGCCCTTTGGACTCAATAACATGGACATGTAACGACCCTCCATCATGGGGGCCTTGTCCAGATTATACTCACCGTTCAGAAGCTCCAGGATCTTCTCCAGAGTCTCACGACCGATCTCGGTGTGGGCCAGCTGGCGTCCCTTGAACCTTACGGTGATCTTTACCTTGTTTCCTTCGTCGAGAAATTCTTTAACGTGTTTGGTTTTGAACTGCAGGTCATGTATTTCGATTAATGGCTGCATTCTTACTTCTTTTATTTTAATCTGCTTCTGCTTCTTCTTTGACTCCTTGAGCTTCTTCTCCTGGTCAAAGACGAATTTTCCATAATCCAGCAGCTTGCAGACTGGCGGATTGGCCTGGGGTGCCACCTCAACTAAATCGTAGCCCCTTTCCTGCGCTAAAGTAAGTGCCTCCTGAATTGATACGACGCCTTTCTGTTCGCCGTTTTCATCCAACAGTCTAACTTCTCTAACTCTTATACCCTCATTGATTCTTAATTCCTTTTCAGCCAATAGTCCTCCTATATAAAATCTGTAATAATATGTTCAAAAAAAATATCATATACAAATAATTTAGTCAATATCGGCTCCGAAATGACGATAAATGTGTATAGGGAACAGTGATGACCGGCACATCATACACAATTATAGGCGGGGAAAAACAGAACAATACCCCACATACAATACCATGGACTCTTCTGGTGCTCAACCGTGGGCGCTCTGCGCTGCAGACACAGCAGCTGGGGTTTGCCGAGATTATCTCCATAGAAAGCTCGACCCATAGGAAAAGGGAGGCTGTTCCCAATGTCAAGACACTTATAACCGACACCTCTGTAAACCCGGGGGAGCAGATAAACATCGGCATAAGTGCTGCCAGTTATCCATTTGTGGCTGTAATCTGGAACGATATGCAGCTCAAGACCCTGTTCTCGCCCCAGTTCATACGGGAGGTGGAGGACAGCGGTGCTGTGTGTTCTGTTCCGATGCTCTACAGCCACCATGGCGACCTTATCCCCTCCATCCCGACCCCGGCAAGCAGCATGCGCACTGTAAAGACTATTCCCATGACAGCAATAGTTACAGGAACTGCCGCACTTTATCCCTTCGACTATGCCGGTATTTACAACAAAAAGCTGTTCCAGCTTGCCGGGGGCTATGATGCCGAGATGAACTCAAGCTTCTGGCAGAAGATGGACTTCGGGTTCCGCAGCTGGCTGTGGGGCGAGCGGATAGTGCTCAATGCATCGCTTAGAATCTTCTATACATGCGATTTCCAGCAGGACGACCAGACCATAGACAACTCTTACCGCCGTTTCTATCTGCGGAACCTGGCTGTAAGGGTGAAGGACAATCTTGCATACCTGCCTAAATCAGGTGTCTTCAGCTATATTATAAGGTCGGGCGAAGGGCCCATGGTGGCTGTGTCCGAATACAAAGAGACTGCAGAATGGATAGATCGGAACAGCACCCGGTTCATCCAGAGCGGCCGTGCACTGGTGGAGAACTGGCAGCATAGGATGGAGGAAGACAGGTAACAGCATGGGCAGAAAACTTATTTTCATCATTCTGCTTTTCCTTGCCGCCTCTGCCATATTCGGTGCCGACACCGATATCTTTGCCTTTGCCAAGACCATCTCCGGCCGGGTTATATGGGATTCCCGCACAGGATCTGGCCAGCTTTCCACATCCCGCTATGTATATAACTTTATCCCGGGCGTTCCCTGGGTGGTATCGGACAAAGGGGATAAGATAGGGCAGGATGCCGTTTACCTCAAGAACGGGATGATCATGATTCCCGATGCCTTGGCAAAGGCTATCTCAAGCTATCAGCACGCCTCGGTCAAGAAGGACACCAGCGGCCACAGGGTGGCAGCCATATTCATAGACCCAGGCCATGGCGGCAAGGACCCGGGTGCCATTGGAACCCACAAGAAGAACGGCAGGACATTCCGGGTCATGGAGAAGAGCGCAGTCCTGGATGTAGGTAAGAAGCTGCGTGCCCAGCTTGTCTCCGCATATCCAGACAAAAAGATAATCATGAGCCGCACCGGCGACACATATCCGACCCTTGACGACCGTGTGAAGATGGCAAACAGAGTAAAGCTGGGACCCAACGAGACCATCCTTTTTGTTTCGATCCATGCCAATGCTTCCCTGAAGCCTCAGGCCAACGGCTTTGAGGTGTGGTATCTGCCCCAGGCCTACCGCCGTACAGTTGTAGATTCACAGTCCATAGACTCCACCAACAAGAACCTCCTTTCGGCAGTGAACACTATCACCGAGGAGGAGCTTTCCATGGAGAGCGAGCTTCTGGCTAAGTCGGTCATGAGCGGTATGAATGATAAGATAGGAAAAGATATACCATGCCGCGGAATCAAGCAGGAATCCTGGTTCGTGGTGCGCAACGCCAAGATGCCTTCTATCCTTATAGAGATAGGGTTTGTCACAAATCCTAAGGAAGGGGAGCTGCTCTCCAGTTCCAGCTACTTGCAAAAAATCTCCGATGGAATCTATAATGGTATAAAAGACTTTGTCTATACTTTTGAGCATTCGGGGAAAAAATGAAAAGAGTGTTCCAGATTACAGTTTCAGTGGCTCTAATCGCTCTGGTAGTATTTGCTGTCTGTTACTACAGGCACCAGAATGTCTATACCGAGCGCACCCTTTTCTTCGTGGAGCCAGTATCCAAGGCGGTGGTCATGGAGCATCGGCTGATTGCCGAGAAGCATGACCTTGAGCTGAATGTGGAGCTCCTTATAAAGGACGAGCTCCTGGGCCCCTCTCTTCTGGTGCGGGACAGCGTGTTCCCCAAGAGGACCAGGCTTAACCATGTTCTGCTCCGGGACAATATTCTATATGCCGACCTGAGTATCGAGGCTATGTTCCCGTCGGCCCACAGCGGCCTTAACTTCAAGGACAGCATCCAGATCCTGGAAAAGACAATCTCCTTCAACTTCCCAAAAATAGAAAACATAGTGGTCACTATTGACGGAAGCATTCCTAATTGATGTATTGACATTTTTTCGGCAGTGTTATATAAACTTCTAATGTCAAGCCGCTGTAGCTCAGTTGGTAGAGCAATAGACTGAAAATCTATGTGTCATCAGTTCGATTCTGATCGGTGGCAGGTAAAACTGGATCTCTAAGGTCCAGTTTTTTTTTGCTTGATTATACTCTAATAAATAGATATACTTTTATTGATGAAAAACTTGAACAAGAAATTAATTCTTCTGCTTGCATTGCTTGTTTTAATATCCGGCTCCCTCTTTGCCGCATCTGATGATGACGATGAAGACACCTATGTAGAAAGCTTCAGCCTGGGCGACCAGATGTTCTTTATAAATGGAGGAGTCTTTATTCCTCTGTTCTTCTTTGACAGGAGTTTAGATGTCATGGAAACCAACCTGACCTTGGGAGGAACCGGTTCTCTCTGCTGGCAGGTATTCCTGACCAATCATCTCTCGCTTGGCGGCGAGCTTGGAGGTATGTTTGCCTTAAGCCCCAACAGGCGTGTTCTTTATATGATACCCCTTACAGTCAAGGCAACCTACTGGTTCAGATTCTATCCCTTTGAGATACCAATATCCCTGGGGCTGGGCGGTAACCTCTCTATCCTTGAGGAAGCGGCTCATATCGATTTCATAGCCAAGCCTGCTGTAGGCTTCTATTGGAACTTCAACGAGGAGTGGGCTTTCGGAGCAAATGTCACCTATTGGTTTGTACCACAGATATATTCTGGAAGCGGAAAAGTTCAAAGCAGCCACAGCATGTTCGGAAACTTCATGGATGTGTCTTTATCTGTGCTGTTCAGGTTCTAGGAGGCAGGTATGGGTAAAAAGATTCTTTCTATAGCTCTGATTTTTATCTCAATATATCTGCTTATATCCTGCAACGAGAGCGAGATCGGCGTCTTCTACGGCTTGAGCAAAGAGGAGAAGGTAAAGAACTATGCTCTGCCTGACCACTGTACATCCGAGAGCATGATCAAGACAGGTGGCTATCTCTATGTGGCGGCAAGCTCAATTTATAAAAAACAGGCCGAAGGCGGCGAGCTGGACTGGCACAAGATAAAATCTCCTTCAGGATATCACAACGTTACAGAGATGGGGTTGGCCAACGATACAATCTTTATCTTGGCCTACGATTCCGATGATGCAAAGCCATATCTTTTCAGCGGTACAGGCGACGGCACATGGGAAAAGAAAGATACCTCGGCAATAGAAAAAACCATTTCCCGCATGAGGGTGGCCAATAACACTATCTTTATCACCGACAGGGAAGGACACCTGTATTATTCAAATGATGATGGAGCTTCTTTTACACAGGATACTTCTCTTACCGATTCCAAGCTGTTCTCTACTTCCACCGGAAACTTCGACATGGTTTATGGTGGCGGCAGTTATTACCTGAATGCCCAGTACAAGCTGTACAGGGGTAATCCAGGCGGCTGGACAGAGTTCACACCAACCCATGATGGAAAGATCTGGAAGGATAAAGAGGATGTATTTACACGCCTTTATTATGATGAGGATGATGACCGGCTCTACACAGCAGACAATGCAGGTTATATATATGCAGTAGATTCACCATCCGGTGCCTCCGGCACATCCTGGGTCAAGAGCGACCACCACGCAAGGAGCGGCATGGGGCTCCAAGGCCTTATAGTCCTGCGTATTCCTACTTCCAATGGCTCGACCCGCACATTGCTTGTGGCAGGCTCTGGAATCAACGCCGGCCATGGCTATTACATAGTGGACAATCCGCGGACATCGGAGAGGAAATACCTTGATCCAGAACCACCTAGGAACAGAGATTATACTACTATAATAAGCGATTATTACGATTACAACGCTTTCAATATTTCCAAGGCGGCTATAAACTCATTCTTTATAGATGAGTATGCCGACGGCACCAGCTTTGACTTCTATGCTCTTACCTATGGCTACGGTGTATGGAAGAATACCAACAAAGGCGGCTACGAGAGGGCCTGGAACCAGGAATAATCTAGGAGAGTAAATGAAAAAGATTCCAGTTCTGACACTTAAGATTGTAACTCTTATAGCAGTAGCCAGCTTATTACTGAGCACGGCTCTGTTCTTTATCGGTTATACCCAGTTTGAGCGGCAGTTTGACCGGCAGTACAAGTCCCATATTCTCTCTATAGCCCATACTGCAAGGGAATTTTTAAATGCCGACTTGTTCGAGGAATATCTTAAGACCAACAAACCCGACGGCTCCTGGTATGCAGTCCATGATGTACTGCAGAAGATGGTAAACAAGTTCAATCTGGACCTGATGTATGTCTCCTGTGTAGAGCCCCCGGAATTCACCAAGATTCATTATATTTATAACCCAGTACGTCCCGCTGGCCGGTTTAAAGAATACCCTATGGGATACACCGAGAATTATGTGCAGAAAAAATATAACGAGTCGGCTCACCGTATTTTTGAGAAAGGGGAGGAGCTGGTACGTCATACCCCGGATTCAAAAAGCGGTCCCCATATAACAGCCAATATTCCGGTGCGCAACAGTATGGGGGCTGTAGTGGCCATGCTGGGTGTCAGGTTGCCTACCCAAGAATTTGTGGATGTCCAGAAAACTTATATCTACTGGACACTTTTGACCCAAGGTATTCTTCTGCTTATCTACATCATTTTCTTTGTATACTATTATCGTAAGCAGTTTATAAACCCGATGCTGGCTATAACCAAGGAGGCCCAGCGGTTTGCCTCCGACTCAAGCAGGATAACTGATATAACTAAGACAGTTAAGAACAGGGACGAGATAGGTACCCTTGCCCAGTCTGTTAATAAAATGGAAAAGGATATCCAGGATTATATTACAAACCTTACCAAAGTCACCTCCGAAAAGGAGCGGATGAACACAGAACTTAACATTGCCACCGGAATACAGGCGGGGCTTCTGCGAAAGGATTTCATAGAGGAGAATACTGTCTCGATCAGGGCCAGCATGACCCCTGCCAAGGAGGTAGGCGGCGACTTTTATGACTTTTCTATGCTGGACGACCACCACGCTCTGGCCATTGTGGCCGATGTATCGGGCAAAGGGGTGCCAGCCGCCCTGTTCATGGCCATGGGCACCACACTGCTCCGGGATCACATAGCCCTTATGCTCCGCAGCAGCACATCTCTGGTAAGCGAAGTTGGGCTGGTGAACAACATACTTTGCCGTAACAACGAAGGCGGGCTTTTTATAACAGCGTGGATAGGAATTCTGAATACCCAGACAGGGCGGCTGGCCTACATTGATGCAGGCCACAACCCACCTATGATCAAGCTTGGGGCCGGCGATTTCGCATTCATTCCAAGGGCAAAGAAAGGGCTTCCGCTGGCATCTATGGAGGACTTCCCCTATAAACTCAATGAGATTTTCCTCAAGCCGGGAGACAGGCTCTTCCTATACA
This sequence comes from Spirochaetia bacterium, assembly GCA_017554185.1. GTDB lineage: Bacteria > Spirochaetota > Spirochaetia > CADAEX01 > CADAEX01 > CADAEX01. The sequence goes on from JAFZIU010000106.1 coordinate 60,403, forward strand.
CAGATGGTGTAACCGAGGCTCAGAACAAAGAGCAGAAACTGTTTGGCGAAGATCAGCTGCTTCAGTATGCCGTATCACATCAGGCCGAGACCCAGGCTCAGTTCATGGAGAATCTTATTAAAGCCCTGGCCGATTTCCAGAGCGGCTGCGACCAGTTCGACGACATAACTATGTTGATGATGGACTACAAGGCAGAAGCCGGCTGTTCCGAAGATAAATAAACAGATACATCAGCAGGATAGGGTAGAATGCGCTGCAGCACCCCTGTACTCCAAGAGCCAGCAGGACTATGGCGGCAGCACACAGCATAGCCTGAATGCGGGAGAACCACATCAGAAGCTGCTTCTTGCCAAATATCTTGGACACAATGAATATGATCAGCAGAGGATTGCACCACAGTATGTTCAGGTTTTTGTCCCCCGCATAATGGTCAGAGATAAACCACCAGTAGCAGATCATCATCCCGACCACCCAAGGGGCGGCCACAAGTATGCATTCAAACACATCCAAAAGCTTTTCATTGCCTGGCAGCAGCGAAAGCAGAATAAGGAACAACAGCCCTATGGCAAATACCATGAACGGCTGGGTAAAAACCCCTGGGCGCCCTGGGTGCTCCACATGGGCGTTATGTATCATCTGGACTTTATCCACCAGCTTACGGCCGTCGGGAAGGTAGGCACTGTCGAACAACCGTTCTGTCAGTTCCGGAAGGAAAAAGGCATGCTCCGGCTTGACCTTCTCGTCGGTGTTAAGTCCCAGCGCTATCTGTATCCCCAGGTCGTACCACGGCACTGTATCTAAATAATCCCTTATCCAGTCACGGTAAGTCCGGCTGGTTATCTCTTTCCATATATGCTCATCATACTTCAGCGGTCCCACACATTTCTCAAGCACAGCCACCATCTGCGAAGAACAGTTGGCCGCAAGGAAGTCGTATTTGTAGTATTTGTTCTCTTCCTTGGAATTCCATTCCAAGAATTCGTATATTTTGTCTATTTCCGCCTGGTTCAGGTTCAGCCGCTGCCGGGACACATACCGTTTATGATTAACATATTTTTGTAATTCTTTGGAATAATCTACCCTGAACAGGAAAAAGTCCAGCTTGCCTTTAAGGAAATTACGCACAAAGCCGGGCTTCTCAAAGTTGAATGTACCATAGTTGTATAAGGTGAACATAGGGTCGTTATTTGAATCCTCCGGGTTGTTCCGCAGGATCAAAAAACAGCTGTGGCCATAGTGGGCATATATTTTCATTCCCGGACCTACTGTTATTATGTTCACTTCCTCTTTATATCTAGCAAAGATGGGATAGTCACAGATAGAGACAATAATAGAGATAATAATTAAAGCTAAGAGCTTTCTCATCAGTTTTATACTAAGGCAGGTCAGGCCATTCTGCAAGTGCTTAATTATTCTTGACAATTTGGTTGGGGGGGGGTAGACTGTAAAAAATGGGAGGAGATATGAAATCTAATAAAGCTCTTAGATTTATAGTACTGCTTATAGCAGTTATGGCATTCTTTATGGTATATGCTTCCACTGGAGATTCATCTGGTACATCAAAGGAAAAAACAGGTGTAGACACTAGCTTTAAGGGAACATATGTGTATACTTTCCAGGGCAACAACAAAGACATTTTTGAATTTTATGAAAACGGAAATATGAAGGTTTATGAAAAAATGGGGGATAATCCTAAAGAATGGCAAGAAGATGGCAAGTATACTCTTTCTGCTGATGGCAAAAAAATCATTTGTGATGGTGAAGTGCACGGAATCTCTTATTTTATGCTCAGCGATGACAAATCATATATGACTGCTAGTAACGGATGGCTTTTGTATAAAGAGTAAATTTGAGTTAAATAATTCAAGGGCTGCACTCAAGTGCAGCCTTTTTCATTACCTTGACAATTGCATATATTGGCTTTAATATTTTAATGTATAAAAATATAGTTATTTCTGGGAGAGAACCATGAAAAAGTTGTTTTTAACCGTTGCAATAGTGCTCATGACAACAGTTGCTTTTGCCGATGACGCTGAGGCCAAGAAGCTTCTGGATGCCTATAAAATGGTTGAGGTTGAGGCCGAGAACTATACATTTGCAGTAGGTGTCACCGAAGTGACCCAGCAGCTCTACGAGGCAGTCTTCGAGGAGAATATCTTCAAGTTCAAGTTCAAGCTGCTGCCGGCAGAAAGCATGAGCTTCTACGATGCCATCTATTTCTGTAATTATCTGAGCAAGTTAGCCGGTTATGATCCTGTATATGCAATTGATGAAGAGTTTGACATTGACAACTGGGATTATGCTCCGCACACAGGACAGAAGATAGAATTGGGTCATTTAACATGGGACCAGACAAAGAACGGATACAGGCTTCCGATGATTGCAGAATGGAAGTATTGCGCTGACGGGGATGAGGAATACCTTTACAGCGGAAGCGACAAGCTGGACACTGTTGGCTGGTACGAAAAGAACAGCGATTTCAAGACCCACAATGTGGGAAAGAAGAAACCGAACGGCTTCGGCCTTTACGATATGAGCGGCAATGTATGGGAATGGTGCTGGGACCAGAATCCTAAGTTCACCCACGATGTCCGCTATTACTGCGGCGGCTCATACAAGACCACCGAGAAACAGTGTGCAACCAAGGTCACATCCTCCGGCAAGCCCGAGAAAGGTTCTGTCAATGTAGGAATCCGCCTGTTCCGCTCAACTGTTCCTCCAGAGCCTGAAAAGCCTGTGGAAAAGCCAAAGCAGAAGCCAAAGATGACTGTCAACTGATATGAAGAGATTTGCACTGCTGTTTATAGTTGCCATTGCTCTTTGCATATTATTCGGATGTGACGGCTCATCAGATGGAAGCAGTTTGAAAGTAGGTGCTTTTGAAGGTGGTTATTATCACACCACCAGCAGCGACGGTTTCAGACTCGATTTTAAAGATGGTAAGTGCGCAATTTATTATTCACCTGACTTGACTACCGAGCGTTGTATAGGAGAAAGTCCTTTCTCTGAGTCTACCGACCCAAATGGAAGAAAAATGCTTACCCTTGATAATAGTATTGAAGGTCAAAGTTATTTTATTGTTATCAACGATGGTAATAATCTGAAGAATAATAAGGACTGGGAATATACCAAGTTCCCATCTGAAGGCTTTAATTGGCTTAATCCCTAAAGATAAACGATGAAAATATAGAGTGTGCAGATGCCCATTGCCAGGATCGAGGCAGGGGCAAGCCACTTGCAGTACCGTCCCCAGCTTACCGGATGACCAGATTTTGCACATATTGATGTCCCCACCACATTTGCCGATGCTCCGATAGGGGTGGCGCATCCGCCTACGTCGGTACCCATTGAAAGAGTCCATGCCAGGGTGTGCATGCTGACCCCGGTGGTGGCTGCCAGGGATTCTATTATAGGTATCATGGTGGCAGTGAAAGGGATGTTGTCCACAAATGCACTGGCAATGCCCGATACCCACATTACAATGCCGATCATCAGGTAAGGGTTGCCGCCGCTTATTGCCTTGATTCCCCTGGCTGCTATTCCCAGTACGCCGGTAAGCTCAAGACCGCTTATAACCACGAAAAGCCCTGTGAAGAACAGCAGGGTCTTGTAGTCTACCCGCTTTAAAATAAAGAAAATATATCTTGGGGCAGCCAGGAAAGTTATGACTGACATGATCACCCCGATGGTTGGCACGGTGAGCCCGGTCTGAGCATGGGTCACTAAAAGCACTACGGCACATATGAATGTGATTATGCTGAGCACAAACTCTCTGAACGAGGTCAGGACTGCCACAGGACGTGGGAACTTTCTCGGGTCTATAGATGAGGTCCTGACATTAAGCTCCTTGCGGAATGCAAAATAGAAGAATACAACAGCTGCTATAAGCGACAGCAGGGCCATGGTTCCTGTGTTGCGCAGGAAGTCCCCGAATGTGTAGCCCAGAGAAGTTCCAATTATGATGTTAGGAGGATCTCCGCACATGGTAGCACTCCCTCCGATGCTGGCGCAGAAAATCTCAGGCAGGATCATGGGGATGGGGTTGAATCCAAGACGGTTGGCCAGTTCTACAGTAATGGCCGCCAGAAACAATATTACAGTTATACTGTCTATGAACATGGAAAGGATAGCCGACAGAAGCATGAAGGAGATGAAAATGGGAATGACTCTGTAGTGCACTATCTTTGCAATCCACATGCATAGCCAGGTGAAGAAGCCGGTGCGTGCCATGCCCTCGACCATAATCATCATTCCCGCGATGAATATGATAGTGGCCCAGTTTACGCCGCTGTTTATGGATGCCTCTACATTCTTTGCATACCAGAAGCTTGTGGCTGTCATTGAATTAAGGCTTAGTGAAGTCCATACTGCATCCATGCTGTGCATGCAGATGCCGAATACAATGATCAGGGTTGCTGCCGCCCCGGTCAGGGTAATATAATGACGCTCAAACTTTTCGCTTATTATAAATGCGAACATGATGACAAAAATTAAGACAGCCAATATTTGTGCCAACATGTTATGAATATTAAAACTTTAATAATTTTTATTCAAGCAACTGCTGCCTGACATATATTTTTTTAATATTTAGCTCCTGAAGTTGACGAATGGAGGATATGCTTTCTTCACGGCGGAGTAGAGGAGGTATCCACCGATTATTCCTGCCAGGTTCTGGACTATGTTTCCCGGAATCTCAACCACAGCAGCTCCTGCTCCAGCCATAATGCTTCCGACTGCGAAGTATCCGCCTGCCATGATTACAGTTCCCACTGCAAACACAATGATTCCGGAGAGTATCACAGAGAAATTGTTTTCCTTCTTAAGCAATATCTTGAATATAAGGCCTACTGCAAGGCCCTGAAGACCGTGGATGATGAAGGAGAAAGGTGCCCACTGGGAGAATCCGCTGAGGATATCGGCAATAGCAGTACCAAGACCACCAGCTATGAATGCAGTTACAGGACCGAAGGAGAGGGCTGTGAAGTAGATTGCCAGGTCGCCAAGGTTTATATAGCCACGGGTTGGGGCTACCGGTATTCGCACTGCAATGGTCATGACCACAGTGACAGCTGTCAGGATTGCTGCTGATGCTATTTTAAAAGATGTAGATTTAACGCTTGAAACTGTTTTCATTTTGTCCCTCCAGAGTATTACCAACCAAATTGGTAGGCAAGTCAAAAATATATCGAAACAAACTATTTATGTCAAGCGCAAATTTTTTGTTATATTTTTTAATGTTACTTGAAACACAATATAGCTCTGATATAAAATAAACCGTGATAACCAAAAACATCTTTTCAAACATCTGCCCATTGGACCACAGGTACTACCTTGCCAACCGCGCCGTATTCGACGAACTGGCAAAATACCTGTCCGAAGAGGCTGTAATCAGGTACTCTGCTCTGGCAGAGGCCGCACTGGTAAAGACACATGTATATCTTAACATGGAACACCCTGAGCAGTACTATGCTGCAGTGGATGAGGCAATAGCTAAGGTCCAGCCCGACGAGGTTTATGCCGAAGAGGAGAAGACCCAGCACAACATCCGGGCTCTGGTGAACGTGATCAAGCGTTACATTCCCAGAGAGCTGAGCCCGTATGTCCACCTGGGGGCCACCTCGGTGGATATAATGGATACTTCTGCTGCAATGCGCATCAGGGATGCGGTGCAGAAGGTTATTCTGCCTCTCCTCATCGAGGTGGAGGATCTTCTGATAAAGATCGCAGCCGAACAGGCTGCCACCCCCCAGGTGGGCCGCACCCATGGCCAGCATGCCGTTCCTATAACACTGGGCTTTGCCTTTGCCGAGTATGTATCCCGCCTGGGCAAATCCATAATCGAGATAGAGAAGCGCTCCCATAACCTCCGCGGCAAGCTGGCCGGGGCTGTAGGTGCATACAACTCCACCAGCCTTATGGTCAAGGATCCCGAGGCTATGGAGAAAAAGTACCTTGAGTTCCTGGGACTTGAGCCCTCGGAGCACTCCACTCAGCTGGTGGAGCCTGAGTACCAGCTGCGGCTGCTACTGGAGATCAACACAGCCTTCGGCGTCATAGCCAATCTGGCTGACGACATGCGTAACCTGCAGCGTTCCGAAATCTCCGAGATCAGGGAGATGTTCACCTCCACACAGGTGGGCTCTTCCACCATGCCGCAGAAACGCAACCCATGGAACAGCGAGCACGTCAAAAGCCAGTGGAAGGCCTTTGCTCCGCGCATCATGACCTTCTTCATGGACCAGATATCAGACCATCAGCGGGACCTGACAAATTCTGCATCACAGCGCTTTATCACCGACTATCTGGCAGGCTTCTCTGCAGCAGTTAACCGGCTTAAGAAAGTGCTCTCATCCCTCCATGTGGACAAAGAGCGGCTTATGAAGAACCTCTCCTTCACTGGAGACTTGGTCCTGGCCGAGGCTGCCTACATCCTTCTTTCCTGCGGCGGAGAGCCCGATGCCCACGAGATTATCCGCAAGATAACCCTTGAGAGCGAGAAGACAGGGGAGAGGATGTGCGCAATCCTCAAGAAAAACGATAAAATCTGGAACACAATAAAAACTCAGATGGAGAGGACAATCGGCATAGAGCCCGAGGAGTTCTTCAGCCATCCGGAGCTATACCGCGGCCTTGCATCCCAAAAGGCTGCAAAGCTTGCAGCTAAGTATAAAGCAGAGATGGAGAAGCTTAAGAAATGAATATTGTAGTTATCGGCGCCCAGTGGGGCGATGAGGGAAAAGGAAAAATCGTAGACTACCTTGCAGGTGATGCATCTGTTGTAACCCGGTTCTCCGGCGGTGCTAACGCAGGACACACAATTGTAAATGGCGGCGTCACCTATAAACTGCACCTGGTTCCATCGGGCATTGTATATCCGGGAAAGACTGTAATCCTGGGAACCGGCATGGTCATCGATGTGGAATCCCTCTTTGCAGAGCTGAAGACTCTGGAGGAGCAGGGAATAGCATGGAAAGGACGTGTCCTTATCTCTGAGCGTGCCCATCTTGTGTTCCCGACCTACAAGGCTATGGACCTGGAGATGGAGAAAAAGCGCCGGAACCCTATAGGCACCACAGGCCGTGGAATCGGCATAGCCTATGCACAGAAGGCAGATAGGGACGGAGTGCGCTGCTGCGACCTTTTCAACCCCGATGTATACAAGACTCTTAAGGATGAGGAAAAAGCCTTCATCGAGCCTTACATGAGCCGCATAAAGGAGATGATTGTTGATCCTGTATCCTACATGGCAGAGCGCAAGGATGCAAACAAGCTCTTCGAGGGAGCACAGGGAGCGCTTCTGGACATCGATACCGGAACCTATCCTTATGTTTCATCCGGCTACTCAATTGCATCCGGAGCATGTGCAGGCGGCGGAATCGGTGCATTGGACATTGATGCTGTCTACGGAGTATTCAAGGCATACAACACAAGGGTGGGCAACGGACCGTTCCCAACTGAATTCGACCATAATGCAGAAGGGGAGCTTGAGAACAAGGTGCGTGTTACAGGCCGGGAATTCGGTGTAACAACAGGACGGCCCAGACGCTGCGGCTACCTAGACCTGGTGGCCCTTAAATACGCATGCCGCGCCAACTCCATAAGCGATCTGGTGCTTACCCACCTGGATATCTACGACGATATGGAAGAGATCAAGGTGTGCACCGCCTATGAATATGAGGGAAAGAAGATCACCGACTTCCCGGCACGTGTGGATATTCTCGAGAAGGCAAAGCCTCTCTACCAGACCTTCAAGGGGTGGAAAAAGAATATCTCCGGCACCAAGAAGTATGAGGATCTGCCTCAGAAGGCATGGGAATATGTGGAGTTCATCGAGAAGTATACAGAGACTCCGATAACCATCATCTCGGTCGGCTACGAAAGGGATGACACCATGATCAGAAAACCGGTATGGACAAAATAATAGTACTGGATTTCGGAAGCCAGTATAACCAGCTTATAGCACGGCGTATCCGTGAATTCGGAGTCTACAGCGAGCTGCACCAAGGCAATCTTACTCTGGATGCAATCAATGCCATGGGCGATGTGAAGGGCATTGTCTTCTCTGGCGGTCCCAACAGCGTCTACGACCCGGATGCACCCAAGTGCGACCCAGCCATTTTCAAAGCTGGCATCCCGATTCTTGGAATCTGCTACGGAATGCAGATGACCCACCAGATGCTGGGAGGCACTGTAAAATCGGCAGAGAAGCGGGAATACGGCAGGGCCGAGATAGAGTGCCAGAGTTCGGTGCTGTTTGACCGGCTGCCTATGCATCAGGTTGTGTGGATGAGCCACGGCGACCAGGTGGCAGCCCTTGCACCCGGGTTCAAGGCCATAGCCTCAAGTGCCACCTGTCCCAATGCAGCCGGCGCCGACGAGGCCCGCCATATCTACACACTCCAGTTCCATCCCGAGGTGCGGAACTCAGAGCACGGCCTTGAGATACTGCGTAACTTTGTGTTCAAGGTGTGCAAGGCCAAGGCCGACTGGACTATGAAGGACTTCATACAGCGGCAGATAGAGGAGATCCGCAGCAAGGTAGGCTCTGACAAAGTGCTGCTGGGCCTCTCCGGCGGCGTGGATTCCTCGGTTGTGGCCGCCCTCCTGAACAAGGCTATCGGCAAGAACCTCTACTGCATGTTCATAGACCATGGCCTCCTGCGGAAAGGGGAGGCTGAATCTGTAATGGACACCTTCTCCCGGAACATGGACTTGAATCTTATAAAGATAGATGCCTCACAGCGCTTCCTGGAGAAGCTTAAAGGGGTGTCCGACCCCGAGAAGAAGCGCAAGGTCATAGGAGGGGAGTTCATATACACCTTCCGGGACGAGGTTGCAAAGCTTCTCAAGGGAACTGATATCAAGTGGCTGGCCCAGGGCACTCTCTACACCGATGTTATCGAGAGCGGTACCAAGACAGCCCAGACCATAAAATCGCATCACAATGTGGGTGGGCTGCCCAAGGATATGAATTTCAAGCTGCTGGAGCCCCTTAACCGTCTGTTCAAGGACGAGGTGCGCGCTCTTGGCACAGCCCTGGGCCTGCCCGAGGAGATGGTGTGGCGGCAGCCGTTCCCGGGGCCGGGATTAGGTGTCCGGGTGCTTGGGGAGATAACCCAGGAAAAGCTTACTATAGTACAGGAAAGC
>JAFZIU010000107.1 GCA_017554185.1 Spirochaetia bacterium
AAGATAGACGGCTCCGAGGAGATGCAGCGCTTCTTCAGGGATATATTCTCACGTGCCATGATGTGCCGGGAAGAGGCAGACAAGCTTGACAGGATATTCACCAAGGTTGCAGGAATCAAGAGCAAGATAGACGCTGATAAATGGAAGTGCTGATGAGACTCAGAAAAGCCCTGTTCCTGTTTCTTTTTGTCCTATTTTCCCTTGATTCTGCCTTTGGAATGACAATTGAAGAGGCAAAACTGGCAATACAGGAGAATTTCCAGGCCGGAGACCCCGGGAATGCCATTAATATAGCCAACTTTTTCAAGGATACCGACCATGAGTTCAAGCGGCTGGCCTTTATTGCATCTGTAAAAGCGGCAAACACCCGCTACGCCGGACGGCTTCTGCCCTTCAAGAACCCCGATGCAGAGCTTAATTTCTATATAGGACGCTATTACGAGGAAATGGGAAACCTTACCAAGGCCATGGAGGTTTACACCAGCTATAAGGGCGACAACATGTTTGCCGCTGTCAGCTATTACCAGGCAGGCCACTGTGCAGAGCGGAAGGGAGAGCTGGACAAGGCCGAAGTGTATTACGACATGGCACTGGCACAGGAGCGTACCTTCAGATCTGCCCTCTATGCAATAGCAAGACTGAAAGAAAAAGCTGGTCAGAAGGATGCAGCGGCCAAGATAAGAAAAGGCAATTACACACCCAAGGCCAAGGGAACCGGTTATTATGTTTCCCCTGCCGGAACAAAGACAAAGACTCTTCCAGCCAACTTTACAGGCAAAAAATCGGGAAAAATTGTACGAGCCTGCCTTGCAGAGGGAATCAGATCTTTCAATGTAACCGATAGCCAAGCCAAAGAAGTTTTAAATATTAAATATGAAAAGAATGCAATTTGTATATATTCTAATAATAAACTTATAAAAAGTTTAAGCAATTCATACCGGATTTCCAATAAAAGCAGCAATGGAACATTGAAGCTTACAGGTATCAAAGGATGGATGGAAGGCTCCCGGTTCAGGGGTGATATCGAGGTCAAGATCAAGAACAAAGCACTTATGATCATAAACCATATTGACCTTGAGGAATACCTTTACGGCGTGCTCCCCTCCGAGATGTACCCGGACTGGCCATACGAGTCTCTCAAGGCCCAGGCTGTGGCTGCCCGCTCCTACATACTCAACCGGATGCTCACCCCAGAATCCAATGAATATGATGTCTATGTGGGCAAGAACACAGCATACCGGGGCTACAACAGAGAAAAGCAGCAGACCACACTTGCAGTGCACGAGACCTTCGGCATAGCCCTTTTCACCCCCCAGGGCACCCCTTTTGATGCAGTATTCTCCACCAGCAGCGGCGGCTACACCTCTATATCATCCACAGCCTGGAACAGCGGCAAGGTGGACTACCTTACTGCAGTCCCGGATAAAAAGATAAAGAAGAATACGGCTCCCCCCAGCCCCGGCCAGGTGGCACAGTTCATTAAGAACCCGCCCCCTATGTACTGCTATATGGCCCCTTATGCCGCATATCAGGCCTTCAGGTGGTGCATCCAGTACACAAGGGAAGAGCTTGAGAACCTGGTAGACCCGCAGCACTCCATCGGCTATATAAAAGGGATACAGGTGAACAGCCGGGATATAAGCGGCCGTGTCACCAAGCTTACAGTACAGGGCACACTTGGGGTTATGGTCATCGGAAGCCGTGATATAAGGGAACGGCTCGGCAAGCTTAAAAGCTCCCTTTTTGTATGCGAATACCAGCTGGCACGGAACGGCCTGCCTGACACATTCATGTTCATAGGGGGCGGCTGGGGACACGGCGTAGGCCTTGACCAGACCGGGGCTGCGGGTATGGCTGCATCGGGAATCGGCTTCAAGGATATCCTTAAGCACTACTACCCCGAGGCCATAATAAAGAATAAATGCTATTAATCCAAAAGTGCTGCAATATCAGGGAAAAGAGCCACACTACGCTTTAAAATGCCGGTGACATAGGCAATCAGGATGCCATAGTTGGTTATAGGCACTCCCTCGTCCTCGGCACAGCGGAGCCTGTACTTCATCTCCCTTTCGTTCAGCATGCATCCGCCGCAGTGAACCACCAGCCTGTACTTGGACAGGTCGGCAGGGAACTCGGTGCCGCTTGAAAGCTCTATATTTATCTTCTTGCCTGTGTTCTGGGCTATCCACCGCGGAATCTTAACAGAGCCTATGTCTCCGCACTGCCTGTGGTGGGTGCATCCCTCGGATATAAGCACAGTATCACCGTCCTCAAGGGACTTGAGGGCTGCCACCCCTTTCACTGCCAGGGACAGGTTGCCCTTGTACCGGGCAAAGAGGATGGAGAAGGATGTCAGCGGGATGTCCTCCGGCACAATCTTGGAGACTTCGGCGAAGACCTGGCTGTCGGTTATCACCATGGCAGGCTTCTTGTTCAGGGTCTTCAGGGTGGCTGCCAGTGTGGTGTTCTGGCATACCACTGCGGTGGCCTGGGTGTCCAGGATATCCCTTATAGTCTGCTGCTGTGGCAGTATAAGCCTTCCCTTTGGGGCAGCCTTGTCCACGGGCACAACCAGAACTATCACATCATCCTGCCTGATCAGGTCGCCAACAACCCGCTTTCCCTCGCCTTCCGGCTTTACTGAATGGGCTATAAGCTCCTTAAGCTGATGTATGTTCTCCTTTGTGGTGGAACTTACCCAGATAGTGTGCTCGTCAGCCTTGCCCGGCGCAGGAACCAGGTCGCTCTTGTTCATCACTATGATATAAGGAATGGATTTTGCCTTGATCCGCTCAAGGATACGCTGGTCATCGGGGGAAAAGCCTTCCTGTGCATCCACTACCAGAAGGGCAATGTCGGCCTTATTAAGCACCTGGAACGCCTTTTTTACCCGCAGGTCGCCCAGAGCACCGGAATCGTCCAGGCCCGGGGTGTCTATCATGACCACTGGTCCCAGGGGCAAGAGCTCCATAGCCTTGGATACAGGGTCGGTGGTGGTTCCCTTTATCTCGGACACCACAGCCAGATCCTGGCCTGTAATAGCGTTTATCAGGCTAGACTTACCTGCATTTCTCTTTCCGAAAAGTGCGATGTGGAGCCGTTCTCCGGACGGAGTGTCATTCATTCCCATAGTAATCTCCTGACTCAATTATATTAAAGGGTTGAAATTTGTCCAGTATCGGTTAAACTGTAGGTATGAGCGAAGAAAGACGGATCCATGTTCTGGACAAGGTTACAGCCAGCAAGATTGCGGCTGGCGAGGTTATAGACCGCACATCAAGTGTGGTGCGGGAGCTTCTGGACAACGCTATAGACGCGGGAGCCAGCGAGATCTCGGTCTACCTGACCGGCGGCGGCATAAAGGAGATACGTGTCATCGACAACGGCTGCGGTATGTCCAAGGCCGACCTTGATATCTGCTTCCTGCCCCATTCCACCTCCAAGCTTTCTTCTGCCGACGACCTTTTCAACATACAGACCATGGGCTTCCGGGGCGAGGCCCTGGCCAGCATCGCTGCCTCGGCAAAGCTTGAGATAACCACATCTCTTGACGGCTTCAAGGGCTGCACCATCTCCATTGATGGCGGGAATGTAAAAGATTACGGTGCTGTAAAGGCAAACAAGGGTACTGTGGTAAGCGTACAGGATCTTTTCTGCTACCTTCCGGCCCGGCGCAAGTTCTTGAAAAGCCCTGCTGCCGAGACCTCCAGCTGCCGCACCGTGTTCTACGAGAAGGCACTGGCGTTCCCAGGCATCACCTTCAAGCTGTTTTTGGAGGGAAAGCTTTCCACCTTCCTCCCTGCCTCGACTCTCAAGAAGCGGGTTGCCGATGCCTACCCGTCGCTGGCACCCGAGAAGCTGTATCATCAGGTGGAGGCCAAGTGCGACGGCTACTCTGTAACCATACTGTTTCCAGGGGTTGAGGTGGTTCGCCGTGACCGCCGTGATATCCATATCTACGTGAACAGCCGGCCGATCCAGGAGTTTGCACTGGTTCAGGCAGTGTGCTACGGCCTTTCGGCCTATTTCCCGGGCGGAACCTATCCTGCCGCCTTCCTTTTCATACAGATAGACCCTTCACTGGTGGACTTCAACATCCACCCTGCAAAGCGGGAGGTAAAGATAAACAACCTGCCCATGATCCACCATACAGTTGTAGAAGCATTAAAGCAGCACATGGGAGAGCTGCAGAAACCGGCAGGAAGCGCCGACAGTCTTTATCCAAAGGACGAAGAGATATCGACAGGCATAAAGCAGCCGGCAGAGCCAGTACCGTCATATAAGCCTTCTGAACCGGTAAACAAGACCCTTTTCGGTCCCGAGAAGACCCAGATGACCTTCTCACCTGCTCCATCACACCAGAGCCGCAGTTTCTCCAATCTTCTCAAGGATAA
>JAFZIU010000108.1 GCA_017554185.1 Spirochaetia bacterium
GATTTATGTGGAAAAGGTGTAATGACCGGAAACAATGTAAGCCACGCACAGAATAAAACAAAGAGAGTATGGAAACCAAATCTTCTTAAGATGAGAACAGTTATTGATGGAAGAATTATGACAGTAAAGATTTGTACATCATGCCTTAAGAGGGGATTCCTTACAAAGGCCTGAGTTTTAATTTTGTTCAACAAGGGGTTACATCAGGTAACCCTTTTTTTTTAGGAGAAGAGAATGAGTGACAGAAACCCTCCTTTCACCTACCGCCCCCCTCAGTTCAAGATGCCAAGCCGCAAGACACTCACCACCATCATACTTGGCGTGCTTATTGTGGGAATGCTGGCAACCGGTATCTATCAGGTGGACCAGCGGGAAGAGGCAGTAATACTTTTACTTGGAAAATTCAACCGAATCACAGGGCCGGGACTTCATATGAAGCTTCCTTTCGGCTTAGAGCGGAACTACAATGTCCCAACTCAGGTGATCCAGAACATGTCCTTCGGATTCAGGACCAACGAGTACGGTGGCTCCCAGACCAACGACTATCCCGATGAATCGGTTATGCTGACAGGCGACCTGAACATCGTGGATGTGGAGTGGATCATCCAGTACAGGATCACAGACCCAAGGGCATGGCTTTTCAACGTGCTGGAGAAGGAGAAGACCATTAGGGATATCTCTCAGTCCACCCTTAACATGCTGGTGGGCGACCGGACTATCATGGATGTAATAGGCGAGGAAAGAAACAACATAGAGCTTCAGGGCCAGGAGCTTATGAACAGCGTCCTTGGAAGCTACAATCTGGGTGTCAATGTTATTGCAGTGAAGCTCAGGAACATAGTTCCGCCCAGGGGTGAGGTGCAGGATGCCTTTGAGGATGTGACCAAGGCTCAGCAGGATATGAACCGTTTCATCAACGAAGGTAAAGAGGCCTACAACAACGAGATTCCGAAAGCAAGGGGTCAGGCCGACCAGATTGTGCAGGAGGCCATGGGTTATTCCAAGGAGAGGGTGAACCAGGCTCAGGGCGAGGCTGCACGCTTCAACTCTGTTTATGAAGAGTATGCCAAGAGCAAAGATATAACCAAGACACGGCTCTATATCGAGATGATCGAGTCTGTGCTCAAGAGCGGCAACGCAGGGGACCTGGTGGACAAGAACCTGGAGAACTTCCTGCCCCTTAAGAATCTTCAGAGTCAGGGAGGTGCAAGATGAGCCCAAAGAAAAAACCTGACATCAAGATCACATTAGGAGCACTGCTGGTTCTGGTTGTCCTTTTTGTGGCAGCCGGCCCTATGTATATCCTTTCCGAAGGGGAGCAGGCTATCGTAGCCCGGTTCGGACGGATCATAAAGACAGAATTCAACGCAGGTCTCAAGTTCAAGGTTCCTATCGTGGACAAGGTGACCAAGTATCCGAAGAAGATTATGGCATGGGATGGTGAATCCCAGCGTATCCCTACAAGAGAGAAGCTTTTCGTATGGGTTGATGCAACCGCACGTTGGAAGATTGTGGATCCGGCCAAGTTCTACGCCTCTGTAACCACTATCACAGCAGCTCAGGGACGGCTCAACGAGATCATCGAATCATCACTCCGCACCATTATTTCCCAGAATTTCCTCCGCGAGGTTGTCCGGAACTCCAATGTCATCAACGAGATCAAGAGAGAGTCTGAACTTATGGTGGAGGGAGAGAGCATTGAAGAGAGCATCGACGAAGGGCTTGAGAACGGCGCCAAGAAGCAGGTGCTGAAGGATCCTTCCGGACAGACCCAGACTATCGTGATCTACGATTCTATCGAGGTCGGTCGTAATGCACTGTCAGAGGAGATGCTGGTTGCAGCAAGCAAGCTTACACCGGAGTTCGGAGTTGAGCTTATCGATATTATCCTGCGTCAGATCAAGTATTCCGACGACCTTACCGAGAGCGTCTACAAGAGGATGATCAAGGACAGGAACCAGATAGCACAGGCTTACCGCTCCTATGGAGAAGGTAAGAAGCTTGAGTGGCTTGGAAGGCTTACTAACGAGAGGATGTCCATCATCTCCGAGGCCAATAAGAAGGCTAATGAGATAAAGGGACAGGCCGATGCCGAGGCTACTGCCATCTATGCAGATGCATATTCAAAGGACGAGGAATTCTTCGAGTTCTGGCGGCTTATGGAAAGCTATAAGCAGACAGTGCCGGCCTTCAACAAGATTCTTTCCACCGGTATAGAGTACTTTAAGTATCTGGGCGACAAGAAGCCGTAAGGAGAAACAATGTCTTTGCCACAGGTTGTTCTTAAAAAGGGGAGGGAGGTGCCGCTCAAGGGGGGCCACCCCTGGGTTTTCTCAGGTGCAATAGAGCGTGATGTGGACCGCTCCCTGAACCTGAAGCCAGGTTCTCTGGTTGATGTGCTCTCTGCCGACGGCCAGATGCTGGGTACAGGCACATGGCACGGCAGGAACAGCATCCGGGTGCGGATGGTGAGCCGGGAGCATATAGAGGGCTTTACTCAAGCCTTCTTCACCAGCCGGTTCAGGAGCCTCCTGAACCAGAAGCGCATGCTTCTCGAAGCCGGCACCACCGGCTTCCGGCTGGTGCACAGCGATGCAGACGGGTTCCCGGGCCTTATTGTGGATGTGTTCGGCAGCATCGCCGTGTTCCAGCTTGGGGCAGAGGGCTTCGAGGAGGCCTCTGATTTAATCACCAGGGCACTGGTGGAGGTACTTTCCCCAAAGTGCGTGGTAAAGCGCTCAGACGACCCTTCTGTGGCCCCTGTGGTCACTTTCGGTGAAAACATAGACAAGGCTATATTCTTCGAGAACGGTCTTAAGATGATAGCCCTCTGCCAGAGCGGCCAGAAGACAGGCTTTTTCCTGGACCAGCGCAATGCGCGGCTTGCCCTCCGTACAATGGCCAAAGGGAAGAAGGTGCTTGACCTTTTCTGCAACTCGGGCGGCTTCTCCCTTTCTGCGGCAGCCGGCGGGGCAGTGCAGGTGACAGGTGTGGATGTATCTGACAAGGCGCTGTCACTCCTTAAGGAGATGATCCGTCTGAACAAGATTTCCGAGAAAGCCTGCGATGTCAAGACTGTGAACCGGGATGTGTTCGAGTACCTTGAGATGGTAAGGCCCGGCTCCTACGACATAATAGTGTGCGACCCACCTGCCTTTGCCAAGACCCACGATGCAGTGGAGCAGGCGCGCAAAGCCTATGTGCGGCTTAACAGGAAGTGTCTTGAGAAGCTTGACAGCGGCAATATCCTTATAACCAGCTCCTGCTCCGGGGCTGTGACTATGGAGGATTTCAGGGACTGCGTAAGGATTGCATCGGGCCAGAGCGGCCGTGATGTGCGCATTCTTGCTGTCCTTTCCCAGCCGGCTGATCATACACTCAAGATGTCCTTTCCCGAAGGACAGTACCTTAAGACCTTCATTCTCCAGGTGTTGTGAGGATTACTATGGAAAACAGAAAAGAGCTTTTTGACCAGTTCTGCGGAATTATAGAAAAACTGCGTGCTCCCGACGGATGTCCATGGGACAGGAAGCAGACTGCCGAAAGCCTTAAGAAGAGCCTTTTAGAGGAGTGTAACGAGGCCATAGAGGCCATCGACAAGAAGGATG
The DNA here is from genome assembly GCA_017554185.1 of Spirochaetia bacterium. GTDB lineage: Bacteria > Spirochaetota > Spirochaetia > CADAEX01 > CADAEX01 > CADAEX01. Next base: position 3,609 of record JAFZIU010000108.1, read on the forward strand.
ACGAGAATCTTGCCGAGGAGCTGGGAGATGTTCTTTTAGTACTGGGTATGATAGCCAGGATAAAGGAAGAGGAGGGAAGTTTCTCCATCGACCATGTCCTTTCCGGTGTGAATTCCAAGCTTATCAGAAGGCACCCTCATGTGTTCGGCGATGCCAAGGCCAGCTCGCCCGAAGAGGTTATCAAACTCTGGAACCAGGTTAAGGCCGAGGAAAAGAAGAAAAAAGCATCCTTGCAGTAATGGCTGTTTTTGATTATAGTTAATCCGTTGGTCCACTAGCTCAGCTGGATAGAGCGCCTCCCTCCTAAGGAGGAGGTCACCCGTTCGAATCGGGTGTGGATCAACTTTTTTTTGCCTTCTCCTCCTGGAGCTTCCGGCTTAAAGCCATAAGTACAGTATAGAGTTCCTCTATATGTTTCCTGTTGAATTCTGTGTGAGTAAGGTTCTGCACCTTCAGGATCTTCTCTTTTTCCCGGGCCTGGTCATGCACTGGTGTGCCGGTCTTCTGCTTATATGCGGCGATGCGCTCCGATATCTCCATCCTCTTTTCAAAAAGCTTTACAATATCTGTGTCTACTGCATCAATCTCTTTCCGTAATTCATCAAGATCCATACGATACTCCTACTAAACATTCCATGTCGGCAGTCTGAGGATAGAAGTCGAACATATCAAAGCTATCTATCTGGTAGCCGGACCGCACCAGCTCTCCCAAATCACGGGCCAGGGTGACAAAGTTGCAGGAAAGGTAGAACAGTTTTTTTGCCTTCAGCTTTGCCAGGTACTGCCGTACTGCGCTTGAAAGGCCTGTGCGTGGCGGGTCTGCAAATACTGTGTCTGCCTTGTTGCACCTGCGCTTTGACTTGGTCCAGTCCTCGCACCTCATGTTGAAGAACCTGCAGTTTAGATAGAGACCGGTATTCAGGGCTCCGTACCGGGCCGATACAGGGCTTTCCTCCACAAATATAAGCTGCTGGAAACGGTCTTGGAAGAAGATGCCGGGTACACCGATGCCCGAGTAAAGGTCAAGGTATGTGCCGCCCCCAGTCACCATGCTGTCCAGCACTGTAAGCATTTTCTCGAACATAGCGCGGTTGCTCTGGAAGAAGCACTGGGGGCTTGCCTTGAGCACCTTGCCCTTTACTGCTATATCCAGGGTCTGGTTACCGGCAGCTGCACTGAACACCTGCTCCCCGTCCGGGGCAAAGAAGGTGGTGCGCTCCTTTATATCAAGGCCCCCTGCGGTGACCGCACCCGCACCACCGCCAGCCAGAAGCCGGTTAAGTCCGGGGCAGCAGGTGTTGCAGCTGGAGGCTTTAAGCACTGTATTCGAGCTGCTGGCCATGAACCCGGCCCCGCCCCCTGGGGCAGGATGCAGCTGCACCCGCACCCTGTAGCCGTAAGGCTCAGAGGGGTGCACTTTCACGGGCGGGGCTTCTATGTGCCCTGTGCGCGACAGCGCCTCGGCCAGCATCTCGCGCTTCAGCTCCAGCTGCCTGCTGTAGCCTATGTGCTGCAGCGTGCAGCCGCCGCACCTGCCGAAGAGCCGGCAGGGCGGGATAACCCGGTCTGGGGAAGAGTCGATAATACCCATTATCCTCCCCATCAAATAGCCTTTCTTGGATTCTGTTATTTCTATCTGCACCTCTTCCCCTGGTATTCCATAGGGAACAAACACAGCCATGCCGTCCACATGGGCCAGGCTGCAGCCGTTGGAAAGCAGCTTCTCAAGGCGCACTGTATAGGGCTTAGATAGAAAGTCGCTGGTGCTCATGGTACATGGAGTCCCGGAGTGCCTTTACATCATCTGACATCAGATACTCGTCAAAGCCCATCCGCTTGTCGATTATCTTTCCCTCGGGGCAGAACTCGATTATCCTGTTTGCCACAGTGTCTGCAAACTGATGGTCATGTGTATTCATAAGAATGACACCGGTAAACTCTGTAAGTCCAGTGTTAAGCGCCTGTATCGACTCAAGATCCAGGTGGTTTGTGGGCTCGTCGAAAATCAGGGTATTGGCGCCGCTCAGCATCATCTTGGCCAGCATGCACCGCACTTTCTCCCCTCCGGAAAGTACATTCACGCTCTTCAAGGCCTCGTCGCCCGAGAATAGCATACGCCCAAGGAAACCACGTAAGTAGCTCTCGTCATCCGATGTAGTGAACTGCTGGAGCCACTGCACCAGGTTCATCTTGTCGGTGAAGTAGCTTGAGTTGTCCTTTGGATAGTAGGCCGGTTTTATAGTCAGACCCCATTCATAGCTGCCTGCATCTGGCTTAAGTTCGCCTGATACAATCTGGAAAAGGGTAGTCTTGGCCAGGTGGTCAGGGCCGACAAATGCAATCTTGTCCCCGTTCTGCACATTCAGCGAGAAGTTCTGCAGCACCGGCACGCCGTCTATGCTCTTGGAAATATTCTTTACATCCAGGATATTACGCCCGCATTCCCTCTCCGGCTTGAAGCTGATGTATGGGAACTTGCGGCTGGTGGAGGGCATTTCCTCCAGCGTAAGCTTTTCTATAACCTTCTTGCGCGAAGTGGCCTGCTTTGATTTTGCAGCGTTGGAGGCAAATCGCTGGATGAACTCCTTCATCTCGGCAATCTTGTCCTCCCGCTTCTTCTTCTCGTCCTTGCGCTGTTTTGCAGCCAGCTGGCTTGCCATGTACCAGAAGTCGTAGTTTCCGGCATATAGCTTGATCTGGCCGAAGTCGATGTCGGCAATGTGGGTGCACACCGAATTAAGGAAGTGACGGTCGTGGGAGACCACAATCACAGTATTGCTGTAGTGGTTTAAGAAATCCTCCAGCCAGCTGATGGATTCAAGGTCCAGGTGGTTGGTAGGCTCGTCCAGAAGCAGGATATCAGGGTTTCCGAAAAGTGCCTGGGCCAGGAGCACACGCACCTTGTCACCGCCGTCCAGTTCCTTCATAAGCTTGTCATGCATCTCCTCAGGGATTCCAAGGCCTGCCAGCAGGGTAGCAGCCTCAGGCTCTGCCTCCCAGCCGTTCATCTCGGCAAACTCACTCTCCAGGGCCGATGCCTTTATGCCGTCCTCCTCGGTGAAGTTCTCCTTTGCATAGATGGCATCCTTTTCCACCATAACATCATAAAGCTTCTTGTAGCCCATGATTACGGTGTGCATGACTGTATATTCATCGAATTCGAAGTGGTTCTGCTTGAGCACCGACATACGCTCGCCTGGAGTGATTGTCACAACGCCTTCTGACGGCTCTATCTCTCCCGAAAGGATTTTCAAAAAGGTGGATTTACCTGCGCCGTTGGCCCCGATAAGGCCGTAGCAGTTGCCTGGTGCGAACTTGAGGTTCACATCCTTGAACAGGATGCGCTCGCCATATTTCAATGTAATGCTGCTTGTACTGATCATGTATCCCAGTATATCGGAAAAAGAGAAAAGAGTTAAGAGTATATGGACATTTAGACAGATATGTGGTACAATTATCCCACGGATAGAGGAGTAATATATGCCACAGATAGTTCCAATTAGAGATTTGAAAGATACAGCTGCAATTTCAGCTCTATGCCATGAGAGTGAAGAGCCTGTTTTTATCACAAAAAATGGATATGGCGATCTGGTTATTATGAGTATGGAAACTTATAAAAAGAGTCTCTTTCTTAATGACCTTTACAGCAAACTGGCAGCTTCTGAAGAAGATCTTAAGAACGGTAAAGTTTCTGATGTTGGTATGGCTGTCGCCGATATAAAGGAAAAATATGGGCTATAAAGTTCAGATTACTGATTTTGCCAGACGGGAACTAGAGGAGATAGTAAAATATATTTCTGATATACTTGGAAATCCTCGTGCTGCTGCAGGGCTGCTGGAAGATTTTAACAAGCAGATGGGATATTTAAAAGATTCTCCATATATGTTTTCTCTATGTCCTCTTCCTGGCTTACAGCAGAAAGGTTATCACCGTTTCATTTTTAAAAATAATTATGTAGCATTATATTTGATTGATGACAGTCCCAAGAAAAAAGTTGTGACAATTATGCATGTCTTCTATGCAAAGCGTGATTATCAGCAGTTGATTTAACCCCACTGCTCAAGGGAAAGGGAGCAGTGCTCTGCAAAGACTTCGAAATCCTTTGTGTTGCTTGTCACCAGGATCATATTGTTGGCAATTGCGACAGATGCAATCTGGGTGTCAAGGATAGGGGTGGGCTTGCCCATAGGGATAAGCTTTCCGGTTATGTCAGCATTGATACTCGCAGCATGGTCATCGTAGGGGATAATCGGGAATGAGGGCTGAACATAATCAAATAAGAAAGAGCGCAGCTTTTCTTTCCGTTTCCCACCAGGCAGCAGGGCAACACCATTCAGAAGCTCAAACCAGGTTATGCTGCTTATGGCGCAGCTGCCGGTATGCAGCTCCAGGTTGGTCATTATTGCTTCATCTGGCTCCGGTTTTGTGACCTGGGAAATTATATTGGTGTCAAGGAGATATATGCTTCTCAAAACATATCCTCCTTGGCAGTGTAGACCTCTTTATTTCGTCTAAGGGCATTATTGAAGTCATCATATTCTGATTGGGTGAGCCCACCGGTCTCTGCTTTCCACAGTGCAAGCTGTTCCACAAAGGAGGGGTGGTAGTTTTTTTTCAGCTGCTCATATTCTTTCAAGCTTACAATTACAGCAGAGGTCTTGCCATGCTTGGTTATCTCCACAACCTCGCCCTGTTCTGCCAGAGTGACATATTCGCTAAGTTTTGCCTTGACATCAAATAAAGGAACTGTCATAGTGCCTCCAATATAGTCATTATATGGTCATGTTATGAATCTGTCAATCTGGGCAATAAAAAAGCCTCCAGATTGCTCTGGAGGCCTGATTTCTAACTAATGGTTAAATTAGAAGTCGATCTGTGTAACGAAGTACAGTCCGCCCTTCTCACCAGCAAGTTTCTTGGTGTTAAGAGTTCTTGTTGTAAGTGTTCCGCCACCAACTGCATCTTCCTCAGCAAAGATGTAACCGAGCTTATACTTTACGCCCTTGTCTGGTTTTACGATAACACCAGCTTCGAATGACTGGAATGCCTTGTCTCCAACAACGGTTTCCTTGTAGTCGCCGAATGCCAGGGAGATACCTGCGTTAACAGCCAGCCAGTCCAGGATGTCATATGCAGCAGAAATACCGAGTACGGAGAATGGAGAGTTGTCTCTACCCCAGAAATCTTCGCCAAAGTATCCTTCAGCAGATGCATCGATTGTTGCACCGAATGCTGCGAACTGAACACCAAAGCCCCATGAAGATCCTCTGTCATCGCCGTTAGAAGCATTTCTGAAGAATCCACCAAGCTTGAAGTTCATGTCAGCGATAGCCAGGTCATACATAGCCTCGATACCGAAATCGTTAACATCTTCAGCAGGTCCTTTGTGGAAGTAAGCCTCGAACCACAGTGGGAGACCCATTCCGTTGAAGTCGAAACCAGAACCAACGATAAACTGAGCTTCTGCATCTGCAGCATACTTCTCTGCTACTGTATCAAAGTTCATTGCATAGTATGGCTGTACCAGACCATCTACGAAGCTGAGAGACAGCTTCCATCCAAAATCTTTCTGAAGACTTGGGTTGCCAAGGAACAGTGCAGAATCTGCATTCTCATAGTTGTAACCTGTGAAGTCAACATTATCGAATGTCTCATAGCTGTTCAGACCGATGTCTGTCTTGATTCCGATTCCATCAAGGCCGAAGAATTTTCCCCAGTCTGTGATTACACGGAAATAGTTGAAAGAAGGAGTTCCTTCAGCGTGAGCAGGATGTCTTCCATCCCAGGAACCATCCTCTTCAAGCTCAATTCTGATCTGGCTGTTGTCGCCAATTCCACCCTTGAAGTCAACCTCTCCCTTGTCCCACTTGTCAACGAAAGAGTTACCATTGTCTCCGCCATCGCTGTCGAAACCATTAACCATGTAATAGTCGAACTCGCCGAAAATTGTTACTTCAGCGAACATAGGCATAGCGAGTACAAGAATCATAGCCAAAACTAAAAGTTTTTTCATTTTTTTTGTTCTCCTTTGTTTTGGGGGATCCGAACTAACAGCTCGAATTTACTCCCCTCCAATTTATAATTCAGACATAGTATAACATTCACGCAATATAATGGCAAGTATTTTTTTAAAAAAATTTTGCCCCTATTTTTGCCCGAATTTCCTATATCCAAAAAATGTATCTATATCATCGGCAGCTTTGCCGGATAACTTTATACCTCCTGTGTGGTCTTCTATATTAATGAGGAAATCTGTTCCGGGGGCAACTAAAATGTTGACATTCTATTTTGGGTAAGATATATTTTAATTGCCTGAGGACGAAAGCCGTCGGGCAATCAGAGGGAAGTTCTTCTCAAACGAGAGCTTCCCTTCTTTTATTTCATATACCCTGTATTTGTTTTCAAAGTTCTCAATGATGACCACAAACCCATCATGATTGTGTTTCATTGCCTTCAGTTTTCCATTGATCCACTTTTCAATATTACTAATTTTAACTTTATGCTTAAAAGATAATAAAACAGCATCGGCTTGTCCTATTCCTCTTTCAAACTGCCGTGTTATTGAAGTGTTTGTACCCTTTGTCTGTTTGAAATCAATGAAGATTCCTAAAGTAATTGCATCTGGATTTGTGTTCTTTTCTATGTAAATTGCATTTCCTTGTTTATCACCCTCTGGCAGCAGAAAAACCTCACAATTAAAATATTTAGAAAAACACTTTGCAGCTTTCAATTCCCTATCAAAGATTTCTTTTTCGAGCTTGTTTTTCTTTGATAGAACTATTCTTTCTTCATCAACATAAACATCATCATAAATGTATTCTGGTTTATATCTTGATTTATCTGTGTATTTTGCAATGATAGTTTCTTTTGAGATATACAGCATATATTCCTCCTGAATGTCTTTACCTGTACTTACGCAAAAAAAATCAATTTTGCTTCAATTTTAGAGAAAAAAAGTTTAAAAAATATGAATTGGGTGGTATGGCGGCGAAAAGGACTTGGCCTAATGGCCCGCACGGGCACAAAAAAACCCAGCACATGGCTGGGTTTCTTATTTGCGGCGAAAAGGACTTGGCCTTACGGCCCGCCCCCTCAGCGCTCATTCCTGCGCACTTGCTTGGCGCACCTCGGGTTTCAAGTCCTTTTCTTCATGGGCTTAAAATAAAAAAACCAGCACAAGGCTGGTTTCTTTTATTTTGCGGCGAAAAGGACTTGAACCTTCATGGAATTACTTCCATTAGCCCCTCAAGCTAACGTGTCTACCAATTTCACCATCGCCGCAGGTAAAATACACTATATAGAAATCAACCTTGCGTTGTCAATAACTATACAGTTACTTTTTCATTAAATTTTCAATCGTATCAAGCAGACTGGCAAAGTAGTCTATTGCTTTCTCCACCGGTGCCGGTGTGCTCATGTCCACACCAGCTTTCTTAAGAGAGTCAAGCGGATAGTGCCTGCCGCCGGAGCAGAGGAAGCCCAGATAGCGCCTGCGCTCTGCCTCGCCGCCTCCAAGAACCATATCGGTCAGGGCCACTGCTGCTGAGATGCCGGTTGCATACTTATATACATAGAAAGCTCTGTAGAAATGCGGTATCCGCAGGCCTTCAAGGTCGGCCTCTTCCGGCAGGGCCACGCCAGGACCGAAGTAGGCCTCCAGCAGTTTGCGGTATTCGCTGCGGAAAAGTTCCAGAGTAAGGGGCACGCCCGATTCGCCCAGTGCATGCACATTTTTCTCGAACTCTGCAAACATGGTCTGCCGGAAGGCGGTAGCCACGAAGTCGTCGGCCTGTTTGCCTGCCAGGTACAGAAGCATCTCGGGATTATCGGCGTATTTTTTCATCAGATGCCGCGCCAGAAGCTGCTCGTTGAATGTGGATGCAGTCTCGGCCTCGAATATGGTGTAGTCGTAGTTTGGGAACGGGTTGGACTTGACGCTGTAGTATGAGTGCATGGAGTGGCCTCCCTCGTGCACCAGCGTAAACAGGTCCCTCAGTCTGTCTTCCTTATAATTAAGGAGAATATATGGCCACCCTGTGTAACAGCCGGCCGAGAATGCGCCAGATCTCTTGCCTTTGTTCTCGTACTTGTCTACCCAGCCACCCATAAGCCCCTGCTTAAGGACGCTGCAGTATTCACTCCCCAGCGGGGCGACTGCCTCGATCACCTCATGGACAGCCTCTTCGTAGGTATGCTTAACTTCAACAGCAGATGTGAAAGGCATATAAACATCATAGTGTGCAAGCTTATCCAGATTCAGCGCCTGTCGCTTAAGCTCGTAGTAGCGGTGCAGCACCGGGAACCGCCTGTGCATTGTTTCTATAAGATTGTCATAAACGCTCTGGGGCACATTGTCGGGGCTTAAGGCTGCTTCCAGGGCGCTGCCGTAGTTCCGGGCCTTTGCACCGAATATATCCAGCTGTACATTCCCTGCATACAGGGCTGCTATTGTGTTCTTGTGCCTGTCGAATCCCTGGTAGAACTGCTGGTAAGCCTTCTGGCGCACTGCGCGGTCTTTGCTCTGCAGGAATGATGTGAATGTGGACTGTGTAAGCGGTTTTTCTTCGCCGCCTTCTGTTATGGTGCCGAACTCCATGTCCACATCTGTAAGGGCCGAGAATGCCTTGTGTGCTGTCATGTCCGATTCGGAGTGAAGTGCCAGAAGCTTCTCTTCTTTCTCTGACAGGATGTGGGGTTTCTGACGCAGCAGTTTTGAAAGATATATTGTGTAGTCGGCCAGAAGCGGGGACTGCATGAACTGCTTCATCTTATCATCATCAATCGCCTGAATCTCGGGCACCAGATAGCTGGTTTCTGCCTCGGCCTTTGTGGCTGCCGAAATATAAAGGCCATACCGCTTCTGGTTCTGCGGGTCGCTTCCATCGGTAGAGAACTGGAGCATGGCGTAGCTGCCTGTCTTTTCTGCAAGTATCTGGAATGCTGTCATTGCCTTTAGGCATTCGGCAAGCTTTTCTGCGCTCTGTCCCAATGTCCCTTTAAAGCGGGAGAGGGTAGGGATGATGGTGTTCATCTCGGCCAGGGCTTTCTCCCAATCTGCCTCACTCTTGAAGAGGGAAGAGAGATCCCACTTGTCCTCTTTTCTTATTTGATCTCTGGTCTTGATTTCTGCACTGCTCATCAGTCCAGTTCCTTGGCAAGCGACTCTATGATAAGCTTCATCTTCCGTCCTGCTTTTCCGCGGTGGGACAGTGCATTCTTCTCGTCATCGCACATCTGTGCCACAGTCTTTCCAGATGCAGGGATATAGAGCACCGGGTCGTAGCCGAAGCCATTCTCTCCTGCAGGCTCGAAGGCGATCTCTCCCTCCATGGTCTCCTGAACCACAAAGTAGCGGTATTCGTTCATCACCAGCACCATAGAACATACGAAGAAAGCCTTGCGGTCTTTTATTCCTTCCATATTCTTAAGAAGGTATGCGTTTTTCTCAGGGTCTGAAAGCTTGAGGCCCTCCTTCATTCCATAGCGGGCTGAATAAATTCCAGGGTCTCCATTAAGGGCAGGTACCGAAAGCCCCGAATCCTCGGCCAGGACAGGCTTGCCTACCAGCTTGTGCAGGCACAGCGCCTTGCCCAGTGCATTCTCGCAGTATGTGGTGCCGGTCTCGTCGTAATCATATTCAATGTTAAGATCTTTCGGTGTCAGGAACCGGTGCTCCGGCATGATCTGCGAAAGCTCTTTTATTTTGTTTTTATTTCCAGTTGCAACTAAAATGTCCATAGATGCCTCATTTGATGATGTCTGTCAGATCCACACCCTCGGGCAGCAGGCTTTCATTCTTCGATTTGAAATATTCTATTAAAATAGGATACTGTGTCAAAAGCTCGCCATACTTCTTCAAAAGTTCGATGCGCTGGTCAATCTTTGTGTTGAAGTCTGTTGTCTCCTTCTCCTGCTGTGCTGCTATCTCCTGCTTCTTCTCCATGTTCTCCATATATTTTGCCTTGGCAGCTTTGTACAACTCGATATCGGGGAACTTAGCCTCTACAGTCTCAAAGCTTATGATATCCACATCAGCCAGCTGTTCCTGGATACGGGCCTTGACGCCATTCTCCAGTGCCTTCTGAGAGAAAGTGCTTCCATTCAGAGCCTTTGATATCTCCTCGCCCAACAGTGATGCTGCAGTATTCTGGATCTTGTCTTTCACTGATGCATAGAAAGAGGAAATGCCATCATCCCCCAGCACTCCGGATGTAGCCATTCCATACAGAGAATCTTCCTTTATTTTATAGGTGGCCGCATATTTTACTGCGAACGAGAAATCAGGCTTGCCTGCCATCTCTGATGCATAAAGGTCTCCGGAAGGAAGGGCCTGGGATACCGACACTTCGGCACTTTCTGTCTCCAGCTGATACATTTTGAGTATATAGCACTTGGGGACAAGCTTCTGCCATCTCCAGTTCAGCTTTCCGCTTTCCATAAATGCGGTGTCATAGCCTGTGATAGTGGAAAAGCCCAGGGCTACATTGTTCTCAGGCACCCGGATCCACCCGAAATAGAATACAACTCCTGCAATAATAATAAGGAAAAACAACCAGAATATAAACTTTTTCATATGCACCACCTTCTGTCATTCTGAATTCATTTCAGGACAAAATACTACCTTTATATATATCATGCTATAACATTTTGTACAATTCCATAGCCGGATTATGATATTTTATTATCAAATTTTGTAAATAAAGTTATTATAGTTCAAAAAAGGACAATTTTATTTTCTCATTTTGCCCAAAAGAAAAAACAAAGAGGGAAATCTCCCTACTCGTTTTTGTATATAGAAACAGTTTTCTGCCGTTTTTATGTTTTGTTATAAAAAAAGTGTTTGACGATTATAAATTTTGATATATAATTAAGAAACACAATATTTCAAAAAGGAGAAAAAAAGTGAAAAAAGTATTGTTAACATGTTTGATGCTTTTTGTTGCATTAAGTGTTTTCGCAGGCGGAAACAGCGAAGCAGCTCCAGCAGCTGGCGGCGCAGCAGCTCCTGCACAGACTTACAACTGGAAGATGGTTTCCTGCTGGGCACCACAGTATCACCTTGGTGACCAGGACCACGAGTTCATCGTTAGACTGACTCAGCTGGCAGGAAGCACAGTTAAGATCGACTACTTCGTAGAAAACGCTCTCGTAGGACCAAAAGAGGTTCTCGATGCAGTAAAAGACGATGTTGCACAGATCGGATCTGACTATCCAGGATACTGGGCTGGAAAAGACACAGTATTCAACCTGCTCTCTTCATGGCCAATGTGGATGGATGCATATGACTACATCAACTGGATCTACTACGATCCAAGCTTCGCAGGAAGAATGAATGATGAAGTTGGCAAGCCAGGCAGCATCGGAGAAGGTATGAAGATTTACCACAAAGCTTACGAGAAGTTTGGTATCCACGGAATTCCATTCGGACCGATCACAATCGAGTCTGGTCCTAGAGGAACAAAGCCAATCAAGTCTCTGGAAGACTATAAGGGAGTTAAGATCAGAATGTCCGGTTCTGCACAGGGCCAGATCCTGAAGAAACTCGGTGCTGCTCAGGTTGGTATCCAGTCTTCTGAGGTATACCAGGCTATGCAGACTGGCGTTATCGACGTTGCAGAGTCTTGTACTCCATACCTCGACTGGGGTCTGGGATACAACGAAATTTCAAAGTATTCTTCACACCCAGGTTGGCACCAGCCAGGTTCAATGTGCTGTCTGCTTTTCAACAAGGCTAAATTCGACGCACTTCCAGACCAGCTGAAGGCTGCAATTGAGATCTGTGCTCAGGCAACAGCTATGCAGACTCTGGCAATGGAGGATAGAACATCCGGTATCTACACCAACAAGTTCAGAGACGAAGTTGGCGTTAAGTCATATCAGCTGCCAGAAGCTGACCTCAAGAGACTTTCTGAGATGTCAAGAGAGATCATGTATGATTTCGCTTCCAAGAACCCACTGTTCGCAGAATGCGCATACTCAATGGCTTCTTATATGCACGAGTACCAGTACTGGAGACAGCTTAACTCTGTTTACGGACATGGTTATGCAGATCTGCAGCTTCCTGACCTTGCTAAGCTGAAGAGCTTCATCAAATAAGGAAGTGTTGATTTTCTAAAAATCAAAGGGGCGCGGGTTATCCCTGATAGCTCGCGCCTTTTTTACTTTTCCTTCGAAATTAATGAGCATAATTAGTTAGGAGAATTCAAAAAAATGAGAAAACTGGCAAATACTATATCTGCCGCCATCGATGGACTCAGCGATTGGACCGGTAAGATTTGTATGTGGTCTGCTTTTATCGGAATGTTGATTATGGTCTACGAATGTTTCACCCGGTATGTCCTGCACTTTGCAAACGACTGGGTATTCGAGGTCACAACAATGATCTATGCATTCCACTTTACTATGTGTGCTGCATACGCACTTAAGAATGGTGCCCACGTTGCTATCGACATCGTATCTGGAAAATGCAGCAAGAGAGTTCAGGGAATCCTGGATATCATCTCTTACTGTATTTTCTTCTTCCCATCCGTCGGAATCGTATTCTGGAGGGGAATCAAGTTCGCAGCAGATTCCTGGGCAATCCATGAGGTTTCCTGGTCAGAGTATCCAGCACCTATATATCTTCAGAAAACTATTATTCCTGTAATGTCTTTCCTTCTTCTTCTCCAGGGTTTTGCTATCTTCATGAGAAGAATCGAGATGGTTATTGACGGCGACAACTACAAGGGGGCAAAATAATGGGTTTCAGTGGTTTTGCAATGTCCTCCGGCTTTGTAGCCGTGGCAATGTTCTTAGGTCTTCTTGGAGGACTTTTCCTGGGCCATCCGCTGGCATTCGTACTTGGCGGTCTGGCTACTATTTTCGGCTGGTTGAGCTCAAGATATCATTCTTCTTTCCCAGCACTGTTCATGAATAAGTTCAATGCACAGATGTCAAACTACACCTACGTAGCGATCCTCTACTTCATATTTATGGCAAACTTTATGAGTGAGTCGGGTATGGCGGAAGGATTGTTCAAATCGGTGCAGTATCTGTTCGGTCCGGTCCGCGGCGGTATTGCAGTTGCAGTTATCATTGTATCTACACTGCTTGCAGCTTGTACCGGTACAACAGGAGCTTCCTGTGTAACCATGGGAGTACTTGCTCTTCCTATTATGAAGGAAAACAATTATTCCATGAAGCTGGCCTGTGGTTCTATCGCAGGTTCATCTGCACTTGGTATTCTTATTCCGCCTAGCATCATGCTTCTGGTATTGGCAGAGCTTTCTGGCTGTTCTGTAGGACAGCTGTTCGCAGGTTCTGTCCTGCCTGGTATTGCACTTGCTCTTATGTATTGTATCTACACACTGTATCAGTGCTGGAGATACCCTTGGAAGGGACCAGCTCTTCCGATAGAAGTAAGAAGACAGGTTACTACCCCGCAGCTTATCAGGATGCTTATTCTTAACATGGTTCCACCGCTGCTTCTTATCGTTGCAGTTCTTGGTGTACTGTTCACCGGTGTGGCAACTCCTACCGAAGCTTCTGCAGCAGGTGCATTCTGTGCATTCGTTATGTGGATCTGCTACGGCAAGTTCTCATGGAAGGGCCTTGTAAAGATTATGATGGATACAGCAAATACAGTATCCATGGTACTTATCGTAATGACAGGTGCCGGATTCTTTACAGCTATCTTCATGGGTCTTGGTGGTGGTGCCGTTATCCAGAACCTGATTCTTGGAATCGGTCTTGGAAAGTGGGGAACTTTCGCAGTAATGATGCTTATCTGCTTCTTCCTGGGTATGTTCCTTGACTGGACAGCTATCCTGATGATCACAATGCCTATCTATATCCCAATCTGTAAAGAGATCGGATTCGACATCATGTGGTTCACAGTTTCAATGGCTGTAATGCTCCAGGACTCCTTCTGTACACCTCCATTCGGATACAACCTCTTCTATCTTAAGGGTATTGCACCTGAGGGAGTTACAACAGAGGATATCTACATGGGTACTATTCCATTCTGGGCTATCATGGAGCTCGGTCTGGTTCTTTGCTGTACATGTCCATGGCTGATTACTTGGCTGCCAAGCAAAGTAATCACACAGGGCGGTTGATTTTAAAGGAAGGTAAAAAATGGGATGTTGTTGTAAGGCTGCTGTTTTTGAAGAAGCAGGAAAGCCTATTGAGATTAAAGAGTTTGAGATTCCTCAGACACTTGAGGAAAAGGCTATTCTGGTTAAAGTCACATTTGCAACTATCTGCGGATCAGACTTGCACACTATTATGGGAAGAAGAAAAGAGGCTACACCTCTTATCCTCGGACACGAGATTATCGGTACTGTAGAGAAGCTGGGTTCCCCTAACCTGAAAGACGGCTATGGCAACACACTCAAAGTAGGTGACCGTATCTCCTGGACAATCATGGCTTCCTGCGGCGAGTGCTTCTACTGCAAGATCGGTCTGCCACAGAAGTGTGTAAAGCTTAAGAAATATGGACACACCAGCTGCAACGACCCGGCTATCAAGTCTGGTCTGGTGGGCGGCTACGGCGAATATGTATATATTCTGCCTGGAACAACTGTGTTCAAGCTTTCTGACAAGCTTTCTGACGAAGTTGCAACTCCTGCTAACTGCGCTCTGGCTACTGTAGTGAATGCAGTTGAGACCATCGGCGTTAACAAGGGAGATGTAGTTCTGGTACAGGGTGCCGGACTTCTGGGACTTAACTGCTGTGCTCTTTCTGCAGCTGCAGGGGCAAAGGAAATCATCATCACCGATGTTGTTGATTCCCGCCTTGAGGATGCAAAGAGATTTGGTGCAACCAAGACTATCAACCTGAAAGATTATCAGGGAGATGACCTGACCAAGAAGATCAAGGAATTCGCTCCTAACGGAGTTGATGTAGCTCTTGAGTTCTGCGGACGGGCAGAGGCTGCAAACCAGGCTATCGCAGTGCTGCGGACTGGCGGACGGTATATGATTGCCGGTATGGTTAACCCGACACCGCTCAATATCGATGCCAATAATATCACCAGAAAGTATCTTACCATCAAGGGTATCCACAACTATAACCCGAAGCATCTTGGTATTGCTCTTAAGTTCCTTGAGGACAATCAGGACAAATATCCATACAGAGAGCTTGTGGGCGAGGTATTCCCTCTTGATAAGATCAACGAGGCTGTTGAAGTCTCCAAATCCCAAAAGTATATCAGAGTCGGTATCAAATACTGACGCTTATGGCCCTCCCCTCGGGGAGGGCTTTTTTTTATGAGACAGGATTCACATACAATACGAAACACCCTGTTCCCCCGGCGGATTATCATAAACTTCATTGCATCCGCCATTCTCATACTGGTGCTTTTTTTTCTGGCAACAGCAGTAATCAACAACCGTGCCAAGGTACGGAATGAAAATATATATAAAAATCAGCAGATCCTCCAGGTGAGGATGGTGGCTCAGGCTATCGAGGACAACCTTAATTCCATCTTTTATAATATAGATATAATCCAGCTTTACTGCCGGGATCTTTTCACCGGGGAGCGGGAAATGTCCAACAGCTTCTTCCAGCTGGTGCAGACCAGTAAGCAGGAGGTAACTGCTTTTATAGTGGTGGACGACAGCGGCAATGTCCGATACCGCAGCTTCTCCATAGGAGGCGAGGGAAAGGCGGCCCAGGAGCTTATACTTTCCTATATAGATAAATACCAGAGCAAGATTGCAGGTGGCCTTAATTATGTGCCGCCTCTTTACATAACCAAGGATATGCAGCTGGCCATAAAGTTGGTTCCTATCTGGCGGAACGGACGGAAGACCGGAGTGATAGGAGTTGCAGTCAATATAGGCAGCATCATCCAGAAGTACAGCTTTGTTGCCAGGCTTGGCTTTTCCGGCGACGAGCTTTTCCTTGATAAGAACGGAACTGTCATTGTAGATATTGAACCAGGAAACATAGGGCACAACATCCATGATGTGAATCTAGACGGCATAAACACCGAAAGCTTCCCTATGAATGATATTCTTTCCCAGGTTTCTGGAAACCGTAAGTTCAAAGTCATGGACATGCTGGGAAAATCCCACAGTGCACTGGTGGCATGGGATTCTTTCAGCATAATGGACGAGAAGGTTATAGTGCTGGTAGGGGCCTCCGAGAAAGTGATAAACCGCCCGCTCCGCCAGTTCCACCGGCAGGCCATGGCCTTGGGCCTTGTGGTTGTGGCTATCATGGTATGTTTCTCCATCCTGCTTGTCTATTCCAGGCGGCGGGTTGTACGCCATAGTATAAAGATTATGGAAGAGACTATAGAGAAGCGTACTAACGAGCTTATGCTGAGTGAAAAGAAGTACCAGGCTGTATTCCATGGCGTAAACGACGGCCTTGTGGTGCTCAAGGAAGGCAGGATAAGCTACTTCAACCAGAGTGCTGCCGCCCTTATAGGGTATCCGCCAGAGGAACTGGTGGGACGGAACCCGCTGGACTTTGTATTCGAGGCCTACGAGGAAGGGGTGGACAACGCGGCGCCGTACCGGGAATATGCCAAGGAGGCCATGGCCGGGAAGCCGGTGCAGTTTGAGGCCATACTTATGCGCAAGGACGGATCACTCCTTTATGCTGAGATTGCCCTGGCCGACCTGGAGGAAAAGTCCTCGCTTATTATGACATTGCGGGATATCACCCCGAGAAAGAAGGCCGAGAAGGAGCTCTACGAGCTCAACGCCCAGCTGGAAAAGCGGGTTTCTCAGCGCACCCTGGAACTGGAGAATGCCAACAACGCCCTCAAGGTATCCCTGGCCACC
>JAFZIU010000109.1 GCA_017554185.1 Spirochaetia bacterium
ATGCCCAGGCCGTGTTTGCAAAGGCAGTAAAGCGGTTCTCCCTTTCAACCAGGGCTTGCCATTCGGTGCTCAAGATTGCAAGGACTATAGCAGATATGACAGGATATACCGATATCATGCTGAAGAAGGAACATGTTCTGGATGCAGTGCAGATGCGCCGCTATGGGGACAGCGACTTTTTCTGGAACTGAAGGTTGATAATTGAATTAAATCAGTTTATGTATTACATTGATTGCAATGACAAAGCTGATTAAGAAATGTGCTGTTCCTGCACTCATAATATTTCTCTGGTGGCTGGTGGTGCGATACTTCCATGTGAACGCATTCCTGTTCCCGCCGCCAGACCGTATTCTTGCCGCTTTCAAGCGCCTTTTGGAGCGGGATGAGCTGCAGCGCAATGTATCAACCTCCTTTGTCAGGGCATTCAGAGGCTTTTCTCTCACGATTATATTCGCTATTCCATTGGGAGTGCTGTTCCACTCGTTCCGCAAGTTCTTCTCTTACTTCGACGGGCTTATGAACTTCCTTCGGAATGTTCCTCCTCTTGCCATGATTCCGCTTCTGATCCTCTGGTTCGGCATAGACGAGGCTTCCAAGCTTGCTGTGATTGTGCTCTCCTGCTTCTTCCCTATATTCCTGAACACACTGTCGGGACTCAACAATGTGGACAAGAAGCTTCTGGTCATGGGAGATTCATTGGGCCTGACCAGGTTCGAGAAAATACGGTATATTCTTATTCCCGAGGCTGCCCCTTCGGTTATCACCGGACTCAGGTTAGCACTGGGTAACAGCTGGCGTGCCCTTATAGCTGCAGAGATGATTGCAGCATCAAGCGGCATAGGCTACATGATTCTGGATGCCGAGGAGATGGCCAAGACCGATGTGGTTTATGCAGGCATCATCACCATCGGTGTAATGGGCCTTTTTATGGACAAGATGTGTCTACTTATTCTTGCAAAGCTCTGTCCATGGGTGGAGGATGTGAAAAGTGAGTGATATTTCTGTATCTGGAATCACCAAGCAGTTTGTCCTTAAAGAAAGGACAATCACTGCAGTAGACAACATCTCCCTCTCCATACAGGATGGCGACTTCATCACTGTGGTGGGGCCCAGTGGCTGCGGCAAAAGCACTCTGCTCCATATAATAGGCGGGCTGCTTGCTCCCGACAAAGGTTCCATTTCATTTGAAAAAGGGACAGGAAGATGCGGCTTTGTGTTCCAGGAGCCACGCCTTCTTAACAGCTGTACAGTACGGCAGAATCTTATGCTTGCCATGAAACATATCAAGAGCAATAAAGAGAAGGAGCAGGTGCTGTCCGAGACCCTCTCTTTCCTTGAGCTTTTAGAGTTTATCGACGCTTATCCGAACCAGCTTTCCGGCGGTATGGCACAGCGAGCCGCAATAGGGCGTGCTCTGTGCCGTCAGCCCGATGTAATGCTTATGGACGAGCCTTTCAGCGCACTGGATGCATTCCTCCGCAAGAAGCTTCAGGATGAGCTTATCCACCTGTATCAGGAGCGGCATTTGACAATAGTGTTTGTGACCCACGATGTGTCTGAGGCTGTATACCTTGGGAAGAAGGTTGCAATAATGAATGCAGGCAGCATTGTGAAGGTGGAGGATGTAAATCTGGATTACCCCCGCAGACGCAGCAGCCTTGAGTTCAACACTATCTCTGAATCCATTCTGGATACAATAGCTGACTTGCGTAAATAACATAAAACCTGTACTATGGAATAATGGAAACTTTAAAGGGAATCCCGGCATCGCCTGGTATCTACATCGGAAAGGCATTTCTCTACCTGGAAGAAAAGATCAATATCACCAGATATAAAATTGAGCCTGACCGGATCAAGGATGAGCTTGAGCGGCTGGACAAGGCTTTTGAGGATGCACGGAACGACCTTGAGAATCTTAAAGTAGTCAACAGCGGCATCATGACCAGTGGCGAGAGCTTCCTGGTGGACACCCATATCATGATGCTGAGCGATCCCGAATTCCGGGAAAAGATAGATAAATATCTCAAGAAATACAAGGTTAATGCAGAGGCTGCAGTCTACACCTCTATCAAGGAATATATCGGAGAACTATCACTCTCTTCAAACACCTATGCAAAGGAGAGGATCAGCGACTTCCGCGATATTGCCCGCCGTGTTCTTGGCAGACTTACATCACGCTGTCTCAGAAGCCTTACTTCTCTGAATGAAGAGTGCGTGGTGGTTTCCCGCGATATCCTTCCGTCCGACGCCATTGTCATGGACAAGACCAAGGTAAAGGGTATTGTGCTTGAGGCTGGAGGAAGAACATCCCACACCGCAATCATTGCAAGGGCTTTCGGAATTCCTGCAGTGCTGGGTGTCCAGGATATCCTGCAGAAAGCAAACCGGGACTGCACCATAATTGTGGACGGCTATGGCGGCAATGTAGTCATAGATCCGGACAAGGCCACAATCGAAGCCTATATCGAGAACATTGAGAAAAACCACGAGATTGCCCAGTCGCTGCGCCGCTATATTCAGAAGGTGGCACAGACCGACGATGGCAGACGTGTCTTTATCAAAGCCAATATAGAGTTCCCCGAGGAGATAGAGAATGTAGAAGCTTTGGGAACTGACGGCGTAGGCCTTTTCCGCTCCGAATTCCTACTTATGCAGAACGAATATCAGAAGGATGAGGAGAAGCAGTTTGCAGTCTATAAAAAGCTGCTTGAGAGGGCAAACGGCCAGAGTGTCACAGTCCGCACCCTTGATATCGGCGGGGACAAGATGCTTGCAGACCATGGGGACAACAGCGAGCGTAACCCTCTTTTAGGCTGGCGTGGAATCCGCTACAGCCTTACCGAGCAGGAAATGTTCATCTGCCAGCTCAGGGCTCTGTACCGTGCCTCTGTTCATGGAAGCCTTAAGATCATGTTCCCTATGATTGCCACCATGGAGGAGCTGGAGAAAGCCCTTGAGATTGCTGCTCAGGTTCGTGCCTCACTTATGCAGGAAGGCTATAAGATAAACGAGGATGTCCCTATAGGAATGATGGTTGAAGTTCCTTCTGCAGCGCTGGCATCCGATGCCTTTGCAGAAAAGGTCTCGTTCTTCTCCATCGGAAGCAACGACCTTATCCAGTACACCATGGCCATGGACCGGGGCAACGAGCGTGTCGCCTACCTGTACCAGCCATTCAACCCTGCTATCCTGCGGCTTTTAAAGATGATCATAGATGCAGGGAAGAAGCATGATATAAGTGTGAGCGTCTGCGGAGAGATAGCTGCAGATCCGCTGTCTGCAATTGTTCTTTTAGGCATGGGGATTGATGAGCTTTCCATGAGTTCCCAGAGCATCTCTGTGATCAAGAAAATAATCAGGAACGTGCTTTTCACCGAGGCCAAGGATACAGTTGCGGCAATAATGAAGATGGACAACGGAACCAAGATTTATGACTATCTCAGGACAAAATATAATGACAGATTTGGAATCTATCTCTGATAAAAAATTTCCCTGCGTTGTTATAGCCGGCCGGCCTAATGTTGGCAAGTCCACACTGTTCAACCGTTTCTTGAGAAAGCGCAGAGCTATAACCGACCCCATCCCGGGTGTCACACGGGATCCCATAAGCGGTACCTGCGACCTGGCCGGACGGAAGATAAAGCTTATCGATACCGGTGGAATCGATTACTCAAAGGAGGGTTTCGCCTCCCTTATCACAGAAAAAAGCCTTGCTTCCCTGGAAGAAGCCGACCTTATCCTTCTGCTTCTGGAAGGAAGGGAGCTGAACAGTGCAGACGAGCATATCATCCAACAGATGCGCAAGTACACCGACAAGGTTTTCCTGGTCATAAACAAGCTGGATTCCCCCGAGAAGGATGATGATGTGTGGAACTACCATTCCCTGGGGTTCAAGACAGTTATCGGCATCTCCTCTGCCCACGGCAGGAACATAGATACCCTGATTTCAAAGATGAGGGAATACCTGGATGCAAAACTTCCGCCGGAAAACGACCTGCCTGAAGACGAGGCACAGGAACAGGCCGAAAACGCCCGGATCAGCGAGATAAAGCTCTCTGTCATTGGAAAGCCGAATACAGGAAAGTCCACTCTTATAAACTGTCTTACCGGAAAGAATCTCTCCATAGTCTCTGATGTCCCGGGTACTACACGTGATGTCATTGAGGGACAGTTCATCTACAGGGATATAAAATACACTATCTTCGATACAGCAGGAATCCGCCGCAAGAAGAAGGTGACCGAGGATGTGGAATACTATTCTGTGAACCGGGCTATCGGAAGCATAGAGGCGGCCGAAGTTGTGCTCCTTATGGTGGACTGCACCGAAGGGCTCACCGACCAGGATAAGAAGATTGCAAGCCAGATTGTCAAGAAGGGGCGGGGAGTGGTCATTGTCCTGAACAAGTGGGATATGAAGAGCCACATCCCGAATGCAGAGCAGGCCATGAAGGACAGGCTCCAGTTCCTGTTCCCTATCCTGGATTTTGCACCTGTAGTCCCTATTTCTGCAAAGGAAGGAGAGGGTATCGACAAGCTTCTGGATGCAGTTTTCAAAGTTAAGAAGCAGCTCTTCACCAGGGTCAGCACATCAGATCTGAACAAAGCGGTCCGGGAGTGGGTGGACGACTATCCTGTCCCAGCAGCCAAAGGTATCAGGTATAAAATAAGATATGCTACACAGCCCGAGGTGTTCCCCACCCGGTTTATCCTGTTTGTGAACAGGGCAGAGCGTTTCCCCGATGCTTATATCAGCTATATCAAGAACAAGATCCGGAAGCGTTTCCGCTTAAGCAGCATTCCATTTGATGTAGAGATAAGAGAGACCAAGAGCGGCAGAGAGGATGAGTGACAAGAAGACCAATGCCATGCGCATCCTGGATGGCCTTGGAATAAGATATTCTGTTACAGGATATGATGTGGATCCTGACAATCTGGATGCACTTTCAGCTGCCTCTAAATTAGGCGTATCCCCTGAGAAGATATTCAAGACCATTGTCATGCGCAGCGACAAGAACCTTATCTTTGTGTTCTGTGTCAGCGCCGAGTCTGAGGTGAATCTCAAGAAGGCAAGGGCAGTCTCCGGCAGCAAGGAGATAAAGCCGGTTAAGATGGATGAGCTTCTTGCTCTTACCGGATATATCAGAGGCGGATGTTCCCCTATCGGTATGAAGAAAAAGTTCCCGCTCTTCATCGACGAGACAGCCACACTTTTTGATGAAATCTATGTCAGCGCAGGAGTACGGGGCAGACAGCTTATCCTTTCTCCCGACGACCTTGCCAAAGCTTCTGGCGGCATCTTTGCCGATGTGGCCACAGCTGTTGCCACTTGAATTTATTAATTATATATAATACCCTTAAGTTATGAGCAGCGCTAAATCAGATAATATTGTATCCCGTTTCTTATACAAGGTTTTTATAGACGGGTTATCAGGAATGGCTCTGGGCCTTTTCTCAACACTGATTGTAGGAACTATTCTGGCCCAGATAGGAATTCTTTTAGGTGGCTCTGTGGGCAGGACTGTAATAAGCATTGCCAATGTGGCAAAAGGTCTTACCGGTGCAGGAATCGCAGTGGGAGTCGCATACAAGTTCAAGGAGTCGCCACTGGTCACTATATCGGCAGCTGTGGCTGGACTTGCCGGTGCCTTTGCCAGCTCTATATTAAGCGGCGCTGCCTTTGCAGGCGGGGCTCTGGTCCTCAAGGGGCCTGGCGAGCCGCTGGGTGCTTTCATTGCAGCTTTCGTGGGCATCGAACTGGGCCATCTGGTGTCGGGCCGCACAAAGCTTGATATTCTTATTACCCCTATTGTGACCATTGTGACAGGTGCCCTGGTTGGCCTCTGGGTAGGACCTCCTATCTCCAGCTTCATGACAGCTGTGGGAAATCTTATCAACTGGGCTACAGTTCAGCAGCCTGTGATAATGGGTATTCTTGTTTCTGTAATCATGGGTATGTGTCTTACCCTTCCTATAAGCTCTGCCGCCCTTGGAATTATCCTGGGTCTCTCTGGCATTGCAGGTGGTGCTGCTGTAGCAGGCTGCTCTGCCCAGATGATCGGCTTTGCAGTGATGAGCTTCCAGGACAACGGAATAAGCGGGCTCTTTGCCCAGGGTATCGGAACCTCCATGCTCCAGATGCCTAATATAGTGCGTAAGCCTGTTGTATGGCTTCCACCTATTCTGGCCAGTGCAGTCCTCGGACCTGTCTCCAGCAAGGTGCTGGGAATTCTTTGCGGCCCTGTGGGAAGCGGTATGGGAACATCCGGCCTGGTGGGACAGATTGTCACTTATCAGACCATGGCTGCCGCAGGTATAAACAGTGGAATCATTCTGGCCGAGATCCTTATGATCCATGTGGCTGCCCCTGCTGTGCTTACATTGCTTTTTGCTTCATATATGCGCAAGAAGGGCTGGATTCAGCCGGGCGACCTTAAGCTGGATATCTGATATATGATTTCAGCTGCCAAGTACTTTCAGCAGGGTAATTACGATAAAGTTATCCGTATCCTCGAACCTAAGGTCTTTGAGTATAGGGACGACTGGAAGTTCTACAGCTATTTAGGGTATGCATCCCTCTATACCGGCGATTTTTTAAAGGCCAGCTCTTATCTCAAGCGGGCTCTTCAGCTTAATTCCTCTGCCATTGAGCTTATGTACGGCCTTGCGGTGCTGCACCTCAAGAAGGGAGAGAATGCCGACGCAGTACGTATATGGCTCTATATTCTCCAAAAGAATCCAGATGATATCTATGCAAAGGAAGGGCTTGAGTTCATCAATTCAACCGACAGCAAGCAGCTTGGAGAGCTTCTGACCTTGAAAAAGTGCCGCAGTCTGCTCCCGTGCAGGGACAACCGTAAAAAGTACCTCATCAAAGTGGGTATAGCAGGCGGTATCCTTCTTGTTACGCTGGCAGCTACAGTTATTCTTGCAGTCACATGTAAGACTGGGGAGGTAATGTGAGGGCAGTGGTTCAGCGGGTGTCTGATGCCCAGGTCCAGGTTGATGGACAGTGCATAGGAAAAATCGAGAGAGGTCTTCTGGTCTATCTGGGTGTTCACAAAGATGACACCGACAAGGATTTTGACTATATTTTCGATAAGGTCATAAACCTCAGGATTTTTTCAGATGATGCGGGAAAGATGAACCTTTCTCTCCTTGATACGGACGGCGAGATCCTGGTGGTGTCCCAGTTCACCCTGTTCGGAGATGCACGGCATGGCAGAAGGCCATCTTATGGCGAGGCGGCTGGCAACGAGAAGGGGAATCTATATTATCAGCGTTTCCTGCATGAGCTTAAGGAGAAAGGGATAAAGACAGCATCGGGACAGTTCGGGGCAGAGATGCAGGTTTCCTACACAAACGACGGCCCGGTGACCATTCTTTTGGACTCGTTTAAAGATTTTTGATAGATTTTTTAAAAAATTTGTTGTAAAATTGAAGCAAAAATAAAAAAAATGTTGTTAACCATTCAGGAGGCTTGTTATGAGTAAAGAAAAGAAAACAGGAAACGAAGAAAAAGCAATGGCTTTGGAAGCCGTAAGACTCCAGATGGAAAAACAATTTGGAAAAGGCTCCATCATGAAGCTGGGAGACAAGGCGGCTAATGCAGGAGTGCAGGTGATTCCTACCGGTGCACTGACATTGGATGCTGCTTTGGGAATCGGCGGTTATCCTAAGGGAAGGATCATCGAGATCTATGGTCCTGAATCCTCTGGAAAGACCACACTGGCGCTTCACGCTATAGCAGAAAGCCAGAAGCAGGGAGGTATTGCCGCCTTTATTGATGCAGAGCATGCGCTGGATCCGGTGTATGCTGCAAACCTTGGGGTCAACACCGACGAGCTGTGGGTGTCCCAGCCTGATACCGGCGAGCAGGCGCTTGAGATTGCAGAATCCCTGGTGCGCTCCGGTGCTGTGGATATCATAGTCATCGACTCGGTTGCAGCCCTTACTCCTCAGGCAGAGATAGAGGGGGACATGGGAGATTCCCACATGGGACTCCAGGCCCGCCTTATGAGCCAGGCCCTCAGAAAGCTCACCGGTATTCTTGCCAAGTCCAACACCTGCCTTATCTTCATCAACCAGCTGCGTATGAAGATAGGTGTTATGTTCGGCAACCCGGAGACCACTACTGGTGGAAATGCCCTTAAGTTCTACTCGTCCATCCGGATGGAAGTACGTAAGATCGAGACCATTGACAAAGGTGCCGATGATGTTATCGGAAACAGAGTACGGGTCAAGGTTGTGAAGAACAAGATGGCTCCGCCGTTCAAGAAGACAGAACTTGAGATTATGTTCGGCAAGGGAATATCTGTATCTGCAGCATTGATAGATGCAGCCATGGCTTTTGACATAATCCAGAAGAGCGGAAGCTGGTTCTCCTACAACGGCGAGAAGATCGGCCAGGGCAAGGAGAACACCAAGCAGTTCCTGGAAGCCAATCCAGATCTGTTTGCCGAAATTGATGCAAAAGTACGTGCAGCTCTGTTCCCTGCAGCAAAAGAGGCTTGAGAATGGATGAATTGAAGCTGGAAGAAACTGCTGTTGATGAATTTGCCGACATCAGGCCGTATGAAGGAAAGGAGTTTACCGATGCCCTTGCACGGCTTCTGGCTGACAAGAACTTAGTGACAGTGTTCCGCCGTCAGGCGTGGCCTGCATTCCCTGAGTTTTTAGCACCAGTGGTGGATACACTCTGCCACTGGTATCTTAAATGGCTTATCAGGGGTGTGAAGACTTCTGATGAGCTCCATGCCCTTATTCTGGAGCGTCTTATCAGCTTCGTGGTCAAGTCTACCATGACAGAGTTCACCTCCACAGGAAGCGAAGACCTTGAGGCTGGAAAGCATTATCTCTTTATCTCCAACCACAGGGATATAGCTATGGATCCGGTGGTGGCCGACTACATGCTGCTCAAGCGGGGCTTCCCCAGCTTCCAGACTGCTTTTGGAGACAACCTGCTCACAAGCCGTGAAGTGGCCGATGCAATAAGAATAAACAAGGCATTTATTGTGCAGCGCGGCCTTGAGCCCCTGGCACAGCTTAAGTCCTCCATGATCCTTTCCAAATATATCAGGGAGACTATCTACAATAAAGATTCCATCTGGATTGCCCAGCGGGAAGGAAGAGCCAAGGATGGCGACGACAAGACCAATCCGGCCATAATCAAGATGTTTGCCCTCTGCAACCGTCAGACAGGGCTTTCATTCTCGGAATATATAAACAGCCTTAACATAACACCTGTGGCTGTCTCCTACGAGTTTGACCCCTGCGACAGGCTCAAGGCCAGGGAAGCGGCGCGGCGTATGGAGAAGTCCCTACGGAACGAGGTGTACGAGAAGCGGAAGAACGAGGATTTCATCAGCATAGTGCTGGGAATCCAGAATAAGAAGGGACGGGTTAACGTTGCCTTTGGAAAACCGCTGTACCGGGAAGAGTGGAAGAACGCCAAAGAGGTGGCCCAGGCTATCGATGATTTTATACTGACAAACTACAAGCTGTGGCCATGCAACTATCTTGCATATGATATAATGCATAACACAGATAAATATGTGAAAAACTATACCAAGGAATACCGGGACAAGTTCATGGCCCGCTTCAGGCGGATTCCACCTGCAACACTGCCGTATGTCCTTGGTGCCTATGCAAAGCCGGTGGATAATGCGGAACTCTATATTGAATAAGTTTTTTCTTCTGTTATGCCTCACTTTGATTCTGGGCAGCTGTTCCGAAAGCGCCCCGAAGATAAGTCAGACCTTCTGGCAGATCAACCTTATGCATGACCAGAAGACAGGAAAGGATTCCCAGGCACTGACAATCTTTGTGATGGCATCGGATGATGACGGCATTGATGATCTGGATAAGATGTATGTCATAAACGATGAGTATCAGCTTTACTGGGAGATTTCCGGCTCTTCCCTGCGCATGGAGAAGTACGGCGAGAACGAGGTTTGGATGGGAAGCAATTTCATAACCATGCCGACCCCGGAAGAAAGCCTTCCAAGCGGTACATATAGAATAATGCTTCTTGATTCATCTGGCGAACGGGCAAAGACATCAATCGAGGTGCGCAACAACATAAAGGCTGCCCCAGAAAAGTGGCCAACTCTTACAAAGATGGGAGACGGTGTCAAGGTGGATGGAAAGGCTGATTATGTATGGGGGCTCCAGGCCGACGGCACATTCGGCGGCGAGTTCCAGGTAAAACCGGGTACAGTGAGCACAGGAGGCAAGAGGTTCTCTTCTTATTACCTTTACAGCTATCTGCCGGACCAGGGCTACGGACTTATAAGCGGGCCTTTCTGATAGGATCAGGGCAAAAAAAAGAGCAGCCGTTCAGGCTGCTCTTTTTTTATTGTCATCCAGATTATTTAGCTGCTTCTCTCTTTTTCATATAGAGGAGGAATCCAACCAGGATTGCAAATCCAATGATGATTGAGATAGGTGCATTCTTGATGAATCCAGCGATGATGTATGTTATGAAGGAGATGATTGCAACAGAGATTGCATAAGGCAGCTGTGTTGCAACATGGTTCACGTGGTTACACTGAGCACCTGCACTTGCCATGATTGTGGTATCGGAGATAGGTGAGCAGTGGTCGCCGCATACAGCACCAGCCATACATGCAGAGATGGAGATGATCCGGATCGGGTCGCCGGCATCTGGGAATGCTGCGATACAGATAGGAATAAGGATACCGAATGTTCCCCAGGATGTACCTGTTGCAAATGCCAGACCGCATGCAATAAGGAAGATGATTGCTGGGAGGAAGTCCTTGAGAGCTGCAGCGCTGCCTGAAACAACACCTGCTACATAGTCTGCTGCTCCCAGGCTGTCTGTCATAGCCTTAAGAGTCCATGCCAATGTAAGGATAAGGATAGCTGGAACCATTGCCTTGAATCCCTCTGGAACACAAGCCATGCATTCCTTGAATGAGAGAACCTTGCGCGGCAGGTAGAAAATCAGTGTTATGATCAATGCTGCCATGGATCCGATAACCAGACCTACAGATGCGTCGCTGTTGGCAAATGCATCGATAAAGCCAGCCTTGTCATCGCCGGAAGCGAAGAATCCGCCGGTGTAGATCATGCCAAGGACACACATTACAATAAGAATGATGATTGGGAATACCAGGTCAATTACCTTTCCGTTTCCAATAGCTACAATCTCGTTGTCTGCATCTTTTCCTGTGATTCTATCTACAGCTGCCTCGAATTTCTTCATTGGTCCGAAGTCCAGGCTGAAGATGGAGAGGATGATCATCATGCCGATAGTGAACAGAGCATAGAAGTTGTAAGGAATAGCACTGCAGAAGAGGGCGATACCGTTCTGTCCCTCCGGTGCGAATCCAGCTACTGCTGCTGCCCATGAGCTGATAGGTGCAATGATACATACCGGGGCTGCGGTTGCATCGATAAGATATGCCAGCTTCTCTTTGGAAATCTTATAGTTGTCGGTTACAGGCTTCATTACGCTTCCCACTGTAAGACAGTTGAAATAGTCGTCGATGAAGATAAGGACACCAAGTGCGATTGTTGCCAGCTGTGCTCCGGTTTTAGTCTTGATATGTTTTTTTGCCCAGTTTCCGAAAGCGGCAGATCCGCCTGCTTTGTTCATAAGGCAGACCATAATTCCTAAGATAACGAGGAAGATGAGAATGCCGACATTCCAGCTGTCAGAAAGCTGGGATACCATTCCATCCTGCAGGACATGCTCGAAGAATGCAGTGAATGATCCTCCGGCGTAGATGGCTCCACCGATAAGGATACCGATGAACAGGGAGGAATAAACCTCCTTGGTTATAAGAGCCAGGGCGATGGCGATAATCGGTGGAAGAACCGAGATAAAGCCATAGTTCATAGTTTCCATAAATACTCCTTATTATTCGGATTATACCATAGAACAAAAAAAATGAAATAACTTTTTTCACAATATTCATATTATTTTTTTATATATATTTCATCGCTGTTCTCCTTACCGAATGAGAATTTGGAGGTGGGCACGGTATGCCAATCCCCCTTGGAATCGGTGTCTGCCGATGTGCTGGAACGGCAGATGGAACGGGTCGCGGTGGAGTCGGAGGAGGGTATGCAGTCCTCGGGGGCTATCTCATCCCCCTCTATAACCCAGCCTCCGGCTTCTGCCAGCTCATCGGCCTGGAGCATGAACTTGGCGCTGCCGAACCCCCGGTAGTTTTCGTCCGACTCCGATGTCCGGTTTGTGTAGACAGCCGCATCCATAAGATCCCCATAAGGATTGGTGTACAGTGTCAGTGCACCGTTGTTTCCAGAAAGACCGCTTCCACCCTTCACCCAGAAATCCCAGGCCGTGTCGCAGGAATCGTACCCTTTGGCCGCATCTTGGCGCTCTGTCTCGTCCACCTCGGTCTCTATACCCTGCGGCTTGAGATGGATAAGCACATAGTCTCCTGCCTTGACGGGTAAGGAGGGCAGGATAAGCTTATCCTGGAATGTTGTCTTGGTACCGCCGAACAGAGTTATCCCGGCGGCGTTGCCTCCTTTTTTTACAAACAGCTCAACAGTGTCCGGGTGCTTGCCAGAACCGTTGGTGGTGAACTCGTTTATCACCAGCAGAGGCAGGTCAGGATTGTAGCCGAAGAATGTCATTCCGAAGGATGTGGAATTGCGCTTTGAATCCTGTACTGTCCCTTTTATAAAGTACTCTTCTCCTGCTTTCAGGGGTTCTGCGGGGTAGACCTCCACTGTCTGTCCATGGCATTCCAACGCCGATATCCCAACCTCCGGCACAATCATAAAATCAGAAGGATTCGCTGATATCTCCTTGTCGAACTTAAGGGTTATCAGGTTGGGAGAGCTGTTTGATACCTCGGTTGCCACCGGTGGCGAAGCTGTGCCCTGGGCCGGTTTCTTTTCGGCCGGCAGCGGTGTGCAGGCGCTCAAGAGGGCTAAGCATACCAGCGGAACGTTAAAAAAATGTACTGTCATATTATCCTCCTGACTGTATAGACACAAAAAAAATCATTTTTGCTTCAATTTTCTGGAAACTTTTAAAAAAATTTTTTTAAATGCCGATAAAATAAGTAATAAATATACTGGGAGCAGCAATATGTGCGGAATTATCGGATACGTAGGAAAAAAACCATCATCAGAAGTCCTTCTGGAAGGGCTTAAGAGACTTGAATACAGAGGCTATGACTCGGCAGGAATCTGCGTCGATTCGCCGGAAGGCTTCAAAATCATCAAATCCACAGGAAAGCTCAAGAACCTTTTGGCAATCGTTCCTCCACGCCCCTTCGGCCACAACGGAATAGGCCACACCAGGTGGGCAACCCACGGCGGCGTCACCGAGGCCAATGCCCATCCACACACCGACTGCAGCGGCAAGATTGCTGTAGTACATAACGGAATCATCGAGAACTACGAAAAACTGCGGGAGCTTCTTAAGGACAAGGGGCATTCACTCAAGTCCGACACCGATACAGAAGTTGTGGCACACCTTATCGAGCAGTGCTACAAGGGAGACCTTACCAAGGCAGTTCTTGAGACCTTAAGCCTTCTCAAGGGAACCTACGGACTGGTTGTAATGCACCAGGATCACCCGGATATGCTGGTGGGTGCACGGAACGGTTCTCCTCTTATCATGGGAGTAGGGGACGGCGAGATGTTCCTGGCCTCCGATGCTTCTGCCATCATCAGCTACACAAAGCAGGTAATCTATCTCCAGGACGGCGAGGTTGTCACTATAACACCAGACAGCTTCCAGACCATGGACATGGATGAGAACATAATCAATAAAGACATTGATATTATCGAGTGGGAGGCTGAATCCTTCGAGAAGAGCGGCTATGACCACTACATGCTCAAGGAGATCTACGAACAGAGCGAGTCTATTGTCCGGGGTATGAAGGGAAGATTGGACAGAACCCATGCCACTGGACATCTGGGCGGTCTCAACATGACCACAGAAGAACTCCTCAAGGTGGAGCGGGTTGTGATTATTGCAGCCGGCACCTCGTATCATGCCGGTCTGGTTGCAGCATACCTCTTGGAGAGCATGGCAGGAATCCCAGCCCATGCCGAGATTGAATCCGAGCTCAGATACCGGAATCCGATCATCGAGAAAAATACACTTTACTTTGCTATATCACAGTCTGGTGAGACCATGGATACCCTCTATGCCATGAGGGAACTCCAGAGAAAAGGGGCCAGAGTCCTGGGAATCTGCAACGTGGTAGGATCCACCATTGCACGGGAATCGGACGGTGGCGTATACATCCACTCCGGTCCGGAGATTGCAGTTGCCTCCACCAA
>JAFZIU010000110.1 GCA_017554185.1 Spirochaetia bacterium
ACATTCAGGTTTGTCCGTTCTTTCACATACTGTGTGAAGGATTCAACCATCTTCGGATTCACATCAAATACTTTTACTGTGTCCAGTGTAGGAATTGCTTTCTGGAAATTTGCTGCGTGAACTCTTCCCTGGATTCCTGTTCCTATGATTGTGAATACTTTTGCATTCTTCGGAGCAAGCCGTTTTGCAGCTGCTGCAGATACAGCACCGGTTCTGATTCCTGTTGTCCATGCGCAGTCAAGAATTGCTGTAGGGAATCCCTCTTTATCGTCGTTCAGAATTGTAAGACCTGTGATTCCAGGAAGTCCCTTTGCTGCGTTTGCAGAGAATCCGCTTACCCATTTGATTCCGGCAGCATGAATCCGTGGCAGGTATCCAGGCATTGCGTGGAAGAAGGAAATCGGGTCTGGGTGGATTGCTGGTTTCGGTGGGTTCACATAGAAACCTTCGGAGTGCTCTGTGAGCACCTTCTCAACAACTTCGATTACTGTCTCAAAGCTTACATTCATTGAAAGAATATCTTCGTGTGAAAGATATCTAAGCATTTTTTTCATTTTTGTCTATCTCCTTTTTTATCTCAATCCACCATCTTTCTTGGTGCTGGTGGGATATAGTTCTTTGGGTTCTTCTTATAGATCCACTGCATAGCAAACATAAGACCGATAAGACCAAGGCCGAACCAGTCGGAAACTGTTCCCGGCTTGATTGCAAAACATGCTCCGGCACAGATAAGGAACCGCTCTATCAGGAACATCTTTCTTCTGATGAAACCGGCCATACCGATAGCGAAGCTGAGTGCTCCGATACATGCGGTGAGGATGGTTACGAAGATCTTGAATGTGAACGGCTGTGTACCTATGAGCAGCGATGTGTTGAATACAAAGATGTATGGAACAATGTATGCAACTGCTGCCAGCCGGACTGCGTTGAATGCTGTCGGCCAGAATGCTGCGCCTGCGATTGCAGATGCTGTGTAGGATGTGATTGCAACCGGAGGGGTAAGCTCTGACATGATTCCGAAGTAGAAGCAGAACAGGTGTGCTGCCAGCGGCATGACACCGACTTTTACCATGATAGGAACTGTCATGATTGTCATAAGGATGTAGTTCGCTGTTGTAGGAACTCCCATTCCAAGGATCAGACAGAGCAGCATGGTGAGTACCAAGGTAAGTACAAAGTTGTTCTGTGACAGCGCGGTAAGCAGTGCTGTAAGGGCAGGTGTAAGACCGGTAAGTCCGGCTGTACCTACTACAAATCCAGCGGCTGCACATGGGATTGCAACAACGGTAAGAGTCTGTCCTGCATTGCTGAAAATACCCCATAATTTCTTTCCGTTAAGCCGTGTCTTCTTGTCGATCATGCTCAGGAGCACTGCTGCCACAAATGCTGCGAATGGAGCATACAGGGCAGAGTAGCCGCGGATAAGCATTACTACCAGGATGATTACAGGGAGGAACAGATAGCACTTACGCACAGCCTCGCCCTTCCACTGTGGAAGCTCTGACTTAGGCAGTCCGATAGCACCGATCTTGTGTGCCTCGAAGTGAATCATGGTGAATACAGATACATAGTACAGAGCTGCCGGAAGTGCGGCTGCCACTACGATTGAGAGGTAGCTTACACCCAGGTACTCTGCCATGATGAATGCCGCAGAACCCATTACAGGAGGCGTAATCTGTCCGCCCAGGGAAGAAGCTGCTTCGGTAGCTCCGGCAAGAGCAGCCGGAATACCTGTCTTCTTCATAAGAGGAATGGTGATTACACCGGTTGTTGCAACATTGGATGTGGAGGAACCGGAAAGCATTGCGAACATAGAGGATGCCACAACTGCCATCTTTGCCGGTCCGCCGACCATGGACCCGAACACACCCTTTGCAATCTTAAGCAGAAGATCTGCAAGACCTGTTGCATGGAGGGCTGCTCCGAAGAGCAGGAACATTGCTATATATGTTGAAGAAACTCCGATAGGGGTTGACCAGATTCCTACGTCTGCAAGATAGAAGTGCCGCATGATCATGGCAACCTTGAATCCAGGGTGCCACAGCACATTTGACCTTGGGAAGAGGAAACCGAATCTGCAGTAGATCATCATTATGATGCCGATTGCCATAAGGACACGGCCTATTGAACGTCTGGTTGCCTCAAGGATACAGATGAGCAGCCATACACCCATGATCTGGTCGATCAGGTATACATTTCCCTGTCTCATTACAATTTCATTCGTAAAGATGGTTATATACCAGCAGCTCATTATGCTGAGGGCTATGAACAGGTAGTCATACCAGTATACCTTTGTCTCAACCTCTTCGTTTCTCTTTATTCTCGATTTTTTAGTAAGCCTGTATGCGATGATGCACAAAGCTGTTATAACTGCCGCATATGCCAGATGGACAGGTGCAGGTGCAGTAATCCTTTTAACATAGAAAGTCAAGAAAATTGTTATAAAAGTACCAAGACCCAGGAAGATGAATGGGCCGTAGGGCTCTTTCTTGGCTCCTGAGTTTCTGTTTGCAGAGAACTTCCACATACAGATGCTCAGCGCAAAGGAAAGGTGCACGCTTCTCTGGACCATGGCAGTGAACAGACCGGCACAGGCTGTATACAGGTGGAACAGTCCGAACAGGCCCGCTGCGATAATCAGAATGGTGGTGTCTCGCTTTCCTAAAGTTCTGTATCCAGTGATCTGCTTCTCAAGCTTGTCAGACTTTTCCTGGATGAACTTCATTTCTTGTTCGACAGTCATTTTTGAACTATCACTCATAAATTCTCCTTCGTGATGTGTGATAAAAAAATGCTGCCCTGCTTACGCAGAGCAGCACATATCACTGCTCTTGATCAGCAGTCGAGAGGATAATCTTTTCTCACAATAGCGGCATGAACCATCTCTGTGAGTGTAAGAATATCAAATACAGGCAGCTTGATGCGCTGCTGTATTTCCCGTGCAAAAGGCGGAAGGTCTGTGCACTCTATGAACAGGGCGCCCATGTCTGGGTTCTCTGCGTAGAGCTTGTCTACCTCGTACAGAACATCCTTGCGGAGAACATCCATATCCAGGTCTGTTCTTGTTCTGTCAATGATGACATTCCTGAACTCGTCATGCTCGATCATACCGGCAATACATACAGGAACATTTTCGCCATGCACTATCTTAAGATAATCTGGTGTGAAGCTTCCCTTGTCAGCAACAAGGATTCCCAGCTTCCGGCCGCCGATCATCTGAGAGATGAGTGGAACCTGCATTACGCTGGAAATGAAAACCGGAACCTTTACTTCGGCTGCGATCTTGTCCTGGAGCAGAGCCATAAAGCCGCAGCTTCCAGTGATAGCCTTCACGCCCATAGCCTCCAGCTCTTTTGCTGCAGCGATAAAACGCGGAAGGAGATCTGCGCATTTATCCCGAACTACAACAGCCGGAGTTGCTCCGTCAATAACCTTGTAAACTACTGGGAAATCAAATGTATGGTGGTTCTTGATATGGGCTGGAACCTTATAGTAATAAGATTCGAGAACCATAATTCCGATTTCTGCACCATAGGTGTTAGGTCCGCCTTTTAAAATCATATTATCTTCCTTATTTGATAAGTCCCTTGTCCTTGAAGAACTTCTCTGCGCCTGGGTGCCATGGAATTACACCGCGCATCTTAACCATGTTCTCAGGAGTGATATATTTTGTCATTCCGTGTACAGCCTGAACTTCGTCGATTCCCTTGATCATACAATCCAGCATGTTATAAACATAGTCTGGAGAAAGGTCTGGGAGTGCTGCGAAGATAGATCCTGTTGTGATCAGCTGAACAGGCTCGTCAACACCATTGTATGTTCCTGCTGGCAGATTCTCTGTTCCATATGCTGGGTAGAGTTTCAGGAATTCAGGAATGTCTTTTGCTGGATCCTTGAATCCAAGGATTCTGATAGGGCGTGCAGAAGACATCTCGATGATTGATCCTGCTGGCCATGCTGTTGCATATCCTGCCATATCAAGCTGCTTATCCTGCATACCGGTTACACGCTCTGTATGTGTAAGAGGTCTCCAGTCTACATCCTTAATCTCCATTCCGTAGAATTTAAGGATTGCTTCATACTGCAGAAGGTCTCCGGAACCAGCGGAACCCGGGGAGATTTTCTTTCCCTTGAGGTCTGCGAATGTCTTGATGTCGCTGTCTTTCCATACAACTGCCTGCATTCCTGTAGGGAACAGGTTACAT
Organism: Spirochaetia bacterium; assembly: GCA_017554185.1. Classification (GTDB taxonomy): domain Bacteria; phylum Spirochaetota; class Spirochaetia; order CADAEX01; family CADAEX01; genus CADAEX01. The sequence goes on from JAFZIU010000110.1 coordinate 4,206, forward strand.
ACGAAGCTTACATCGTGCCATGCACCTTCTTTCTCGAAGTTTCCCTTTCCGTTGTATGCATCATCGATGATTACGGTGTTGATCATACCGAGCTGGGTCTCTCTCTGCTTCATAAGCCGGATGTTCTCTCCGGAACCACCGGTAGCCTGGATGGTAAGAGTATAGTCTGAATACTTTCTAACCTGGTTGGACACAGATGCACCTACTGGGTACCAGCTTCCTGTCATTCCAGATGTTCCCATCAACGCACCCTTCTCAGGTGCACTGCTTGTCTGCTCTGCTGCGCCTGTTGCGAAAACGAGGCTGCTGACCAAGCAGATCATCATTGCGATTAACAAATACTTTTTCATGTTTCCTCCATTAATTTTATATTTATATTAAGGGACAGTTTTTGATTTATGTCAATTTTTTGTTAAAAAATTCACAATATAATATCTTTGCTTTATACATATCATTTATTTTTTTTATATATATTTTATATATTTTTTATTTTTGTTTCTAAAAAATTATTTATATGATATTATCAAAATATGAAAAAATTAAATCTTCATCACTTATACCTTTTTTATTACATCGCAAAGTACAAATCCATAACCAAGGCTGCAAACTTCCTGGAGATAAGCCAGCCGGCGGTAAGCCTTCAGATCAAGAATTTCCAGAAAGAATGCGGAGTCCAGCTGCTGGACATAGTGGACAAGAAAATTTATCTGACTCCGGTGGGGAAATCCCTCTACTTCAAGTGCGAGGAGCTGTTTGCCCTCAAGGAGGATGCAGAGGAGATAATCCTTGGCAACAAGGAGACAGCCAACGAGATGATAAGCATCTGCGCCACCCATCCTTTCGGCGACTATTATATGGGAAGCTTCCTCCCCGACCTTATCAACAAGTTCCAGGACAGCCTGCGGCTTTCAATAACCACCGACAGCTCCGACCTTATCCTGGAGAAAACTCTGGAACTGGAGACCGACCTGGGCATAGTGGGCAAACCGGTCAAGCATCCGAAACTGGTCATAAAGCCCCTGCTCCGGGAGTCCCTGCACCTTATCTGCAGCCCCAAGCATGAACTGGCTGACAAGCTGATAATCCATCCGCAAGACCTGGTGAACCATCCTTTTGTAACTCACGAGCCAGGCTCCTCCACCCGCAAGGCGATCGAGGATTATTCTGCGAAAAACAGCATAAAGCTGAACATGATAGACGAGATCTACTCGCCACGCCTGGTGGCTGATATTGTAAGCGGCACCAACGCCATCTCCATCATCTCAAGACATATCATCAGCGACTATGTGAAGGGAGGAAGGCTTAAGTCAATTCCGATTGACGGCGGTCTGTTCCGATATTTCTTCCTTATCTATCATAAGGAAAAATATATTTCACCTGTACTTCAGCAGGTGATCACTGCGCTGGAGACCTGGTGTGACAATTACAACCATGAAATTCTGCTGAATATATCAAAGGATTAATAAAAGCTATGAGATCATATCCCTCTATTTTCAACCATGTGCTGGGCCCTGTTGCTCCAGGCCCTTCCAGTTCAAATACTGCAGCCCCATACCGGATAGGCGATTTAGTACGGCAGATTGTGGGCCATGTACCGGAAAAAGTTTTTATGGAGCTGGCATCAAGCACCAGCTTTGCCCGCACATTCCTGGGCAGCAAGAGCGACTTGGCCCTGATAAGCGGACTTCTGGGCAAGGACAAGACAAAATATGATATTGCAAAAGCATACAAAGATGCAAAGAAAGCGGGACTTGCCATAGAGTTTGACACAAAGAGCTGGAAAGGGCTGGGCACCATGAAAGGAAGCCGTATTCATGTGGATGATATGGTCATAATAGCCGATTCCACCGGCGGCGGCACTGTGCTTATAAAGGAGATTGACGGCTGCCAGCTGGATATAAAGGGAGACAGCTATGTGCTGATGCTCTTTACCGATGCAGCCCGGATAAAGAAGCTGGAGAAAGGGTTTAAGAAATACAGTCCTGTATGCTCAACCGGAGATGATAAGAAGGCCATACTCACTGTCTTCTACTCCGACCCGGCAGAGAAGAAAGAGCTTGAGAAGCTGGCAAAAGAGAATGAGAAGCTGTTCCGAAAAGCATCCTTCCTGAATCCGGTGCACCCCGTGGTGTGCAGAGAGAAAGCTGAGCCGCCGTTCCAGACCGCAAAGGAGATGGAGGCATTCTGCAGAAAGAAGAGATGCAGTATATGGCAGGCAGCAGTCAAGTACGAGGCAGCCATAAGCGGCTGGAGCGAGAAGGCTGTGTTTGATTATGCAACAGAGCTGTGGGATATCTGCCTTGAGGGAATAGGCCGGGGAGCCGAGGGAAACTTTGATATAAACGGAATGATCACACCCAAGGCAAATCAGCTTTTGAAGAAGTATATTAATAAAAAGAATAAAAAGTTTTTCCCGGCCGGAATACTTGATTTTGCAGTTCCGCTGTCGCTGGGTGTGATGGAATACAGCAACTCGGCCGGCATAATTGTGTGCCTGCCAACCGGCGGCTCAAGCGGCATAGTGCCGGCAGCCATATACAGCGCCGCTCCCGACGTGAGCGCCATGGTGAAGGCCTTCCTCACCGCAGGTGTGATAGGGGTGATAATGGCGCGGACCAACAACTTCTCAGGCGGTGGTCTCGGATGTCAGGCCGAGATAGGCTGCGGAGCAGCCATGGCTGCCGCTTCGTTAGTGCAGCTGCTGGGGGGCACCGTGCGGCAAGCATGCGACGCCGCCAGTATGACGCTGCAGTGCCTTTCGGGCCTGGTATGCGACCCTGTTGCAGGAACTGTGCAGGTACCCTGCATAGCCCGGAATATGAGCGCCACAGCCACAGCCTTTGTATGCGCCAATGCGGTGATGGCCGGGTTTGATCCTGTCATTCCGTTCGACGAGGAGCATGATGCGTTTGTCACAATCGGAAAGATTGTGTGCAAGTGCAAGGGAATCGGTGCAACCACTACACCCACAGGGCAGAAGATAGCTGCAGAACTGCAGAAGAAATATACAAAAAGCAGAAAGGTGTGATTATTCCGGGATGTAATCCCGCTTGATGCGCACTATCGCCTCTGCCGCCCGGGCCGGGCTTTCATAGAGCCCCAGCCCGGCAAAGGCTGCACATGCACAGCCGGCCAGTTCTCCATCCTCGATCTCGGGAACCAGCACAACCTTGCCGGTCATGTTGGCCCGCAGCTGGTTCCAGACAGCGTTCTTAGCCTGGCCCCCCGATAAGCGCAGCGCCTGTGCACTGCAGCCTTCCCGCTCCAGTGCCTGGAGCCCGCGGCAGAGGCGTTGGCCATACTGCTCCCGGTCGTTCTCAATCAGGTGTGTGCTCTCCTCTATTCTGAAAGAAATATTTGTGCACCCCGGAGCAATATGGGGCATGACCCGGAGCTCATGGTTCTCCACAACCTTCTCCCCGGCACAGCAATAATTGATCCCCTCCGAGGTTCCCGCCCGGTCGCAGATCTGGCCAGCCTCAAGGGTAGCAGTACCCAGTATCGCCATCAGGAAATCGCTGCCCCCGGCAAACACTGGTGTTCCTGCCTTTATTCCATAAAGCCTTTCCGCCCCCTCTGTCACAGCTCCAATCATTTCCCCTGTATGCACCAGCGGTGGCAGCTTCTCAAAGTCAATTCCATTTTTCCCGGCATCCTCTTTGGTCCAGAAGAAAGGAACAAACCTGTCATCATAGACCGGGGCGGCGGCAACACCTGTCAGCAGCCAGTTGAAATAGCCATCCATGGTCAGGAACATCTTTGTGCCATCATATTCTTCGCTCTGATTTTCCTTAAGCCACATCAGCTTGGGCAGGTACAGAGAGTGCCCGCTGACAAGGGGCTTCTCCTTCTTGTCGTTCCAGAAAAGAGGCTTTCCGATTGTGTTGTCTTTTTTTAATGGAATAAAAGTGGGGCCGCTGCCGCTTACGCAGACTGCAGAAACAGAAAAGGTGCGGTCAAGCTTCTGCATAAGCTCACAAAGAGCCTGCTGCCAGACCACACCTTCCTTATAATAAATCCGTCCGTCCGATACCAGTTTTCCCTGGTGGGAAATCACAGCCCCTTTAAGGCTGGAGGTGCCGATATCCAGACAGAGGGCATACATCACTTCTTGCTCTGGATCAGCTGCTGGATGATCATCTTGTTGTCTACAACCGGTGTGATCGGCCGGTTCTGGTGCAATCTGGAGATAATCCGTGCAAACAGGTCAGATACGCTTGCGCTTACATACCATTCCTTGCTCAAGAGGTCATCGCCATGGTATACAGCGTTGGTTCCGATAAGCTTGGTGAAGTATCCCTGCTTGTATGCCTCGTCGAAGCTTTCAATTGCCTTTCCGGTGAAGAGCGGCAGGCTGATTGCGCAGATGATCTTCTCGGCGCCCTCTGCCTTAAGATGCTTCATAGCCTCGATAAGAGTTCCACCTGTTCCCAGCATATCGTCTGCCATGAACACAGTCTTGCCCTTTACATTTCCAAGCAGCTTCATGGATACAATGTTTGTGCTCTTTGCATCGCCTGTAACCTTTGAATAGTCCCTCTCCTTGTAGATAAGGGCCAGCGGCTTGTTCAGGTTGTTTGCATAGAACTTGTTCCGGTCAACAGCTCCGGTGTCAGGAGATACGATAACCAGGTTCTCGTCCTCAAGGTCAACCAGCTCGGAAAGCTCTCTGATGATCTGGTAAGAAGCATGCAGGTTCTCCATCCGCAGCCTGTTGAAGCTGTTCTCAATCTCCTTGGAGTGGATATCCAGGGTGATGATCTTCTTTACGCCCATGTACTCAAGGATTCTTCCAAAGAGGGATGCGGTCAGAGCCTCTCTTCCCTTGCGCTCGTGCTGGCGGGCAAATGGATAGACAGGAACTACAACATTCACGGAGCGGGCTCCTGACTGGATGACTGCATCTATAGTTGCAAAAAGGATAAATGCATGATCTGGAACAGAAAGGACATGTTTCTTGCCGTCGCCGTTTACATCAATCGGATAATGGTTCTCGCAGTCCTGGATGATGAATACATCCATACCCCGGACAGAGGAGAGAATCTCGGTCTTGAACTCGCCGTTGGCAAACCGGGTGCATTTTGTAGGAATCTTGAACTCAGGGCATTCATAGGCGTGAATGTCTTTGTTTGGATCAAAGTTATCCGGATCCAGAATGTCGGACTGCAGGTTTATCTTTGCCTCGGCTTCTTCTCTCGAAATGCCGTATGCCTTTGCAATCAGTTCGACTTTCTGTCTGTGCTTTGCTGTATAATTCCGCTTAAGGTAATCTACAATTGTATCACAGAAGGCCTCTCCGCCTGGACATGCCACAATACCCAGGTTGACTACTTTTGAATAATTCATGTTTTATCCTTTTATGTGTTTAGAATTATATTAT
>JAFZIU010000111.1 GCA_017554185.1 Spirochaetia bacterium
ACGTCGAACAGCGGGTTAAGCCGGTTGGATGATGTCTCGTCCGGCCCGAAGGAGCGGAAGTTCCGCGCCTCCTTGTTGAGCTTGTATATATCCCGTACAAAGGTGCCCAGCACCTTCATGTCCTGTGCCTCCACGCTGCCAGGGAATGGCAGGTCAACACCATAATCCCGGAAGTCCGGCATACGCAGGTCCTTAAGCAGCTTGCCGCCGTTGGCATGCGGGTTTGCACCCATACGGAGGTTGCCCTTAGGCGGGAAATCCTGCAGCGCCTTCACCGGCACACCGTTCTTGTCGAACAGCTCCTGGGGTTTGTAGCTCTTGAGCCATTTCTCGATGATCTTGATATGTTCCGGGCTGTCTGGCTGCACCGGCACCTGATGGGCACGCCAGTAGTCCTCAACCTTGAGGCCGTCCACCTCTTTAGGACCTGTCCATCCCTTGGGTGCCCGGAGTATGATCATCGGCCAGCGGGGCCGCCTGATCTCGCCCTTTTCCCGTGCTGCCTTCTGGAAGCCCTGGATCTGCTGGATGCAGAGGTCAAGGGTGTCGGCAAACTTACGGTGCATCTTGGCCGGGTCGCTTCCTTCCACGAAGAATGGATTCCAGCCGCACCCCTTGAAGAAGGCCTCAAGCTCGGCGTGTGGAATTCTGGCCAGCACTGTGGGGTTTGCAATCTTGTATCCGTTTAGGTGCAGGATCGGGAGCACTGCTCCGTCGTTCTTGGCCGAAAGGAACTTGTTGAGCTGCCAGCTGGTGGCAAGGGGTCCGGTCTCGGCCTCGCCGTCACCTACAACACAGGCTGCAATAAGGGTGGGGTTGTCCAGGACTGCACCGAATGCATGAGCAAGGGAATAACCCAGCTCGCCCCCTTCGTTGATGGAGCCAGGTGTCTCCGGTGCCACATGGGAAGGGATTCCGCCCGGGAAGCTGAACTGCTTGAAAAGCCGCTGCATTCCCTCTTTATCCTGTGAAATGTTGGGATAGACCTCCTGATAGCTGCCGTCCAGCCAGTCCTGGGCCACCATTGCGTTTCCGCCGTGTCCCGGGCCGGAGAGGTAGATCATGTTCAGTTCCTTTTCCTTGATCACCCGGTTCAGGTGGGAATAGATGAAGTTCTGGCCGGGGCAGGTTCCCCAGTGTCCCACGATTTTTTTCTTTATATGTTCCGGCTTCAGAGGGCTCTCCAGAAGCGGATTGTCCAGAAGGTAGAGCTGGCAGGCTGTCAGATAGTTGCTGGCACGCCACCAGGCATCGATCACTTTGAGTTCTTTGTCTGTTGCATGTTTGATTCTCATATTATCTCCTGCAAAAAGGGTACCATAAATAGGGGTATCTGTCAAATTTTAAAGTGGGAGAATTATTCCCTGTCTGCCCCGGTCAGGCCGTTCCTGGTGTTGTATTTGAGGAGGATGATGGCGATGGTCATGATGATGGTCTCGATGATGAGGGGTGCAAACCATAGATTCTGGGGTCCCAGCACAGAAGGGATAAGCAGGATTACAATGGAGTCCACCACAAAGGCCCGCAGTGCATGGACAGTAAGGGCAGCTCTGCTCCGGGTGGTGGAGTAGAGGAATGCGGAGATAGTCACTGTCAAGGCTTCCATCAGTATGGAGACCAGATACTTGGGCATGTGGCGGGTAAAGAGGGCCAGGGCTGCCGGGGTGGCATTGAACAGCAGCGAGACTGACGGACCCGAGAACAGCAGGAAGAAGTTGACTATCATGCCGCCGCCCACACTGATGAGAATACCGGCCTTAAGATAATAGCGGAGGTCGCTCTCGTTCTCTTCGCCGTAGCTGTTGCCGAACAGGGGCTGAAGCCCCTGGCTGGCCCCGATGAAGATGGAGGCGGAGAAGGTTGCAATGTACATAAGAAGGGAGTAGGCGTTGAGGGCGTCATCTCCCAGATGACGGGCCAGCATCACGTTGGTCAGCACCATGGTGACCGGGGTGCCGAACTGGGCCACGCACTCAGGCATTCCCCGCTTGAACATGTTGAAAATAATGGGTATCTCGATCTGCAGCCGGCCTAACCTGAGCCTGCCCCGCCTTAAGAGGAAGTGGCCATAGGCGAAGAGAAGGGACAGTGTCTGGGCGGCGCCGGTGGCCAGGGCTGCTCCTTTGAGCCCCATGTGGAGCGGGAATATGAGTATGTAGTCCCCGATTATGTTGAGCACCGAGGCGCCGATGGTGAGTATGCTGACCAGCCCCGGGGCACCGTCGTTACGGGCAAACCCCAGGAAGGCGCTGTTGAGGCAGCAGGGGATTATGAAGATTGAGTACCAGAATATGTATTCCTTGACCAGAGGGTAGAAGGTGTCGGTGGCACCCAGCATCCGGGCAAGGGGACCGGTGAACAGGGTTCCCAGGAGACAGAGCACTGTGCCTATGGATGCGTTCAGGGCTATGGCTGATGTGAAGACCTGGTTTGCTCCCTCAAAGTCCTTGCGCCCTATGCGGATTGCAGTTATGGTGAGGGCACCGATGGTGGTAAGCATAGTCAGGGCCGAGAAGAACATGATGAAGGGGAAGGAGATGTTTATGGCTCCAACCGCATTCATTCCCACCCCGTGGCCAACAAAGATGCCGTCCACTATTCCGAAGAGGAAGATACTCACCATGCTGAGGATAGAGGGAACTGTGTAACGTATGAGCTTTATGGTCTGGGCTTTCATGCTTGTGCCGATATTCTATCCCTATTGACAAATTTTGTAAAATCATTAAATTAAATATTCTGTATAGGAATCTACACAGATCTGTGCAGCTATGAGTCCGTTACCTTCATATCTGCCTGCTTCTAACAGACTGGAGTAGAGAAAATTTTATAAAGGACTATGAAATGAAAACTATCTTTGTTAAACCAAAAGATGTTGTCAGAAAATGGTACGTTCTGGACGCCGAGGGCGTTCCTCTGGGACGCGTGGCTGTAAAGGCTGCTAACCTTGCAAGAGGTAAGCACAAGGCATGCTATGTTCCTCATCAGGAGATCGGCGACTTCGTCATCATCATCAATGCTGAGAAGGCAATTGTAACTGGCGGCAAGGAAAATAAAAAGATTTACTACAACTACTCTGGATATCCAGGCGGAATGAGAGCAGAAACCTACAAGGCTGTTCTTGAGAAGAAGCCTACTTATCCGATGGAAAGAGCTGTAAAGGGAATGCTCCCTCACGGCGCTTTGGGAAACAAGCTTTTTGCAAACGTAAAGATTTACGCAGGACCTGATCATCCACATGCTGCACAGAATCCTGAAAAGCTGGAAATCTAAGGATAAGGAGAGTAAGAAGTGGCAAAAGTAACTAATCTTTCATTAGGAACTGGTAGAAGAAAAACCTCTGTTGCACGTGTTTACCTTAGAAACGGAAACGGTGCGATCACAATCAACGGAAAGAGCGTTGAGACATATTTCGCAAACCCAGAGCATGTGTTCACAGTAAAGCAGCCTCTGGTGGCTACAGCTTCCGAAGGCAAGTTCGATATCCTTATCAATGTAAAGGGTGGCGGAGTCAGAGGACAGGCTGGTGCCTGCAGACATGGCATTGCAAGAGCTCTTGCAGCAAATGATGAGTCAAATATCAGCGTTCTTCATGCAAATGGATTCCTTACCAGAGACTCCAGAATGGTAGAGCGGAAGAAATACGGTAGACGCGGTGCGAGAAGAAGATTCCAGTTCTCAAAGCGTTAATATTTATATTACCGGAATTCAGACAAAGGAGGCATTCACCGAGGTGTCAATCTCGACTGGTGCCTCTTTTTTTATTTCCGATTCCGATTTTTTCTCTTTTCCGTTCGGCAAGGGTGACGAGATCACACCAGAGGTGGTGGAGCAGCTGGAGAGGGGCCACAAGCTGATCCTGTGCCGCTCCAAGGCGTTATCGCTTCTTGATCTGGCCGAGCATTCTGCCTTCATGCTCCGTACCAAGCTGCGGCAGCGGGGGTTTGAGCCTGCTGTGGTGGAGGCTGTTATCGCTCAGCTTAAGGAGAAGAACTACCTTGATGACAGCCGTTTTGCCAGGCTGTGGGTTGCCTCCAGACTGAAGCGGAATCCTGCCGGAAAGAGCGTGCTGATATCGGGGCTCCGGGCAAAAGGAGTGAGCGCCCGTGATGCAGAAGAGGCAGTGGCCGAGCTGTTGGACGAGGAGGCTCTTTTAGAAGGGGCCAGAAAAGTATATAATAAAGCTGCCCGTAAAAAGAACGTTACACCGGAGAAGATCAAAGCGGCGATGCTGCAGAAGGGATATTCCCTCTCTGTCATAAGACTGATAACCAAGGAGGTCTTAGATGGAAAAGAAACGGAAGAGGATTAAAATTTATTCTGCCCTGGAAGTGGCCAACATCTGCGGAGTGGTTAACCAGACTGCTATAAACTGGATAAAGAACGGCTCCCTCAAAGCTTTCACCACACCCGGCGGCCAGTACCGTGTCTATGCCGAGCATCTGGTGGACTTCTTAAAAGAGCGGGGCATGAAGGTGCCTGCCGAGGTGCTTGAAAGCCTGAACGACGGCTTTGTGAACGAGAAGAAAATACTTATAATAGACACCGACCGGGTTGCAATAAAAGAGCTCAGGGACAGCCTTGCCGATTCCCTGACCGGGTATTCCTTCATCTCGGCAGTCACCAGCTTCGACGCCGGGCGGCTCTTGATGGCGGAAAAGCCTGAAATCATCATACTCACCGAAGCATTCCCAGAGCTTACTGTAGAGAATCTGTACGACACCATCTCGAGCCGGCGGGATTATGAGAAGCCTGCCATCATCTTCATTGCAGACGAGAACTCAACTGCAAGGGAGAGCAGGAAGGCAGACCTGTTCCTGCACCAGCCTGTTGAGATAGAGAAACTTGTGGAGTTTATAAATGGTTTTCACTGATATTATAGAAAAGAAGAAGAACGGCCTTAAGCTTACAAAAGATGAGCTTGATTTTTTCATCAACGGCTATGTCAAAGGGGATATTCCTGATTATCAGGTGTCGGCCCTCCTTATGGCCATTGTCCTGAAGGGGATGGATGACGAGGAGACAGCGGCGCTGACCACTGCCATGCTTAATTCGGGGCCCCGGATGGATCTTTCCGGCATCAAGGGCTTCAAGGTGGACAAGCACTCCACCGGCGGTGTGGGGGACGACACCACACTTCTGGTTGCCCCTATGGTTGCGGCCTGCGGGTGCAAGGTGGCCAAGATGTCGGGCCGGGGTCTGGGCTTTACCGGCGGCACCCTGGACAAGCTTGAGTCTATTCCGGGCTTCAATGTCTTCCTGGACAACGAGACCTTTGTAAAGAATGTTTCCAAGGTGGGGCTTGCCATAATGGGTCAGACCCAGGATCTGGTCCCTGCCGACAAGAAGCTCTATGCCCTCCGGGATGTGACCGGCACTGTGCAGAGCCTGCCCCTCATAGCCTCCAGCATCATGAGCAAGAAGATTGCCATGGGGACCGATGCAGTTGTCCTTGACGTGAAGACAGGCAACGGAGCCCTCATGAGCTCCTTAAAGGATTCTATAAAATTAGCCGATATAATGGTAAGAATCGGCAAGGCCACAGGTCTTAAGACCACCGCGGTGGTCACCGACATGAACCAGCCTCTGGGCAACTGCATCGGGAACGCGCTGTCGGTGGAAGAGGCCATCCATGTGCTCAGGGACAACATCGAGTGCGACATCAAGACCATCTCCCTGACCTTGGCTGCAAAGATGCTTATCCTGGGCGGAATCTGCGAGACCGACAGCGAGGCCATGATGATGCTGGAGGAAAAGCTTGCATCGGGGCAGGCGCTGGTGAAGCTGGCCCAGATGATAAAGACCCAGGGGGGCGACCCTGCTGTGGTGGATGATACCTCCATCCTGCCCCACGCCAAGGAGCAGATTCCTGTTTGTGCCGATTCTGCAGGTTATGTGTCGGAGATCATCACACGGGATGTGGGCTCTGCCGCATCGCTTCTGGGAGCAGGCCGGATGAAAAAAGAGGATGTGATTGATCCTGCCGTGGGCATTGTGATCAGGAAACGGCTTGGCGATTATGTGAAGAAGGGCGAGGAACTTGCCATCTTCCATGTGAATGATAAAAAGAATTTTGAGGAAGCAGTGGCTAAATTCAAGAATGCATATACAATTTCAAAGACTCAGCCCGATGAACTTCCACTTATCTATACTGTGATTGAGGATTAGTTTTTCCCTTGAAGAAGCTGGTTGCCATTGTCTTACTGCTTTTGCTTGTTCTCCCTTCTTTCTGTTTTGCAGAGCTTTCTTACGACCCGAATGACGAGGTCATGCTGGTTGATGTCCCGGTCTATATCGGAGAAGAAGCCTTTATAAAGAAAGCCCAGGAGAGGGCTGCGGCGGCAGGGCGTTCCCAGCCTTTAGGACTTGTCCTTTCCGGCGGCGCTGCCCGGGCCATGGCCCACTTGGGTGTGCTTAAGAAGCTGGAGGAGGAAGGGATTGTCCCCGACTTCATGATCACCAACTCCATGGGTGCCATAATCGGACTCCTCTACAGCGCCGGCATTTCCTGTGACGATATCTACGATGTAATGACCGAGTTCACCCTTGGGGAATTCTTCAAGCCCCAGCTGCCTGTGAAGGGCGGCGTCCTTGATACATCCCGTTTTATCTCTGTAATCCACGGAATCCTGGGGGACAAGCGCATTGAGGAGCTGGATATCCCGGTTGCTGTCATCTGCGAAGACCTTATAACACGGCGCCAGATTATTTTCGAAGCCGGAGATATGTATGACATAATCGAGGGAAGCATTGTAATTCCTGTGGACTTTGCCCCAAAGGAATATATGGGCTATCTGCTTATGGACGGAGGATGCACCAACCTGGTTCCTGTGGACCACGCCTACCGGTACACCGACAAGGTGGCGGTGTCTTCAACCCTTTACACATTCAAGCAGAACCTGCGGAACTTTGTGACAGTCGTAAACCGGATGCAGGATGTGAGCAAGACACGGAAAGGTGTTGAGGAGATAAAGAAGCACGAGAACCTGATATGGCTAAGGAACCCGGTGGAGAAGTACTCTTTCATGGGCTTTGACAAGAGCGAGGAGATAATCCAGCTGGGATATGAGTGTGCTGAATCGCATATGGATGAGCTTAAGGATCTTGCAGAGCTCTCGGACAAGACTGCTGCTGAGCAGGCATCATTCCTCTCCAAACGGCAGGAGAACAAAGAGAAGATTGAGGATTTCTGCAGACGCTACCGTAAGACCGAGATGATTCCTCTGAGGGAACTGACTCCTCTCTTTACAGTGGGCATTTCCATGATGGGAGAGATTCCCAACGACTATTATCTGAACAATTACAATTACGTCTACCTGGGCGAAGAGCTTGGGTACAAGACAATGCGGATAAACCTGCGTGAATACTGGTTCCCCGACAACTATGGACTTGATTCTGCCCTCACTTTTGCCCTGGGAGATTTCTTCAAATCAAAGACCCGTGGACTGGTGGATTTCAAGGACAACGAGCTTCATAACCTCTACTACTACTCCAACAACGAGATCATCTACTTCTCCGGTGACAGCGTGGGCATTGATCCTTTCTGTACTTTCGAGGGAAGGCTGGACAAGGACATGAAGGAGCTTGATTCCTTCCACAGAGCCGGTTTAAAGGGATATATCGGCCGTGATAAATTCATAAGATTCTCTGCCTTCGGCTTCAAGGAGAATAAGGATACCGACGGTTTCGGTGCTTCGCTGACCTTTGACCACAAGCTGGTATGGCTTCTGCATCTGGAAGAGAAGGCTACCTACAGGCTGCCTCTTTCTGGCAACGACACTATCTGCCTGTACAAGAATGACGGCGTGCGGGGCAAGACCATAAGCGGAGACTTTGACCGTGTGCTGATGGCCCAGACCACTTTCTATCTTAAGCCAGACTTCACCCCAAGCCTTGCAGAAGCCTTTATCTTCAATGATGTCAGGCTGGGAGTCTTCGGCGACTTCTATTTCTTTGATGATGTTATATTCACAGCAGGTCTGTCCCTGAATTTTGACATCAGCTTCATCGGTGTAATGCCGGTCAAGTTCCTCTGTTATGGCGGATGGGACTTTGACCAGAAGAAGATATTCACCAAATTTGCCATAGGTACGGAGTTCTGATTGAGAAGATTCCTTTCTTTACTTCTGCTTTCCTCTATGATTCTTTTATCCGGGTGCGAGACTATCCAGATCCTTGATTACCCGGCCAGGAAACAGGCTCAGGATAAAAAGGCGGCAGAGGGTATCTCGGAAGCTGCACCTAAATCGGTTCCAAAGGATACAAAAGGATTAAGCCAGAAGCAGAAGCAGCTGGTGGAGGCAGCCTACTGGGCAAAAGGAAGGACTTCCCTGACTGTAAACGGGAAAAAATACAGGATGGACTGCTCCGGAGTGGTGAGTGCAATTTATCAGAAAGCAGGAATAGACCTGACCAGGGATTTCAAGAAATACAAAGGGGGCGGTGTCCAGCGGATTCACGAGACACTGCGTTCAAAAGGGCTTATTTACAGGCCTAATGTTCCAGTTCCCGGCGATATCCTGTTCTGGGACAACACCTACGATGCCAACAAGAACGGCAGGGCAGACGACACATTGAGCCATATAGGAATGGTGGTCTCCTCCAACAAGTGGTCGGGAGAGGTTGTCTATATCCATCATCATGAAAAGAAGGGAATAGTCTTTGAGAAGATGAACCTGCTGCGTCCCAACGATCCAGCCTACAATGCAGCAATGAGGGACAGCAAGGCAAAGAAGCTGCCCGGAAACAAATATCTTGCATCACAGCTCTACAAGGATTCAGGCAAAGGTTATCTGATGAAATAGGGGCAGCCATGAACTATGTAGTAGACCTTCATTCACATTCCCCTTACGCAGGGGCCTCCGGAAAAACAGATTTCAAACGCCTTTCCTATGTGATGGGAATCAAGGGAATAAATATTTACGGCAGCGGCGATATCCTTCTTAAGAAGTGGGAGGATGAACTTGACGGCGAGTTCCCGTTCGACAAGCAGAAATCCATGTGGGTGATCAAGGAAGGGCAGTACCTGATGCCCCAGACCGAGATTATTGTCACCCTGCCCTATGCACAGAATCCGGCCAAGAGGAAGCTGTTCCATGTAGTGATACTCTTCGGCGATATGGAGAGTGTATACACAGTCCGGGCCATGATGGAGAAGAAAGGCTCCAAGCTGGGAATAGGCCGGCCCTTTGTAAAGTTTGAAAGCTATGTAGAGATGCAGGATTTCTTTATAGAGATGAAGAGAAAGGCCAGAGTCGGCATAGTGCCGGCCCATGTGGTGACCCCGGAGGGGATACTGGGTGGCAAGAACCCGGTTGATTCTGTGACCGAGATATGGGGTAGTGCCTCCTCCTGCATAGACGCGCTGGAGACAGGGCTGAGCGCCGACCCGGAGATGCTGGCGGCTGTGGCCGGTGGCCTTGATGTACCTTTGATTTCTTCAAGCGATGCCCACTCGGCCGCCTTCAACAGGCTGGGCCGGGAGTTTACCCTTCTGGATATGCAGGAGGAGTCTGCTTCCGGTGTCCTGTCTTCTTTGGCTTCAAAGGCTGTGCTGAAGACAGCGGAGTTCCCACCCTTCGAGGGGCGCTACTACCTGACAGGACACCGAGGGGACAGACCCGGCCATAACGGCGTTGAAGTGTGGTACCTGGATGACCCGCCGGCCGTCTGTCCCCTGTGCGGCAAGCCCTTTGTGGAAGGGGTCCGACAGCGTATTAAGCGCATCTCCAGCGGGCTTGCTGCACAGAAGCAGGAGTTTGTCTACCAGATGCCGCTTATCGAAATAATAGCCGCAAGCCTTGGCTGCGGCGCAGGCTCCAAGAAGGCATCTGACCTTTATATAAAGATTGCGGGCCAGGCAGGGAACGAGAGCAACCTCTGGTTCGGTGACGCAGATGCGGCCCTTAAGGGTGTCCCCGATGCAGTTGCAGAGGGAATCAGGGCTGTCAAGGAGAACAGGTTTAAGATAAAATATGGATTTGACGGGCAGTACGGCCAGATTCTTCTGGCTTGACAGCCTGTTTTTACCATTGTAAGGTGGAAATATGGAAAAATATGTTATTGAGGGTTCTTATCCGCTTAAGGGCAAGATCAGGGCCAGTGGCAACAAGAATGCGGCGCTTCCATGCCTTGCCGCAGCACTGCTTACCGACGAGGAAGTCATCTTGGAGAATATTCCTGAGATCGAGGATGTCTCTGTGATGGTCAGGATTCTCAAGCATCTGGGTTCCAAGGTCACCTGGCTTGGCACAAACAAGTATTCCATAAAGACAACAGATATAAAGGCTGCTGAGATTCCGGCTGCCGAGGCCAAGGCAGTCAGGGCCTCCATCCTGTTTGCAGGGCCGCTCCTGGCCAGGACCGGCAGTGTGACATTCCCACCTCCGGGCGGCGATGTAATAGGGCACAGAAGGCTTGACACCCACTTCCTGGCATTCACCGAGCTGGGTGCCCGGGTCTCTGCCGACGGTGTTTACAAGGTTACAGCCAACAAGCTGGTGGGTGTGGATCTGTTCCTGGACGAGGCCTCTGTAACAGCTACCGAGAACGCTATTATGACTGCGGTCCTGGCCGAGGGGCAGACAGTCATCCAGAACGCCGCATCCGAACCCCATGTACAGGATTTGTGCAACATGCTGATCTCCATGGGTGCTAAAATCGATGGAATCGGCTCCAACATACTTAAGATCAAAGGTGTTCCCAGACTCCACGGAACACAGTTCCGCATAGGTTCTGACTTCATGGAGGTGGGATCCTATATAGGCCTTGCGGCAGTCACCCACAGCAGGCTTGAGATAATCGATGCAGAGCCCAAGAACCTGCGTATGGCTAAAATAGCATTCGGCAAGCTGGGCATAAACTGGGAGACCAGCGGAAACTCAATCCTTGTCCGGCCCCGGCAGGAGCTGCGAGTAAAGCTTGATATGGGAGACCAGATCCCGTCCATAGATGATGCTCCATGGCCAGGGTTCCCGCCTGATCTGACCAGTATCATCACTGTAGTTGCCACCCAGGTCAGCGGTACAGTCCTGATCCACGAGAAGATGTTTGAATCCAGGATGTTCTTTGTCGACAAGCTTATTGCCATGGGTGCAAAGATTGTGCTGTGCGACCCGCACCGTGCCGTGGTGAGCGGTCCAGCCTCCCTCAAGGGCTCCAATATGGTTTCCCCTGATGTCCGGGCTGGTATGGCCATGGTGATTGCCGCACTGTGTGCAGATGGTAAGAGCACTATAAGCAATATCTACCAGATAGAGCGTGGCTACGAAAACCTTGCCGGCAAGCTTAAGAGCCTGGGTGCAAGAATAGATCGGATTATCGAATAATCACCTGCTTTCTATAAGATAGCGGTATCCCTGTTCTGTAAGAAATTTCTGCCTGTTTGCAGAGAATTCCTCTTCCACGGTGAACCTTGAAGTAAGGGTGTAGAATGTGGAGTTCCTGTTTTTTGGCCTTAATATCCTGCCTAACCGCTGGGCCTCTTCCTGCCTTGAGCCGAAGCTTCCGGATATCTGTATTGCCATGGATGCATCGGGCAGGTCTATGGCAAAGTTTGCCACCTTCGAGACAATGATCACCCGCTCCTCGCCCCTCTTGAACCGGCCATAGATTTCCTCTCTGGTCTTGTTTGGTGTCTGCCCTGTGATGATGGGGACATTCAGAAGTTTCTTAACTTCCTTCAGCTGTGACAGGTACTGTCCTATGATAAGGATAAAGTCATCGGGATGGTTGTCTATGAGCTCTTTGATGATCGGGAGTTTCCGGGGGTTCTCCGATGCAATGCGGAACTTCTCCCTCTTTCCTGCGATGGAGTAGGGAACCTTCATATCCTCGGGCAGCTCCACCCGTATCTCATGGCATGATGCATCTGCAATCCACCCCTTGGCCTGGAGATCTTTCCACGGGCTGTCATACTTTTTAGGTCCTACCAGAGAGAAAAGATCCTTTTCCCTTCCGTCCTCGCGGATAAGTGTGGCGGTAAGGCCTACCCGGCTTATTGCCTGAATCTCTGCAGTGATCCTGAACACAGGGGCAGGGAGCAGGTGGACTTCGTCGTAAATTATGAGTCCCCACTTGTTCTTCTTGAATATCTCGAAGTGAGGGAAATGATCATTCTTGTCGGGCCGCCATGTGAGGATCTGGTAGGTGGCCACGGTTATAGGCTTTATCTCTTTCTTCTCGCCGCTGTATTCCCCGATATCCTCTGGCTTTGCAAAGGACTTGTCCAGGAGCTCCTCCATCCACTGATGC
>JAFZIU010000112.1 GCA_017554185.1 Spirochaetia bacterium
ATCGGCACAGCCTTCTTGCCAAGCAGGAGGTGGCGTGCCTCGTACAGTGCCAGCCCTTCCTCGGAGTGGTCTGGGATCACGCCACCGTAAGAGGCGGTGTAGCGCCAGCGGCTGTAGTAGCTGTCGAACACAGCTATCTTTCCGGAAAGCTCAAGAAGTCCCTCGGATACAAAGCCCACCTTGAAGCTTAGGCTGCGGAGGATTTTGAGGACCTCCCGCCTGTACTCATCCTCCAGTTCCATGAGAAGGTTGTTCTTCTCTACAAGGCCGGAGGGCTCGATGAATATGGTGTTGCCCTTTGCCGAGGAGGCGTGTATGATGCCGGGGACTTTGCCCTTGAAGTTGGCCTTGAGGGGCAGCACTGCCCTGCCGTCCCGCATGGTTATGTTCCCTTCCTGCCAGTACTGCCGGTACTCGCTGTTTATGAAGTACTCCTCGGCAGCCTTGTAGAGCTGGCGGTTGGCAACTGCTATCTTCTTCTTTATGGCAACCAGCTCCTTTATGCCGTCCTCTTTTATCTCGCCGTCGGGCCTTATGTACTTGGCTATCTCGTTCCTCAGGTCTACGAACTCCTCAAAATCCCCCAGGAAAGAGACTGCCTCGAAGCCCTCCAGTGAATAGAGGAACTTCTTGAGCACAGCCGCTGCCTTGAGGAATGCATGGATCTGAGCCAGCTCCACCGCCTCCAGTACAGAGCCTGGTTTTGCTGCTAAAACTGCATAATTTTCTATATCAGGGAATGAAAACTCTGGAAATTCTGTAACTTTATCAAATATACTTTTAAAATTTATAAATACTTTCTGCTTTTCCTGCCACTTCTCAAAGTCGGCCTCGGGCTCCTGGCTCTCTATAAGCGCAGCGCCGCAGGCAGAGACAGAGTACTGTTTAAGGCTCTCTTTTATGGTGTCAAAGCCAAGAAGCTCAAGAATATTCTTTTCCATAAATCAATCCTGCCTGATCGGTAAGCTCGCTGTAGGTCCTCAGATATGCCTCATACCGGTCAGGGTATACAAGCCCCTTCTCCACCGCCTCACGGAGTGCACACCCTTTCTCCACTGTGTGGGTGCAGGTTGAGAAGCTGCACTTGCCATAGTATGGTGCCATCTCCTTGAAATGGAGGATAAGCTCCTCAGGCTCTATGCCGTCCACAAATATCTCCCGGATTCCCGGGGTGTCTATTATCCCGCCGCCGTTCTGTTCGTCTGGGACGAACAGGGCATAGTTGGTCACATGCCGGCCCCGGTTGTACTTTCTGGAGACCTCGCCCACCCGGCGGGACACCTGGCTGCTCAAGGCGTTTAAAAGCGAGGACTTGCCGACTCCTGACTGCCCTGCAAAGGCGCAAACCCTGCCCTTGGCATAGGAGCGCAAGGTATCAAGCCCTTCCCCTGTCTTGGCCGACACCTGGATAATCTGGTAGCCCATGCTGCGGTACACCTCAAGGCGCTCTGCAACGTCGGCTCCTATGCCAAGGTCGCACTTGTTGAGTACCAGCACCACCTGGTACTCATCTTTGTACTTATGGCAGGAGTTGGCAATCACCTTGTCCAGGAACCGGGGCCTGAACGGCGGCTCGCTTGGGGCTGTGACGCAGAACAGGATATCAAGGTTGGCGGCAATGACCTGGCTCATGAACCGCTTCCGGTTCCAACGGGTAAAGGCGTTCCTCCGTGGAACAAGCGCAGTTATAAGGTCACCCTCAAACTCCACCTGATCCCCTGCCGTAATGGGATTGTAGACATTCTCGCAGCCCTTGAGCACCTTTCCCTTGATCCGGCACAGATGCTCTGCCCTGTCAGGAGTGCGTACAGTGTAGATGTTGTTTATTCCGAAAAGAACTGTCCCTTGCATAGCTAAAAAAAACACCTCCATGATAAATCACAGAGGTGTGTAGTTCACTCAAAAGCAAAAATTATTTTACAGCAGCTTTCAGCTTGCTTCCAGCCTTGAATGTAGCAACTTTCTTTGCAGGAATCTTGATCTCTTTCTTTGTTGCAGGGTTGATTCCCTTTCTTGCAGCTCTCTTCTTAGCAGCGAATGTACCGAATCCGATAAGAACTACTTTTCCAGTTTTCTTAATCCCAGTTGTGATTCCGTCGAGGGTAGCTGTAAGAGCGCGTGCAGCAGCTGCCTTGGAAAGGCCTGTCTGTTTTGCAATGAATTCTACCAATTCTGTTTTGGACATAATTTATTCTCCTCTTTTAAATTCTACTTCCCCTACAGGAAGTACTTTATACTTGATTTTACCATTATGTTTTCGGATAAGTCAATCATTTTATGCAAAAACTTATACATTTTCTCTATGCAACATAGCATAAAAAGGGGTATACTTTTATCAATGAGACGCCTCTGGTGTATTTTTTTCCTATTTTTACTCATTCTCAGACCGATGGCGCAGGAAGCAAAGCCTGCCGGAAAGAACCCCAGGGTCGATTCTGCACTGGCCAAGATAGACAGGGCACAGTTCCTTCCCGAGACTCTTAAAAGCTATGCCGACATGGACTCATCCCTCCCCCTTTCAGACGGAGGCCGCATTCCTTCCAAGACCGAAATTGCATTTGTGCTGAACAGCATCTCCACCTTCGACAATCCGAAAGTGCTTATCATAGGCAACAACGCAGGCTACTGCGCATCAATATTTGCTCAGGTCTATCCACGGGTCTATCTTATAGAGACCAGCAAGAATTCAGAGCTCTATTCAAAAATTTTCAGTGATAACAAGCTGTCCAACATCACTCCTTACTATGGAAACAGCTACGATTATTTCGCTTCCCAGGGCCCTTTTGACATCATCTTTGTCCAGGGTGGAGTGACAACCCTTACAAACCTGTTCACCGACCAGCTCAAGGCCAAGGGCGAGCTTCTTGTCCCTATCCAGGACTCCCACGGATTCCAGCAGCTAATGAAATATAGAAAGGCAAACGGCAATTTTTATATAACTTCGGTGGGGAACACTTTCTTCCGCATTCTCTACTGATCACCAGCGGGAGACAACATTCATATCATCCCACTGCACTGCCACGATGTCATTCGGTCCCACCACCTCGGAATAGATGTTCTGAAGCGAATACATATGATGTTTAGGCTCAAGTATGACCCCTGCAGGATTGATCTGCGGAAGCTCCACAGTGCCTCTTGAGAATGTGACATGGTCTGCATCCAGCGATGTAAAGGTCTTAAGATAAGGATCCACAGGAAGCCAGCCTATGCCCATGATAAAGAACTCGGCCCAGTAATGAAGCCTTGCCTTGTTATCCTTGTCCACCAGAAAACCGCTTACAGGGCGGGCCGGAATACCCGACCTCCGGGCCATATAAGTGAAGAGCATGGCATATTCAAGGGAGCTTTCCCTCTTTAGTTTGATTACCTGATTATAGATATTTCTGGACAAGATATATGGATTCTTGGAGGCAGGAACCCTCTTGAGCTCCCGGTCTGCACCGGATGCATTCCTGGTGATTATCTGCTCATCCTTTGTGTAATTCCTGTAGAAATCTGTGTTTATCTTGTAATCGCGCCTGATGTCGGATGAATCAATTTTTGGATCTATGCTGTAACGGCGGAAGATAGCTGTGTTATGCACTATGATTGTAGGATCAAGCTCGCTTCCCTGGAACGAGTACAAATCAGTGTCGCGGTAAGATGACAGGCTGGGCTGACGGTCCGATGCTGTCTCGGTGTTCCGCTGCTCGGGGCCTGTTATAAGCTCGGGCATCCACACATGGATTGTATTCTGCCTGTCGCCGCCGAAGCTGTGCACCTCAAGGTTGTATTCCACCTGATAACCGGATGGAGAGACATACTGCTTCTGGTTCTTAGGCTCGTACATTGCCAGATGGCAGGGATTGCTCTTTCCTGCTGCAGTGACCACATATATGCTTCCAGTGGTGGCTCCATCCGGAATATGCATCCTTATTTCGGTGTCATTCCATGTCTCGTAGGCATATTCGCCAAAGGGAGGAGCAAACTCCCTAGCCTCGTCCGCCACAGCCGCATCTTCTGGGGCTTTAAGAGGGAACAGCACATAACCGCTCCCCTGTTCGTATCCGAAGCCGGAACCGTAGATCACTATTGTGTCCCCTATGGAAGGATCGGTGCCTGTAACCTTGTCAATATATGGCATCCCCGGAGCGTGGAAGGCAGACCCTGTTACAGGAATCTCCTGCCGGTTTGTAAAGAGCATTGCATTGCTTTTTCCCTTCTCGGTCTCCACCCAGAGCCGTCCCGACTTTATGTCGGAGGGGAGCTTCACCGTTATCTTATCGTTACTCCAGAGGAGGTAGTCGGAGAGCACCAGGCGGCGGCTTCCGATGAACACAGAGCAGTTGTAGGGCTTTTTTCTCAGCGAGGAATCCTCATTCTCGCCGAAACGGAGGCCCTGTATCTCAAGAATATCACCGGGATTGGCTATCTCGGGTGTTATTGATGTAATTTCGGGGGTGTCTACCTGAAGGTGCTGGAAATAGACATAGACCCCTATAAGGCCTATGAATACCAGAAAGGCAAAGATCTCAGAGACTAACCGCTTTACTTGCACAGCTTATTCCTGGGATACAGGCCGCGGCTGATACTTGGACACATCCATCTCAAGCATGCAGTTATAACCGGTTGTCTCGGCTTTCGGGAAAACTCCCAGCGGGAAGAACAGAACCTTCTCCCCTGTCTTTATAGGCATGGACTTTACAGCAGAAAGCATCTGCTTCTTTCCTTCCTTAAGCATGAAGATGGTGCTCTGGGTAAGGAGCAGCAGTGTATCCTCGGCCTGCTGGTACAATGTAAAGCGCACTGCAGCCTTGAAGTTGCTACCTGAAATCTTGAGTGTCACAGGCTTGCCTGAAACAGCAAGATGCTGGACCGGTCCGTTCAAAATCTCTTTCTCTATGTCGCCCTCTTTTATCTTAAGGTCGATGGACATATTGTATATCTGGCTGTCGGTTACTTCCACATCGATTGTCTCATTGGCAGGAGCAGGCTGTTCCTGGGCAGAAATCAGGAGAGGAGATAAAAACAGGCAGAATGCAGCAAGTAATTTTCTCATATCATTTCTTCCCATTATTAGACCTGAAATCCACCTCTTTTATAAGAAGCGGCTCGCCTGCATGGACAAAATTGCTTATTGTCGCAGGAATATCAAATTCAATTGCGCTGCTGTCAAAAATATTATCATCATCATTTAACAGTGTGTCAGATGCATCGGTCATATTGAGCTCGGGGCTTGCAGGGCTTGATGTGGTGTGCTTTCCCATATAGAAGGTTATCACGCTGAACGAGAGCACCGCGATAAAGGCTGCCACTAAAGCTGCTGCCGCAGGGAACGATATCTGGAAGCGGCGCTGCCAGAAGTTCACCTTTGTAGCCTTCTGTTCCTCCCGGTCAATAATATCCATAATGTTGTTCCAGGTATTCACCTTAGCCATCTGGAAATCAGGCTCTTCCTCTGCATGGATGGCGGCAGAAATCAGCCCCAGCTCTGCCATTTTCTTCTGGCAATGGGGACAGGAATCCACATGGGTCTTTACGATCTGTCTCTGTGAATCCTCAAGCTCGTCATCATAGAATGAAGAAAGAATCTCTACATCAGGGCACATATACCTCTCCTACAGGTAACAGTTTTCCGAGGGCCTCCCTCGCCCGGAAAATCCGTATCTTGACATTGCTCTCGCTTATTCCGAGGGCAGCGCCAATCTCCTTGTAATTCATCCCGCCGAACTCCCTTAAAATAATGGGAGCCTTAAGGTTTTCAGGAAGCTGTTCCAGGGCCTGGTTGACCTTTTCCTCAGCCTCCTTCTTCAAAAGCTGCTTCTCTCCAGTATCATCGGTAAAAGAAGGGATGTGCTTCATCTTGTCAAAAGCACGGTTCTTGACCTTCTCGTGCTCCAGATAGTTGAAGGAGAGGTTCTTAACCACCCGTATAAGCCAGAATTTGGCATCCTCAACCCCCGGAAAATTCTCCACCCGGTGATACAGCTTTATGAATGCATCCTGGCACACATCCTGGGCTGCATCCATATCCTTTGTAATATGATAAGACACCTTTATAACAATAGGGAAAATCTCATTATAGATCTTCTCGAAAAAAGTTTTTTTTGTCTTATCATCCATAAACTAAAACAACCTACTTCCAGTTTAGTTACATTTTCGGCAGGTTGTACCCTGCGGGGTGTCCTTTATCTCGTACCCCAGCTCCTTGATTTTTGCCATGCACTGGTCTGCTGTGGCAAAATCCTTGGCCTTGCGCGCCTGGTTGCGCTGATCTATAAGTGCCTGCACCTCTGCCGGAATCTCAACAGGTGCCTCGTCCTGGGATGGGAGTGCAGGAACAGAGTCCAGCTTAAGACCCAGAACACGGTCAAAGTCCAGGATAAGAGCCAGCTTCTCGGCATCGGTGAGTGCATCATCCTTAAGGAGAGTCCAGATACGAGCCAGAGCCCGCGGGCTGTTCAGGTCGTCGGAGATATCGGCGGTGAAGATTTCTATATATTTCTTGGCAGCATCGGAAAGAGAAGCCTTGTCTTGAGGCTTGGTCTTGTCCATAAGCTCCCGCACTGCCTTGTTAAGGTTGGCCCTTGCCTTCTTTGCAGCATCCAGGGACTCGAAGCTGAACTGGAGCTGACTGCGGTAATGGCCGCCCAGGCAGAAGTAGCGGTAGTCCAGAGGATCGTAGCCCTGCTCCACAAGGCGGTCCAGAGTAAGGAAGTTGCCGGCGCTCTTTGACATCTTGGATTTATTGAGCACCAGGAACTCGGCGTGGAGCCAGTAGTTGACCCACTTCTCGCCTGTTGCGGCCTCGGACTGTGCTATCTCGTTGGTGTGGTGGATAGGGATATGATCGATTCCGCCACAGTGGATATCGAAGTGCTTGCCCAGATATTTCATGCTCATGGCACTGCACTCAAGGTGCCAGCCCGGGTAGCCTTTTCCCCATGGGGAATCCCATATCATGGCGTGGTTCTCGAACTTGGATTTGGTGAACCAGAGCACAAAGTCATGAGGATTGCGCTTGTTGCCGTCCACCTCTATGCGGGCTCCTGCCTGGAGGCTCTGCCGGTCCAGTAGTGCCAGCTTGCCGTAATCGGGGAACTTGTCGATGGAGAAGTAGATGTTGCCGCCCGATTCGTAGGTGTAGCCCTTCTCTTCCAGGGTCTTTACCAGGTCAATCATCTCCTTGATGTGATCGGTGGCCTTGCATGCTATTGTAGGGCGGATTATGTTGAGCCTGTCGGTGTCGTTGAAGAAGGCCTTGGTGTAGAACTCGGCTATCTCATAGACAGTCTTGCCTGTGGCCTTGGCGCTCTTCTCCATCTTGTCCTCGCCCTCGTCGGCATCGGATGTCAGATGGCCTACATCGGTGATGTTCATCACGTGCTTTACCTTGTAGCCCAGGTATGTCAGGGTGCGCTTGAGGAAGTCCTCGAAGATATATGTCCTGAGGTTTCCGATATGAGCATAATTATAGACGGTCGGGCCGCAGCCGTAGAAGCCTACCTTGCCCGGCTGGATTGGTACAAAGTCCTGTACCTCCCTTCCCATGGTGTTGAATAGTCGTAATCCCATAATGCACTCCCCTATCTATATAGAATAGAAAAAAACCGGGAAAAAGTAAACATCACTTTTTTTTAATTTTTTTTCGCAAAATTGAAGCAAAATTGATTTTTTTGTTGTCTATATAGTAAATCCTTCAGGAGGTTCCTATGAACGAATTAATTAATATCGAGAACAAGATTCTTGTAATTAGGGGGCAGCAGGTGATGCTGGACAGGGATTTAGCGGAGATTTATGGGTATGAAGTAAAAGCATTAAACCAACAGGTAAAAAGAAATATATCCCGTTTTCCAGATGATTTTATGTTTGAACTGACAAGAGAAGAGATAGACTTGGTGAAGTCACAAATTGTGACTTCACCGAATAATAACTGGTATGCAGGGCAGGAAGGGGGAAGGAGAAAACCCCCTTTGGCCTTTACTGAGCAAGGTGTATATATGCTTGCAACTGTGCTTCATGGAGAACTGGCTGAGCAGCAGACAATCACCATAATGAGAACTTTTAAGAAGATGCGGCACTATTTTGCCGAAAATGCAGGTATTATTAACAGGATATCAGATGCCGAAACCAAATTAATAGAACATGACGAGAAGATAGAAACAATCTTCTCTATTATTAATAAATACAAGATTGAAGACAAGCAAGGTGTCTTTGTCCAAGGACAAATCTTTGATGCCTACACAAAGTTCCAGGAGCTGATACAGAAAGCCAAGAAAGAGATTATTCTTATAGACAATTATATCGATTTGACTGTCCTTGACAGATTGACAGTAAAAAGCCCAGGTGTCGATGTAATCATCTATACCCAGCCCCAAACCCCTATCAAAAAGCTTGATATTGCCAAATTCAATGCACAGTACCCTACTCTGACTATAAAGTATACTACAAGCATGCACGACCGGTTCCTGATAATAGACAGAACGGAAATCTACCACATAGGGGCATCATTAAAGGATCTGGGCAAGAAATGCTTCGGCTTTACACAGCTGGAAGAGGCACAGCTGATGATTAACACAGTGCTTAATGCAATATGAAATAAAAGAAGGGAAGCTCTTTTTTGAGAAGAACTTCCCCCTGATTGCCCGACGGCTTTCGTCCTCAGGCAGTTAAAATATACCCTAGCCTATAAGGAATGTCAACAATAAAAAAAACAGGTTAATATTTTAGATCAAAAAAACAGGCGGCCCGAAAGCCGCCTGAAATAGTTTGTTAAATACTGGGAATTACTGTTGATTCCAGGTTGATGAGCCAACAGTACCTTCATATGTCTTTTCAGAATCCATATTAATTGTAGTACTGCCATCCTGTACCCATTTTGAACCGCTGTTAAATTTAATAAATGATAAATACTCAACATATGGGCAACCATATAAAGTACCACTTGATACAGTAAAAGAACCAGATCTTGTAGAAGTTAAACCTGTTATAGCTATAGTTTTTTCAGAAGTACTACCTGTTCCACTTGAACCTATCGCTAATACTAACTCTGTAACATCAGCTCCACTTTCAAGGCTACCTATAAGGCGACCAAAGTTATTTGCAGAAAGTGCAGAACTTCCTCCACTACATGCGGCATCAATAGAACCTCTCCACAAATTACCTATAAGACCTCCAGCTATTTCAGTAGCTGTCACTTTTCCATCATTTTTGCATCCTGCTACAGTTGCGTTGCAAGTGCCTCCAATAATTCCTCCAGCATAGTTTGAACCGCTTATTGCACCGCTATTTGAACTATTTGAAATATTAAAAGTATTTGCAATTCCAGCATGATATCCAACAACTCCACCAGTGTAAGTTTTTCCAGTTACCGAACCAGAGTTAGTACAACTTGTAAGACTTATTCCAGTACCATCATGAATATATCCTACTACACCTCCAACAAAATCTCCGTTAGTGCCATCAGCAACAGTTCCACTGTTGGAACAACTTGTAAGAACTGTACTTGCATTTGCATAACCTAATACGCCACCAAGTCCATTAGCCGCATTTGATCCTGTAATTGTTCCTTCGTTTACACAGTTGGTCAGAGTACATCCTAAAGTATTAGTCAGACAAACAACTCCACCACCCTTTGTTCCTGTAGTAACGTTGACCTTGTTTGTGATATTACTTAGTGTTCCAGAATCCATTCTGGCAACAACACCTGCTGCATTTGTTGCTCCAGTTATTGTTCCAATTATAGTAAAGTCTTTAACAGTTGCTCCAGTTATTTTTCCAAACAGTGCAACATAATCACCAGATGTAATCTTAAGGCCGCTTATAGTCTTGCCATTTCCATCGAATGTACCAGAGAATGGCTTATCTGCACTCTTTGATCCGATTGGTGTCCATTCTTCGTCCAGCAAGCTTATATTTCTCTGAAGCTGAACTGTCTTGCCAGAGAGGTTATCACCACCATTAACTGTTGTCGCAATTTCCTTGAGTCCAGTTGCAGTGAATACTTTGTATGTACTGCCGTCCCATTTATCCGGTTTCTCGCCCATCTCGCCTGCACCATTGTTGTCTGCTACATATCCATCACCAGTAGCTGTAACACCGTCGGTCTTGTCAACAATACCGGTTTCCTTGACCTCTACTGTTGGTGTAGCTGATCCTGTATTTGTGATTGTACTTACAGATCCTTCAATCTTTATGCTTGTAGCCTGTGCAGATGCAACTGTCACTGCCTCTACAACTACATCCTCTGGAATATCAACAGCAACTGCACCTGTTGCATCCGCTGGAACCTCAATCAGAGGGATTGCTGCAGCTATGAGGTCAAACAGCTTGATGTGTCCAGCCTTTGCAACCAGCTTCTGGGTTATTGCAGCATAGCCGTCATAGGATGAACTTGCTACTGCGATAACGTTTACTGTCCCTGCCTCGCCGTAATGCAATACAGTGTCATTAGGTGCGTTGATTGTCAGGTTTCCACCAGTTGTGCGGATAATCACCATCTTTGCTGTCCCGGATGTGTTTGAATATTCATAGTTGTTCGAGATAGCTGTTACATTGGAAGGCTGTCCGCCTGCAGCAGGAGCCTTGTCAAGCTCTGCAATATATGCGGCGTTTGTTCCTTTCAAGATTGTCCCGTCCACGGTTCCTTTCCATGAACCGTCTGCCTGCAGCTCATAAGCCTGAGAAAGGTTATCACCACCATGATGTCCATTGTTATTGTGACCAAAGCCTATGTCTTCACAACCAACCAACACCATAGCGAATGCTATGAGCATTACAAATAAAAATTTTTTCAAAAGATACTCCTCCCCCCCCCCAGAAAATTTCTGGAAAAGAAGAGGTAAAAAATGTTATTTATATTATAATCTGTTCTTATTACTATGTATAGTATTTTGGGCAAGCTATAATTATTTTTTTAATAGTAATACTTAACTAATATTTCTAGTTATAAATATAATAACTTGCGAGCCAATTCAGCTATCTGCTGTGGAAACAGGGTTTCGGCACGAGAGCCGGGGTCTATGCCCAGGCTCTGGCAGGCGGCCTGCACCTTCTCTATGCCGTAGGGACGCAGGTTGTTCAAGAGAGTCTTCCGGCGGGATGCAAACATATCACGAATTGCCTTGAGCACCTGCGGTGTGGCGTATTCGCGGAAGTCCGGCTTGGGTGTAAATGTGACAATGCCGGATACCACCTCGGGCACCGGATAGAAAGAGCCGCTCTTCAGGTCGCCCTGATACGCCACATCGCAGGCCAGCTGACACAGCACCGAGAACGAAGAATAGTCGGCAGAGCCGGGCTTTGCAGCAATGCGGAGCCCCATCTCCTTCTGCACAGTGAACACCATACGGGAAGCCAGACAGTCCCCCTCTATAAGCTGGGTTATCATTGCAGATGCACTATTGTATGGAAGATTTCCGAATATGGCATCGGGCCTGCCTGCGGCCTCATATACGGCCTTCCAGGTCTTTACCATGTCGCCGGCTACGATGGAGAAACCGGGGTGGGTGCCGAACTGCTCGGCAAGAAAGTCGATGTAGCCACGGTCTATCTCGAACACGGTCAGATGGCCGCTCTGCCCCACCCGCTCAAGAGCCATGGAGGTCATGGCACCAAGGCCGCCGCCGATTTCCCAGACAGAATTTCCTTCCTTTATATTTATATAAGAGAGAACCTTCTCCCGAGCGGCCCGGGATATCATAAAGTTCTGGCCGAACTTCTTGGTGGGGCGCAGTCCCCGCTCGTTAAGAACAGCCATAATCTCTTTCTGGGAATCGTAGTTCATCATCAGTACCTATAAAAAACCCCTGCACTTTGCAGTACAGGGGTGGAATTGTTTAAAAGAATGCTATTACTGGATAGTAACCTTAAGTGGTGTCGGATCAGTGTTGTTTGTAATAAGATTTCCAGTGGAATCAGCAGCTATGATGCAAGGATACCAGTAACCTCTTGCTACGCTGGTTGTAACCCAGTTATATGTATATGTCTGTTCGCTGCTTCCTGCATGTGAACCGATTGAAACAGGTGCGTTCATACCATCACAGAAGTAATATGTGATATTCTCAGCTGTCTCTGTTCCACCATCACTGATATATCCGCTGAATGTAATAGTAATAGTATCGCCCTGATCAAATGATGTAGCTGTAATAGAAGCAGAACATGTAATAGTCTTGACACCCTTAACAGTGAATGATGTAGCTACCCACTTTCCAGCATCAATAGAACCTGTAACAGGAGTTGTAACATTCTTTACAATTTCTACTGTCTTTGTGGTTGCTCCGACTTCGTTACCATATTTATCTTTTACAGTGAATTTCATCACATAGATTCCAGGTGCTACAGAAATACTGTTGTTTGTAAATGTAGATAATCCATTTGCAACTGTTGCAGAATCAATAGAAGCCAGCTGTGTCATGTCAGCTCCAATACGGCCATAAGTAATAACCAGGTCATCGGCGTCGGATGCAGCTGGAGCAGTTACACCATTTACATTCAATGTTCCTGTTGCATTGCCGGTAGCATCAATCTGGCGCACTACAGTAACTTCAACTACGTTGTTATATTTAGTTACATTAGTAGTGCTGTCTGTCTCGCTTCCAGCATTGATATACTGTGTTACAGGGGCTGCTGTCTTGTACAGAAGAGTAAAGTCTGTAGCGTCTGTATCATAGTTGGTACCTTTGATAATTACACGAACCTCGAAGCTCCAGTTTCCCTGTGCAAAGTAGAGGGTATCTGTGCTGCTGGTTCTGGCAGTATTCATAGTAAGATCTTTCCAAGTTGTCTGAGTTCCCTGAGGTGTGGTTCCAAACTCGGTGTTAAAGCTTGGAGTAGCTGTGTACTGATATACTGCTGCTGTAGTGATATCAGGGTTTGTAATGGAAAGAACCTTCTCCGGTCCATCTGTAACTACAGAGAAAGAGAGTGCTCCCACTTTCTGTGCTTCTCCATCTGCACTGCCGCCGCCACCGCCACAAGAGCAGATAAGGCAGATAACTGCTAAAATACTTGCAATAATATAAAATTTAGATTTCATTTAAATCTCCTTTTACCTTTATAATATTTTTATTCTTCTACTGACAGGCGGAATGTTTCAGATGCAGATCCGATTACAGTAGTTCCATCCATAAAGTAGGTAATACAATCTACATAGAGATAGCTGTTGGCGTCTCCAGCAACAAGTGTATATTCAAAGTCTTTCTCATCACAACTCTGCTTAGTTCCATTAATTCTCCATTCATAGTAATATGTTGGAGCAGATGTTGCTGGCACTGCTGTGCCATCAAGCTCGGTAAGGGTTGGAGTACAAGAGAAGATTACTGTGCCGGTATTTGCCACAGAAACTGTACCCTTGTCGGTTATGCTTCCTGCAGTAACAGAAATACAAAGCTTATACATACCCTTGATAGAGAATGTTGCCTGCTGCCATTTGTTGTTCTCGATAGAACCTGTTACAGCAATACTTCCGCCAGGGATAACCTCTGCGGCTACTGTGGATGCACCTACCAGAATATTATCATCTGGGTTGCTTGAATCATAATAAGAATAATATTTTACAGTAATGGCATAGTTTCCAGAATTAAGCTGTGCACTTCCTGTCAAGGTTGCAGTTATGGCATCGTTAGCACCACCCTTTGTCAGACCAGATATTGGAGTCTCGGTAGTGCTGCCAAGTGGAGAATAATAAACCTCGAAATAATCGGTATTTGCTGTCTTAGGTGCTGTGATATCGAACTGCACTGTACCCTTCTGTGTTGCATCAATATTCTTATGTAATGTGAAATTAACAGTTTTGTTTTCTGCATTAATATATTGTACAACTGGAGAAGTTGTCTTCCAAAGAACAGCATAAGAAGTGGTGGTGTTTACAGTAATAGATTTTCTAACCTCTAAATCGAATTCCCATCTTCCTTGTGCGAAGTAACCTACTGCTCCGCTTGAATTATAATTTGCATAAGTAAATTTGTTATTGGCGGAATCTGTCAATTTAACAAAATTATTGTCATCTCTTCCTGAAGCATTTCTAGTGTCGCCCTGAATCTTATAACCTTCTCCTTCGCTTGATTCCCATTTTGGAATAGCTCTATACCAGAACTCTACATCCTCATAGGACTGACTAGAAGCGCTAATAATCCGCTCAACTGCATCTGCAATGTTCAGATCAAAGTTAACAGCCACAGCCTTCTGAGCAGACTCAGAACCAGACCCACTGCCACCGCCGCATGAACAGATCATGCAGGCTGCAAGCAGCACTGTCAAAACTAATAATGCCTTTGTTTTCATCTATTATAAACTTCCTTTTTCCCTTTTCTAATTATATATATTTTATAATATAATACTTATAATGTAAATATATAACTAATAATTTTTCCTAATAATTTTCCCCTTCTCAGTTCGGCCTTACGACAATAACTTTCCCGGCACCAACCGCATATTCTACAACATTGCTGGAATTTTTCTTTGTTGCGATGCAGTATACATAGCTGGTGTTAGGAATTGTGTCTGTGCTTGTGGAGAATGTAAAATACTCCCCATGTTCCCCAGAAACACCCGAAGTGACAGCTACACCATTGACATACCACTGATAAGTGTCAGGCTCTACATAGGTAATCCAGCTTTTGCCGGTTTCCTGTCCGGTAGTCGGGATAGCCTTGAAGACCCGGCTGCCGCCTGCATTTATAGCGATAGAAGTAACCTCTGTATCATCTGTAGCACTGGCTACAGCCTTTACAGTAACTCCTATGGCATTTACCCCGTTAAGATTGAATGAGGCAACAACATTCTGATTGCCCTCAATAGTTCCTGTAATCGCCACTTCACCATCACCGAACACCTCGCAGGTGGTAACACTGCCATTCTCTACAGACACAGTGTGTGAGGCATTTTCGTTGTCCACATAGGTATAATCATATATGGCACGGAAAACATATAATCCTGCAGGAACACTCAGCTTGTCTCCTGTAGAAGAATTCTTATACTTGAACTCGGTGAAACCGGCATAGGGCCCTGAAGTAATCTTAGTCCCGGCAAGCTGCTCCCAGTTCTCGGGGGCACCTACCTTGCCATAATAGAAAGTGACTTTTTCATCCTGCGCTATAGTCGGGGCATAGATATCAACTGTTACAGTTCCAGTTCCGTTAAACTGCTTGGTTACGGTAACAGGAATAGTATTAGTGTTTGCATTGATATATTGATTGATCGCAGGATCTGTCTTATAGAGGACTACACCATTGGTGGAATCGGCGCGTATTTCTATTTCAAACTCCCAATTTCCAAGAGCGAATCTGTCGCTGAAAGTGGCAGGATTGAACAGAACAAAACCACTGGTAGCACCTGCTATTTTCTCTGTGCTGTCCTTTGATTCCCACTTAGGTGTAGCCTTGTAGTAATATTTTGCATCAGGCAGAGGGTTGGTTCCAGTTGCAGATATACTTTTGCTTACAACTCTTCCGTCGTCGGAAACAACGTCAAAACTCAGTGTAACTGTCTCAGCCACACCGTCGTCGGAACCTCCGCCGCCGCCTCCACCACCGCATGCGAAAAGTATAGGGAGTACAACAAGAAGAAAAACATATATAACTTTCCGCATGGCTGATGTCTCAAAAAATCTTTAAAATATCAATCAGTTTGCTGGGTTTGCTGTAACTCCAAGCATCTTGCTGGCAATAAGCTTGCCTTCCACATAAGCCTTACATGTCAAATAGTAGTAACCTGCAGCTGTAGGAGTGAAGGAATATGTTCCAGCATCTGAAGTGCCAGTAGCTACTGCATCATTTACATACCATTGATAAGCAACAGAATCACCAGATGCCAACTGAGTTGCAGTTGCAGAACATGTATAAGTTGAAGCTGAACCTACTGTTGCAGTTGCTGAACCTGTAACATTAATAGAAAGGGTTGGAACGTTGATAGTAAGCAGAGTGGTCTGCCATACACCATTCTCAATTGTTCCGGTAATAGTTCTATTTTCACCAGGAACAAGGTCAAATGCCAGGACTGCACCGCCTACATCATTGGTTCCATCACTTGAAGTAATAGTGAATGTATAAGAACCAGCCTGAAGAGCAGTAGTTGTTCCTTTAAACCGAACCCAATTTCCTGTTTTTGTTGGAGTATCATTTGTTAAGCTAGCAATTGAACCAGATGTAGTTCCATCTGTATATGAAACTGTCAAAGCTGTGCCACTTAAACTAAGTTTTGGTACTTCAATATCGATACTTACAGTAGCAGTACCTGCTGAAGCAACGCGTGTAACATCGATAGTTATCACATTAGCTTGAATACTTGTATTTCCCCCTGTGGAAACTGTCTGGTTGTTTGCGGCATTGATATATTTAACATCAGTTGCACCTTCATATAATACAGTTTCAGTATTATCAGAATTCTGCTTTCTTACCTGAGCATAGAACTTCCATGTACCCTGTGCAAAATAGCCAATATTCTTTGCTGTACCAGCTGTATAACTAGTCATTTCTACATATGTCGGATTTGCATCAGTACCATAAGCACTTGTTTGACCCTGGGTGGGGGTAAAATCTACACCAGCCCACTGAGGAACTGCAGCATAATAAATTTTATATGTAGCCCCAGAAGCATTAACAGCAATAGTTTTAGCAATGTCACTCTGTGGTGTATCCACAGTAAAGCTTACCTTTACAGGTGCATCACCTTCAGCACTTCCACCGCTTCCGCCGCAGGAGAATACCAATGCTGAAATCATCAGAATTGCAAATATTTTCAACAATTTTTTCATAAAAATCCTCCGATTTTCTTTTTAATATATATAATATATAATATCGGTTACTGATAGTCAATAACTTTATTAATTTTTTTTATATTATAACTTTTTTTTATTTCATCCCCTCCCGATCCCCGGTACAATGGCTGCCAGCCCCACAATCCAGCTGATTATGGCATAGAAGCAGGAAAAAATCTGATGAAACAGTGGAGTCCAGGAAAAGAGGGATGCAGGAAGAACCAGGCAGCCCAGTCCTAGACACATATATATGGTCACCACCGGGGAGATAGCCATAGATGTAATGATTCCGGCCGGATATACCACTCCAAAATAATAGAAAGAAACAGGGGCTGTCATGATGACTGCAGCAAGGGAACAGGCGATGCCTGTGGCAAGAAATCCGGGCATGACTCTCTCAAGAGAGTCGGCAATGGGTGTGGTGAACATCAGAAGCCCGGCCAGAGCCAGAAACGAAAGCTGGAAAGAGAGGGAGAAAAAGTAGCCTGGAAATATCATAAGCGAGAGGGAAAATGCGAACACCAGGACACGCATCAGGCTTACCCTGGCCCCTATCAGCCTGCCCAAGGAAACAAAGACGAACATGATTACTGCCCGCAGGAGCGACGGCGAGATGCCTGCCATAAGCAGATATAGGATATTCACAGCGTTAACCGACAGGATGGAGAGTCTGGGACCGGCAAACCGTCGCACCATGAAAAATACAAAGAGGGCTATTATGCCCAGGTGCATGCCGGAGAGGGCCAGCACATGGGACACCCCTGCCCTCCTGAACTGCCCCTTGAGATGTGGATCCAGATTATCCCGGCTGCCGATGAGGAGCGCCTCGGCCAGGAAGCTCTTTTCCCCATACACCAGCTGTATCTTCTCTGTAAACGCCTGCACCGCCGCCTTGCGTATGGCAAAGAATTTGTTGCGGCTTCCCAGGTGCAGCATCTTCTTGGCCGAGAAGCTTGCCCCATCCTTGCCTGGCCGCACCT
The DNA here is from genome assembly GCA_017554185.1 of Spirochaetia bacterium. Classification (GTDB taxonomy): domain Bacteria; phylum Spirochaetota; class Spirochaetia; order CADAEX01; family CADAEX01; genus CADAEX01. Next base: position 17,716 of record JAFZIU010000112.1, read on the forward strand.
TCTCAAACCGCACCGCCTCTCCCCAGAAGCCTTTCCCGGCGCTAGCAAATACAGTCACCGTCCTGCTCATTGTCTGGGATATGTTCTGCATATATACTTTTTCCAGCTTGAGCTCGTAGATATAGCTTCCCCGGGAAGTGCGGCGGGCATCTGAAACGAGGACCCCCTCCAGGGCTGTGACTCTGGAAAGGCTTTGCGGGAGAGACGGTGTCTCCGGTGTGTACCGGAGGGCTATGATGCACGAGGCCAGCACGCCCCAGAGCAGGAACACCGGCAGGTGGTGGATACGCAGCTTCTTATGATTAAGCCAGAACAGCGCTGCAGCAAGTAATGCCACTACAGTCAGCACAACGGTCTTGGGGAAGAAATACAGCGGTATTATATCCACAAGAACAACAACCAGGGGAAAAGCATGCTGGAATTTATACTTGAAAACTTTCTGCCTGACAGTCACTTCCCCCCCCTAAAATAAAACAGGCTCACCATTCTCATCCAAACGGCATTTCAACTCATTTTGATTGACAAACAGATGTCTCCGTAGTACATTTAATACAGGCTCAACAGAGTTATCTGCAGGACTGGTGCGCTGCCCTTCATTTTGAGGAACGGCCCCCGTGGCTAGGAATTCTTGTTGAGCTTCTTTATTGTTGTCAAACATCGTTCTTTCAACAGTATATGCATCATGAAACACCATCCTCTTTGCATTCATATCGTACTGTACAGCTACAATCACATAGTATCTTTTCCCGCTTATTACTACTGGAGCAGCAATCAAACCCCTAGTAAGACCTGATTTGCCTTTATAATCTTTTACCAAATTGATAACAATTCCTTTTTTTAAGACATCAGGAACAACTCTAAAGGCTTCTGCCCTGATTGCTCTCCGCCCTTCTCTCCAAGAGTCTTTTATATCACGCGACGTAATTCTGACATCACCCAAAGGCGTATCTCTGACATAATCACCATCATCCTTATCCTTCATCCATTTGGCGATTCTTGAAACAATTGGTGTTCCATCATCTGAAAACACAAAACCAGTAATTTCAACAATTGGATTGCCTTCCATAAATCTCTTTATAGCAACGCTTTCCCAATTACCATAATGCTCTTTAAACTCAATAGTCCTGACAATTAACCACTTCTCTTCTGTCAGGTTGGTCGGCTTTCCATTAGGAGCCTTAAGCCAGAGAGGGGTATTTTTGAACTGTTTATACACATAATCAAGATGCTTTTGATTTATTCTCATACCCTATATACGCAAAAAAAATTATTTTTGCTTCAAATTCTGCTCCACAAATTTCAAAAACTTTATAAATGTTTACATACCCAGCAATAAGGTACCCCTGCTCGGTAAACAGCCATAGGCTGTGACACCGCCAGAGGTGCCTTTTGCTGAGTTGATTATCTATTTAGAGTTTTTGAAATTTGTTCCGCACTGAGTCAGGGTTTTATAATGTAGAAGAGCATTGTCACTGTTGCGATGAGCTTTATTCCTGTGCCGACCATGACTCCGGCAAATGCACCCAGCGCTGACTTGCACGATGCACTGAAATCTTTCTTTCCGAACACCAGCTCACCGGCAAGAGCCCCGAGAAAACAGCCTGCAATCATTCCTATGGCTGTAAAGAGAATACCAGCCAGAAGGCCAATCATTGCACCCCAGCTGCCAGCCTTGGAACCTCCTGCCAGCCGAGTGAATCTGGCTGGAATCACATAATCCAGAACTGTTACGACAATAGTAATGGCCAGCCAGAAAAACAGGAAGGCAAGTGTAAACTCGTTTCCGCTTTCTGCGATCCTGCGGCTGAAGAATGCCAACAGCAGCCCTGCCCAGCTTATGGGAGGGCCTGGCAGGCCTGGGACAATGCTTCCTATTATCCCCGCAATTCCAAGTATAACAGCAAATACAAATAATACGATTGACATAGTCATCTAACTATAACATATTTGCCTGCACAATGTGTACTATTGCTTCAGACAGCCAATAACATCATCCAGCATCTGGTTCTGACGGAGCTGATTGAGATATTTTCTCTTCCTGCGGTCCCAGGACATCTTTGCATAAACTCCAGAACAGCGCCTGATAATATAATCCCAGTCCTCTGGAGCAAATCTACGGAATGCAGCTTTCTGCACATCCTTAATCTCTTCTCTCTCTTCTTTGGAAATCTCCTTGGAATACTCCTGATACCAGTCCATAAGATAGTAAATTCTTACTGGTTTTGATTCTGTGCCTTCAAATCGGTCATAGAACCTGTAGGCACTTTCCATTGCAACATAAGCTTCGCGAATTTTTCTTTCTGAAATAAGCATAATCGCCCTCCGCATATACTTTTAAAACAGGGGGTGTGTCAAATAATGCTACAGGGTGATTATTTTTTTGCAGCAGTTTTCAAAGCAGTATCGTAAGTCTTGAGCGGGATGCCTTTCCGCCGGGCAAGCTCCAGATAGCTGGCATCATAATATGAGAGCTTATATTCCTCTGCCAAAGCAAAAATGCGCTGCCGTATTTCGCTGGTTGGCTGTAGGTCTGTGATAATGGGTAGCTGTCCCAGATCGTACATGCAGTCCATTGCATCGGATCTAGTAAACTGTTTTTTGCCTTTTTGGGGTCGACGACGAGTCTTACACAACAATGTATTCCCTATCTCGAACCAGAAAAGCTGGGGCACATAAATCTGGCCGTTGTTCTCTAAAATATACTCGAGTTCTTCAACACATCCTGACAGCTCATCATCACAACTGCCATTCAGAAGATATGCGGCCAGGAAAGAGGTGTCGGCTACAAAGCAGGGAAACCTATCAATATTTTCTTCCATCTTCTATAAGTTCCTTTATTTCTTTAAATGACATAGAACCGAATTTTTCAGCCCGAGCCCGGATCCGCCGGTGTGCTTCAAGCGCTGCTGTGTTCTGCACGGCCTTCTTCCCCTGCAGTACGGCAACCTGTTTGCCATTCTTGGAAATATTGATCACTGCCCCTTCCTGCACCTTGCGAAGCAGCTCTGCAAAGTGGGTCTTGGCATCAAAAGAGCCTATCTCGAAAGTGTTGCTGCCGGCAGAAGTCATAGCTAAATCCATATATGCCTCCTGCTGTAAAAGTAACATATTCCAGAGAGAAAATCAACCAGTTTTTAAACCAGTTTATTACTTTATTCTAACTGCACATTCAATGAGTATCTATGTAATCCAGCAGCATAATCAAAGCTGCATCAGTCTGGTGGAGAGAAACCAGCCGGGATAAGTCCTTGTTATCTCCGACAGCCATAGGAACCAGCTTCAGGATTGTCTGGGTAAGACAACCATGATATGTCTGATAGTCTGCCATTTCATAGATAGCAGTGCAGGCTGTATTCAAAGTGCCATTATCATAGGGAATTCCTTTTTCATCCAGTATTCCTTTCACATCATTATAAAGGCCGGCTGGCTGCAAAAACCACTTGAGGACTGTATTAAGTGGATCATTCTTTATTTTTGTGGTAATTGCATCCATAAGATCTCCATTGCCCAGAACAAGCTCTATGGCGTAAGAAAGATAGGGCTGGATTGAAGAAGCAAAAGTTGCCCTGGTCCTGAAACTATGACCTCCTGTCTTAGGATCGGCTTCGGGTATTTCTCCATCGGTCATAACCATATCAAGAAGCCATTCCACTGTAGCCTTCTCGGTTGTTCCATATTTTATTATGCTGTCTCCTGGAGATTTTCCTTTCTTGTATCTGAAGGTCTCAAGTCTGAATTTCGGCAGATCAATACCTGCATCAAATTTTTCTATCAGATCATCAAGCCTTGATGCATACCATACTGTTTCCTGTATATAATCCGAGCTCTGTTCCTTCTTTACACTTTTCTTTGTATAATCCGATTCTTTGGCTTCAAATATATTGATATCCCTTCCGCACCTGTACATACCATATTGCTCCGGTGCTATATAGGTGACTATGTCAGAAGCTGATATGATGTTGAATACATTGGGATAATTAATTGCATGTTCAGCAGAAAGCCCCCTTGGGGTGTTGAATGTATAGGAGAACACATGCTTCTGAGGCACATTCAGCTTTTTAGCAGGGTCGGACTGCACAAGGTAAGAGAGAACATTGGCCACAGCTGCTCCCCGGGAATAACCGGTGAACCAGAGTTTGACCTTTCCTTTGTCATATGAGCTTTTATACTTAGAATCGATATAGGAAGTGAGGGCATTATAAACCTTGGTGGCAGACTCCAGAAATCCCTGGTGGTCTCCGGTATCACCCAGCTTGAAGTTGCTGGCCCACTCTGCACCATAGTTCTTGCCTCTTACAGCCACTATTATCATATCATAGCTGCCGTCCTTGTAGTGCCCTATACAATAGGAGATGGAATCGGCAGAGTTGGAGTCATAATTATCATTGGTGACTATGTTGTCAAGTTCCAGAAGAGAGAACAACTCCTTGATTTTCTTCTCTCTTGAGGTATTGTCTGCCATTATAAGGCTTATTAGAGCTATGTCTCCATCGAACTTTGTGGCATCATCGAAATCGCCTTCATCTATAATTTCCTCGACACTCTTAACCTCGACAGGATAACTTTCTTTCTCCTTGTTCATGCCGGCAGTGATATCAACGCTAACACTTTTCTTGTTGCTTGAACTGGAGCCGGAATTGCTGCAGGCGATGAGACAGATTATTATAAAAATACTGATAATACTGAAAAATGACTTTCTTTTCATAGTTCCTCTCTATAAAATATTTAATCAATGAGAGCTTAAGTAGTCCCACAGCATGATCAGGGCCATATCAGGCATGTGGAGGTAAACCATACGGCTTAAATCCTTGTTGCCTGCTATAGCCGAAGGAATCAATTCTAAGATTGTATTGGTCAGACATCCGTTCAAACCACTTAAGTTAACCATCTCATAAAGTGCCGTGCAGGCCCTCTTGAGTTCAGAATCATCATAAGCGATATGATATTTATCCATTATTTCTTTCATATCTTTATATATTCCATCGTCTTCCAAGAACCACTTTGCCGGTGTTAAAATCGGCTCTTTCTTAAACTTATCTCCAACATCTTCCATAATTTCTGGATAACCTAAAAAATACTGGATGAAATAAGAAAAATAAGGCTGGATGGTAGTTGCAAACTTTTCCCTGGTCTTAAAGCTGTATCCTTTATAAGGATTTTCTATCCCGCCATCTGTCATAATCAGGTTCAAAAGCCATTCTATTGCAGATTTTTCACACGTTCCATACGGTATTTTACTTTCACCGGGAGTTTCTCCTTTCCTATAGTTGAAAGTTTCCAGTTTGAACTTAGGAATATCCTTTTTATTATCTTTTGCCAGCTTATCTACTCTCGACTCATACCATACTGTCTCGTTTATATTCTTCCCTTTTTCCTCTTTTGTACTCATTCTGGTGTAATCTGAGTTTTGGGGATCGTATATATTGATATCCTTTCCGCACCGGTACATTCCGTATATCTCAGGAGCAATATATGTAACAACATCAGCAGAACTATAGATGTTGAATACATTGGGGAATGCTATTGCATGTTCTGCACAAAGCCCCCTGGGTGTGCCGAATGTATAGGCTGCCACCTGCTTCAGGGGTATATTCAGCTTCTTGACCGGGTCAGCCAGCACAAGGTATGAAAGCACATCGGTCACCGCCGCCCCCCGGGAATACCCGGTCATAAGCAGAAGGATCTTTCCGCTGTCATATGAGCTCTTGTATTTTGAGTTTATATAAGAGGTGAGGCCATCATAAACCTGGGTGGCTGCCTCGGTGAATCCCTGGTGGTCTCCGCTTGTGCCTATCTTGAAATTGCTGGCCCATTCAACGTCATAATCAATGCCTCTGACAGCCACTGCAATCAGATCATATCCCTCAACACTATAATGGCCCATGCAGAAAGAGATGGAATCGGCAGTGCCTTTATCGTAATTAGCACTGCATACTATATTGTCAAGTTCCATCTCAGAGAAAAATTTTCTGATTTTCTTCTCTGAACCAGTCTTAGATGCCATAACAAGACTTATCAGAGCAAGGTCATTGTCAAAGATTGTGGAATCTACAAAAGAATTATTGTCGGCGGCGTTAGCAACAGTATTTACCCTGACAGGAATACGTATTTCCTCACCTTTGACTTTAGTAGAGATATATGTTTGCACAGTATCGCGGTGTCCGCTTTCAAAAACGCTGCAGGCGATAAGACATATCAGCAAGAATGAGGCAACAATGCCTACGAGAATATTTCTTTTCATAGTTCCCCTCAATAATATATTTTTTTTATAAGCCTATTTCCCACTTTATGCAAGTATTATTTGACAGCCTTGTTCCAGCCTTTGCTTTGTAGTATTATCTAACCATGGGTGCATTCAAGGCTGTTGCCCCCTATCAGCCCGCCGGCGACCAGACCAAGGCCATAGCCGAGCTGACAGAAGGTATACAGAAAGGTTACAGGAAACAGATTCTCAAAGGGGTCACCGGATCGGGCAAGACATTCACCATGGCCAAGATCATCGAGAAGGTGGGTAAACCTACCCTGGTGCTGTCCCACAACAAGACTCTGGCGGCCCAGCTGTACCGAGAGTTCAAGGACTTTTTCCCAGACAACGCGGTTGAATACTTTGTCTCCTACTATGACTATTATCAGCCGGAGGCTTACGTTCCCTCCAAAGACCTTTATATAGAAAAAGATGCAAGCATAAACGATGAGATAGAGCGGCTGCGGCTGGCGGCCACCTCTGCCCTTCTGGAGCGTTCCGATGTTATCATAGTCTCCACTGTCTCTTGTATCTACGGCCTGGGCGACCCCACCACATACAGCGAGATGCGGTTAGTGCTCAAGGTGGGGGAACAGCGGAACATATCACTCATGGCACGGCAGCTGGTGGATATGCAGTACGAGCGGAACGATGCTGTGGGCGAGCGTGGAAACTTCCGCATACACGGTGACTCCATCGAGATATTCCCGGCCTACTCCAAGATGGCCTACCGGATAGAATTCGACTGGGACGAGATATCCAGCATAACCGAGTTTGACCCTATCACCAGGGCCGACACAGGGGATTACGAGTTCATCACTGTCTACCCTGCCAAGCACTTTGTGGTGCCCCCTGATGAGCTCAAGAGCGCTATGGACAGCATCCGGGAGGAGATGGAAGAACGCTATGATGAGCTGATGGCTGCAAACAAAGTGCTGGAGGCCCAGCGGATAAAGTCCCGCACCGAATACGACATAGAGATGATGGAAGAGATGGGCTACTGCAGCGGCATTGAGAACTACTCCCGCCACCTTACAGGGCGCAGGGAGGGAGAACGCCCGTTCTGCCTCATAGACTACTTCCCGAAGAACGACTTCCTTTTATTTGTGGACGAGTCCCATGTGACCCTGTCCCAGGTTCGGGCTATGTACGAGGGAGACCACTCACGGAAGCAGACCCTGTATGACCACGGGTTCCGGCTCAAGAGCGCCATGGACAACCGCCCTCTTAAATACCCCGAGTTCGAGGCATTGCAGGACAAAGTTATCTACGTTTCTGCCACCCCTGGCCCAGAGGAATACGAGAAAGCAGAGAATGTGGTGGAGCAGATAATCCGTCCTACCGGCCTCCTTGATCCGGAGATTGTTGTACGCCCCACCAAGAACCAGATAGAAGATCTTTATAAAGAGATAAAAGAGCGCATCAAGGGCGGGGACCGGGTGCTCATAACCACCCTGACCAAGAAGATGGCTGAAGACCTTACAGACTACTTAAGCTCCCTTGACCTCAAGGTGCGCTACATGCATTCGGAGATTGAGACCTTTGAGCGTGTGGAGATAATCAAGGAGCTCCGCACCGGCAAGTGCGACGTTCTGGTGGGAATAAACCTGCTCCGCGAGGGCCTGGATATCCCGGAAGTCTCCCTTATCGCAATAATGGATGCAGACAAGATAGGCTTCCTCCGCTCTGCCACCTCCTTGATACAGACCATAGGGCGCGCTGCCCGGAACGTGAACGGCAAGGTGATCATGTATGCCGACAAGACTACCGACGCAATGGCCGAGGCAATAGCCGAGACCCAGCGCCGCCGCGCCATCCAGCAGGCCTACAACACCGAGCACGGCATCACTCCGACCACCATAAAGAAGAGCGTCCAGGACATACTGGTGCGGGTGCAGGAGGAGAAGCGGAAGGCCCAGGAAGTGAATGTGCAGGTCATGCGGGACAGCTTCAACATTGTGGAGCCCAAGAGCAGGAAAAAGCTTATCAAAGCCCTGGAAAAGGAGATGCTGGAGCATGCCAAGAACCTGGAATTCGAAGAGGCTGCCGTGCTACGGGACGAGATAGAGCGGCTTAAGGAGATAGGCTGATGGATACTGTAATCCTGGCTTCCCAGTCCAAGGGGCGGCGGGAACTGCTGGAGAACGAGAGTATCCCTATAGTCACCTTGCCGGCTGACATAGACGAGGCCATCCCCTGGCTGAACCCTGAAAAGGAAATACAGGGACTGGCCGAGAAGAAGGCTCTGGCCTGTCACGCCCAGCACCAGGAGCGGCCCGAGAAGTGGATAATAGCAGCCGACACCCTGGTGGTGTTCCAGGGCAAACCCATAGGCAAACCGGCCGACATAGCCGAAGCCAGAGCTTTCCTGGAGGCCCTCTCCGGCAAGGTGCACACCGTTATCTCGGGCGTGGCATTCTTGGACCGCGCCACCGGCAGGCTCTACTCTGCAAGCGATGTTTCCGAAGTGCATTTCAAAACCCTGTCTGAGAAAGATATAGAAGACTACCTTGAAACCGGCGAATGGCAGGGGGCTGCCGGTGCCTACCGCATACAGCACAAGGGCGGCCGGCTGGTTGAAAGAACAGTCGGTTCCTTCAGCAACGTTATAGGCTTGCCATTATCTAAATTATTTAATATAATGCACGATGCAGGGTATCCTGCAGATTAATCTTCCGGCTGTCAAAGACAGTACGAGAAAAAGAGATGGAGCGGCGTATAACGCCGCAATTAGGAGGAAAAATGGCAGTAGTAACAATGAAAAATCTGCTGGAGTCTGGTGTACATTTCGGACATCAGACAAAACGTTGGGACCCTCGGATGAAGAAGTTCATCTTCGCAGAGCGCAACGGAATTCACATCATCGATCTTCAGAAGACCATCACAGCCATCAAGGATGCGTATGAGTTCATCAGATCAACAGTCAAAGACGGCAAGTCTGTTCTTTTCATCGGAACCAAGAAACAGGCACAGATGGCTGTCGAGAAAGAAGCCACAAGATGTAACATGTATTACGTCAACAACCGCTGGCTCGGTGGTATGCTCACCAACTTCGCAACAATCAAGAAATCAATCAACCGTCTCAAGAAAATTGAGAAGATGGAAATTGACGGAACATTCGAGAGCCTGACCAAGAAAGAGGTCGCACTTCTCCAGAAAGAGAAGGCAAAGCTGGACAAAAACCTGGCAGGTATCAAGGAAATGAAGGATCTCCCAGGAGTCATCTTCATCATCGACACCAAGAAAGAAGCTATCGCAGTGGCAGAAGCACGCAAGTGCCACATTCCTATCGTAGCTATCGTAGATACAAACTGCAACCCTGACGGAATCGACTTTCCTATCCCGGGCAACGACGATGCAATCAGAGCTATCACACTGTTCACACAGATCATTGCAAATGCAGTTGTAGAGGCAGACAACGAGATCGGCCTCCAGGTTATCGAGAACATCGAGGGCGAAGAGGCACCAGTTGCTGAAGGCGCTGCAGAGAAGGAAGAGGAAGAGCCTACCATGGAAGAAGTGATGGGCGAGAAGAAGAGCGGCAAGTTCACCGACGAAGATTACTCCAACTATGTTCCTGAGGAGAAGGCCGAGGATAAGCCGGAAGAGGAAGAGAACAAGTTCGGAATCGACGAGGACAAGTTCGAGGACAAATAAGGAGTACAATAATGGAAGTAAAACCTATTGATGTAAAAAATCTGAGAGAGAAGACCGGCGCCGGAATGGGCGACTGCAAGAAAGCTCTCATCGAGGCAGAAGGCAATATCGAACAGGCTATCAAGATCCTTAAGGAGAAAGGCCTGGCAGCAGCTGCAAAGCGCAGCACAAGAGCTACAAAGGAAGGAAAGATCTTCACAAAGATCCAGGACGGCAAGGCTGTCATCCTGGAGCTCAACTGCGAGACAGACTTCGTATCAAGAAACGAGAAGTTCATCGAGCTGGGCGACAAGCTGACTGGGGAGATCATCTCCACCGGAGCAACAACAATTACAGACCGGCTTTCCACTCTGGTAACCGAAGCTATCGGAATCATCAAGGAGAACATGACACTGCCGCGGTTCAAGGTTCTTGACGTTGCAGACAACGAATATGCTGTAGCTTATGTTCACGGCGTAGGAAACATCGGCGTTCTGGTTAAGTTCAAGGCAGACAACAAGGCTCTGTTCGACAACGACGCTGTAAAGACATTCGCATTCGACTGTGCACTGCATGTAGCAGCATTCGCACCTGTAGCACTCTCACCGGACAAGATTTCTGCTGACTATATCAAAGAGCAGACCGAGATCTTCCAGGCTCAGATGGACCAGGATCCTAAGATGGCCGAGAAGCCGGACAAGGTCAAGGCTGGAATCCTCCAGGGCAAGCTGAACAAGCACTTCGCAGAGATCTGCTTCCTGGACCAGGCATTCGTAAAGGATGACAAGAAGAAGGTTTCCCAGGTTATGGCAGAGGTTGGCAAGGCAGCTGGCGGAAAGCTTGAAGTTGCAGAATATGTTTATTATAAGCTTGGCGAGAACGCCTGAAGTAAGAGTACGCTATGGAAACAGTAAAAGCTAAAACAGAAGATAAGATGAAAAAGTCTGTTGCAGCCTTAAGCGAAGAGCTGGGTGCAATAAGAACAGGACGTGCTTCTGCTTCCCTTTTCGACAAAATAAGCGTCAGTTACTTCGGCAAGCCTACCCCGCTGAACCAGGTGGCAACAATCTCTATCCCGGAGGCACGGCTTGTAGTGATCCAGCCATGGGACAAGAGCATCATGAAGGATATAGAGAAGGCAATTCTCCAGTCAGACCTTTCACTTAACCCGAACAACGACGGAAAAGTGATCAGGCTGAATATCCCGCCACTGACAGAGCAGCGGAGAAAAGAGCTTGCAAAGCAGGCAAAGTCCATCGCAGAGAACAGCCGCGTGGCAATCCGGAACATCCGCCGGGAGGCCAATGATGAGCTCAAGAAGAAGCAGAAGGCCGGCGACATAAGCGAGGACCAGGAAAAATCTGGTGCAGATGCAGTCCAGAAGATGACCGACAAATATATCGGTGAGATCAACAAGATTGCAGAAGCAAAAGAAAAAGAGATAATGGAAATCTGATGCATATCGGAATAATCATGGACGGCAACGGCCGTTGGGCAAAGGAGCGGGGAAAACCCCGCACCTTTGGTCATTCAGAGGGAGTGCGCACAGCTAAGCGGATAGCCAAGGCTGCCAGCGACATGGGTATTGAATACCTCTCCCTCTACACCTTCTCAACAGAGAACTGGAAACGGTCCGAGAAAGAAGTGAAATTCCTTATGCAGCTTCTCAGAAAACACCTGCGGGAGCAGCTTTCCTTCTACAGGGAAAATAACATCAGAGTTGTTCATTCAGGCTCCCTAGACAGGTTGCCAAAGGTGGTTCAGAAGGAGATTGTGGATGTGGAGGCCCTGACCAAGGACTTTACCGGCATGACCGCAAACCTTGTGATCAATTACGGAGGCAGGGACGAGATAGTGCGGGCTGTGAAAAAGCTCCGTGACCGGGGAGAAAGCGAGATAACAGAAGAGACGCTCTCCGCCGCCATGGACCATCCCGATATTCCCGACCCTGACCTTATAATAAGAACCGGGGGCGAGCTTAGGATAAGCAACTTCCTGCTCTGGGAAAGTGCCTACAGCGAACTGTATTTCAGCAAGAAGTACTGGCCCGACTGGCAGGCCGAAGACCTAAAGGAAGCAGTTGATGCCTATGCCTCCCGCTCTCGACGCTACGGAGGGGTGACAGAGACAAAATGACAAATCTTACAAAGAGAGTACTGCTTATCTTCACCGTTATTCCCATCCTTTTCGCAAGCCTGTTCCTTTTAACATTCGCACACCATATTGTGGCACACATCTTCAGCACCGCACTCATGATCGTGGGCTCAAAGGAGATGTGGCGCATATTCACTGCAGACCAGGATATAGACGAAAACATATTTGTCCTTCTCATTCCGCTGGTCATATCGATTGTGAACTATCTTGAATGTGCCGGGATTGCTGCAAAGGGAACCCTTTCTATAGTTGTGGGGATTCTCCTTTTCATCATCTTCACATATCAGATCGCTGCCCGCGAGAATCAGTTCGAGAACATAAACAGAAATATCCAGGCGCTGATAACATTAGTGTTCTACCCAGGATTCTTCTTTGCCTATGCAACAAAGCTTACCACCCTGCCCCATCCGGCATGGACACTTGTCGGTTTCCTTGTGATGGTGTTCTGCAACGACATATTTGCATATGTGTTCGGCATGCTGTGGGGAAAATCGACACGGAACATTTTCCCTGTAAGCCCTAAAAAGAGCCTTATAGGCTTTATCGGCGGCTTCATCTTCTCTATTGTGGGTGCAGTTGTCATCTATTATATGGGAGCCCCTATATTCGGCGGTTCCATAATAAAAGCTGTATTGATAAGCAGTGCCATCGGCATAGTGGCACCGGCAGGAGACCTTATAGAATCGGCCATGAAGCGCGCCGCCCACACCAAGGATTCGGGCAACTACATCCCTGGACGTGGAGGAATCATGGATAATATCGATTCTCTTATTTTCTCTGCGCCAGTTTATTATTATCTTATTATATACCTATGCTTAACATAATAATTGGAATTTTCGGCCTGAGCCTTGTGGTGTTCTTCCACGAGTCGGGTCATTTCATGGCTGCCAAGCTGCTTGGAGTAAAGGTTCTGGCCTTCTCCATAGGCTGGGGCAAAAAAATATTCTCATTCAGAAAAGGCGACACAGAATACTGCATCTCGCTCCTGCCCATGGGCGGTTACTGCAAGATGAAGGGCGAGGAGATCCTTGACGACGACACTGTATACGAGGACAACTCCGACACCTTGAGCGCGGCCCCTGCCTGGAAGAAAGCTATAATCTACTTTGCAGGCCCTTTCATGAACCTGGTGTTCGCCATCATCTGCTTCTCCATAGTATGGATGGGCGGAATCACCACAACCTGCCCTCCCAACAGGATTGTGCTTGCATCGGAATATGCACAGGAGGCCGGCCCCTTTGCTGCAGACCAGGCAGGGCTCAAGACCGGCGACTATATTGTTGCTGTAGACGGAAAGAATATAG
>JAFZIU010000017.1 GCA_017554185.1 Spirochaetia bacterium
TCTCCTTCCACAGCCCCTTTTATCCTTATGGGACCCACAGTCCTCATTGGTATTTCAGCATGTTTAGACACATTCAACTCCTTACAGCAGCTCTTTCCTGCCAGCTTTCTCTATCTGGGAACGCACTTCCTTCACCTTCTGCGAAGAGCCTTTCCTGCAGATCAAAGCCTTTCCATTCTTTATTACAACAGTGATGTCATCCACATCACACAGCGCCACCGGGATGTCGGAGAACACAGTGGTGTTCCTGCATCCGGTCTGGTAAACATCCTTCTGTTCCTGTCCCTTCAGAAGGGTTTCAAACTGATCCCAGCTGCCGATGTCGTTCCAGTCAAAGTCGGCAGAAACCACGGCAGAGAGGGAACTTTTCTCCATAACTGCATAGTCGATGGAATTGGAGGGCGACTTTGAGTAAGCCTCTGCCACCTCCGGGGTGTCCATGAGCACCTGTATTCCATCCTTTGTGTATTCTCCTGCAGCTTTTACAGTGCCTATGGCATCGGTCATCTCCTTTGAATGAGCAGAAAGCTCGCTCCAGTAGGTCTTTCCCCTGAAACAGAACATGCCTGAGTTCCACAGGTACTTTCCATCAGCCAGGAACTTCTTTGCAGTCTCAAGATCGGGTTTTTCCCTGAATGATTTTACTATATAACCAGTAGATTCTGCCTCTCCCTGCTCGATATAGCCGTAGCCTGTCTCGGGGTAGAGGGGCTGTATGCCGAATGTCACCAGGTGTCCTGCTCTTGAGAGGACATCTGCTTTCTCAACACACACCTTGAACTTTTCTATATTTTCTATCATGTGGTCTGCAGGGAGCACCAGAAGGGATGAATCTGCTTTTCCCATTATCTCCAGGGCCCGGACTGCAATGGCAATGGCCGGTGCGGTGTTCCGGGCCTCAGGCTCGGGTATGATTGCAATCTTACCGGTGTGGGCAAAGGGTGCGCATTCCTTTATAAGTTCGTCCATCTGGCTCTTTAAGGAGATTATGTAGATCTTTCCTGCCGGATTAAGGGCAAGGGACCGTTTTATGGTGAGCGCCAGGAGGGAATCATCTCCTTTCACTTTTATATATTGCTTGGGAAACCTGGAGAGGGATGCGGGCCAGAGCCGTGTTCCGGAGCCCCCTGCAAGTATCAGAATGTCATCGATCATATTTTATTATCCTCTGAATAAATCTAATATACAAGTCCATTATATTGCAAATTTCTTTTATACGCTATATATTTAATTATTCTTTATTGATATTTGGAGGATATTTTGTACAACCCGGTAGATCCAAAAGTTGATTTTCCTAAGATGGAGGAATCTGTCCTTAAATTCTGGGAAGAGAATGATATTTTCAAGAAGTCTTTGAAGCAGAGGGAAGGATGCGATGAATATGTATTCTACGACGGCCCTCCGTTTGCCACAGGACTTCCGCACTTCGGACACTTTGTTCCTGGTACTATAAAAGATATTTATCCACGCTATATGACCATGAAGGGAAAGCTGGTTGACCGCCGCTTCGGATGGGACTGCCACGGACTTCCTGTTGAATACGAGATGGAGAAGGAGCTCAAGATCTCCGGCAAGAAGGAGATCGAGGACTACGGCATTGCAAAGTTCAACGAGAACTGCCGCAAGATAGTGCTCCGCTACACCAGCGAATGGCGCAAGACCGTGACCCGTATGGGAAGATGGGTCGATTTCGACAACGACTACAAGACCATGAACCCTGACTACATGGAGTCCATCTGGTGGGTTGTCAAGCAGCTTTGGGACAAGGGGCTTATCTATGAGGGATTCTACATCCTGCCGTACTGCCCGCGGTGCTCCACTGTACTTTCCAACCACGAGCTCAACCTGGGCGGCTACCAGGAGGACACAGACCCGGCTATCACCATCAAGTTCAAGGTGAAAGGGGAGGATAACTCATACTTCCTGGCATGGACCACAACCCCATGGACACTGCCATCCAACCAGGCTCTGGCTGTGAACCCCGAGATCGACTATGTAAAGGTAAAGGACGGCGCTGAGTGCTACATCATGGCTCAGGCACGCCTTGCAGCCTACTATAAGAAAGAGACCGACTACGAAGTGCTCTGGACCAAGAAGGGAAGCGAGCTGGTGGGCATGGCTTACGAGCCGCTGTTCAACTACTTTGCATACATCGAGGAGAAGGGTGCATTCCGGGTATTCCCTGCAGCATATGTAACCACCGAGGATGGTACTGGTATTGTACATACAGCCAGCGGCTTCGGCGAGGACGACAACAACACCCTGAAGGGAACCGGCATTCCAGTGATCTGCCCAGTGGACGCAGAGTGCAAGTTCACAGCCGATGTCCCTGACTATCAGGGAAGATTCGTAAAAGACTGCGACAAGGACATCATTGCCCGGCTCAAGGCCGAGGGCAAGCTGATCCTCCGCCAGAACTACGTTCATAATTATCCGCACTGCTGGAGATGCCATTCTCCGCTTATCTACCGGGCTATCTCATCATGGTTCGTGGATGTGCAGAAGATCAAGGAGAAGATGCTCAAGGCCAACAGCCAGATCAACTGGGTTCCTGCCCACCTTAAGGAAGGACGCTTCGGAAAGTGGCTTGAAGGTGCAAGAGACTGGGCTATCTCCAGAAACAGATACTGGGGCAACCCGATTCCGATCTGGAAATGCGACAAGTGCGGCAAGACACACTGCATGGGAAGCCGTGCAGAGCTTGAGGAGAAATCTGGCGTAAAGGTTGTAGACCTCCACAAGCACTTTGTAGATGACATCACCTATAAGTGCGAGTGCGGCGGCACCATGAAGAGAATCCCGGAGGTTCTGGACTGCTGGTTCGAGTCCGGCTCCATGCCTTATGCACAGGTGCATTATCCATTTGAGAACAAGGAGCGTTTCGAGCAGCACTTCCCGGCAGACTTCATCTGCGAGGGACTGGACCAGACCAGAGGATGGTTCTATACACTGGTTATCCTTGGTGCAGCCCTGTTTGACAAGCCTGCATTCAAGAACGTTGTCGTAAACGGGCTGGTTCTGGCCGAGGATGGACGCAAGATGTCCAAGAGCCTGAGGAACTACACCGACCCGGTTGAGGTAATCGACAGGTTCGGTGCCGATGCACTCCGGTTCTTCCTTGTAAACTCCGCTGTAGTACGGGCCGAGGACCTGCGCTATTCCGACAAGGGAGTGAAGGAGGTCCTCAAGACCCTTATCCTGCCTCTGTGGAACGCATACAGCTTCTTTGTCACATATGCAAACATCGACAAGGTTCAGGTTACCAAGGCTCCTGAGAACCCGAAGAATCCGCTGGACAGATGGATCCTGTCTGTATCCGAGTCCATGATCAAGAATGTCACCGAGAGCCTTGATGCATACAATATCCAGAAGGCAAATGGACTCCTCCTTGAGTTCCTGGATGCCCTCAACAACTGGTATGTGCGCCGCTCCAGAAGAAGATTCTGGAAGTCGGAGAGCGACCTGGACAAAGAGCAGGCTTACCAGACCCTGTACGCTGTCCTCATGAAGTTCATCAAGGCAGCATGTCCTGTAATTCCGTTCATCACCGACGAGATCTACAGGAACCTTCGGACACCTGACATGCCGGAATCTGTTCATCTGTGCGACTTCCCGGTTGCAGACGAGAGCCTCATCGACCTTGAGCTTGAGAAGAAGATGGAGGTCACCCGGAAGGCTGTATCCCTTGGAAGAGCCCTCAGAAGCTCCCACGAGATCAAGACACGGCAGCCTCTTAAATCTGCATACCTTGTCACAAGAGACCAGCAGGAGAAGGTTATCCTCCAGGAGATGGAGAGCATAATCGGAGAGGAGCTCAACGTAAAGGAAATCAGCATCCGTGACAACGAGGAGGATCTGGTTGAGTACTCCTGCAAGGCCAACTTCCGCGAGCTTGGAAAAGAGCTGGGCAAGGATATGAAGGCCGGTGCCGAGATCATCAGCAGGTTCGGCGGCGAGGAGATAAGATCTCTTCTTGACGGTGCAACTCTCTCTATCGATATCAACGGAAAGAGCTACGACATCACAAAGGATGAGATTGTAGTGACCAGGACCGAGAAGGGCAACCTTAAGGTTATGAATGAAGGCTCCCTCACCATCGGACTCGACACCACCATCACACAGGAGCTTAAATACGAAGGAATAATCCGCGACCTTATCAGGAACATCCAGAACATGAGAAAAGAGGCTGGTTTCCAGGTTACCGACCGGATCAAAGTCAAGCTGGATGGAAATGACGAGATCAAGGCTGCTGTTGAGGCCTTCGGCGAGTACCTGCTTTCCGAGACCCTTACCGAGAAGCTGGACTGGGAAAAGACAGACAGCATGACAGAATGCGAATGCGGCGACTACACATGCATGGTTGCAGTTGCAAGAAATTAATAACACTTCTTCTCCTCTGCCTTCTCTTGGCAGGCTGTGCCACCACAGGCAAGAAGGAGAGTTCAGAGCCGTCCCTTTCCGGTTTCATACCGGGGGGATGCTCCACTTATCTGGCAGGCCGCATGGAGGTTCTGCCCGACATGTTTGCAGAGATGCTTTCCAGGAACGGTCTGCCGGATCAGGTTATAAAGAACACCTACCGTATCTACTGCTGTTTCAACGACCCGGACAAGATCACAGTCTTCCTTGAAGGCGATTACAGCAAGCTCCATGCAAAGACCTATTTCAATGCAAAGAAGCGCTATGTCAAGAAAGCCGAGAACGGTTTCGAATATTATATCGACACCGAGACCGGCGCAGGATTCTGCTTCCCCGGCAAGAAGCTTATCATCTATACCGAGGAGAATATGCAGAAGCTCCTGGCAGAATACAACCCGGACAGTTTCCTTGTCTCCGAACTGGAGGGGCTGTACACCCAGGATATCTTTGTGTTCCGGGACAACCCGTCGATTCAGGATCTGAAGCTCAAGCGGCGCTACCAGGTGTACCTGTGGTCCAACATAACAAGCGGTTTCTATTCCCTGGATTCAGACCTCTGTTTCTCCACCGAGAAGGATGCCAGGGTTGCATCGCCTGTGGTCAAGCTTTTTGTGAACAACCTGCTCAAGAAGATTGAGATTACAGAATACAACACCGGCAAGCCGGTATCTGTGAATGCATCTAAGGTGCAGATACGGGGCTTGATTGTGCCCAAGGACAAGGGAAGTCCTGTGTTTGAGTATTTTATTTCGGAGCTTAACGAAAGATGAAGACAGGCGTTGTTGACTATAAGGCGGGGAACTTAAGGAGCATACAGAACCTCCTGCAGTTCCTGAATGCCGATTTTATCATATCTGACAGAGCTGATGAGCTTTTCGGGTGCGACAAGCTGATCTTCCCGGGAGTGGGCGAGGCAGCCTATGCCATGGGACAGCTTGAGAAGACCGGCCTCGGCTCCATGATGAAGGATTTTGCCAAGAGCGGAAAGCAGATCTTCGGTATCTGCCTGGGGTGCCAGATAATTCTTGACCATTCAGAAGAGGGAGATGTGGACTGTCTTGGGCTTATTCCAGGCACAGTGAAGCGTTTTCCTGCCGGAGGCCTCAAGGTGCCCGAGATAGGGTGGAACAGCTTTGACAAGGTCAAGGAACACTATCTTTTAAAGGGTATTCCTGCTTCTCCGGATGTATATTTTGTCCACTCATATTATCCTTCTGTAGAGGCCAAGTACGGCATTGCACAGACTGAATATATGGTTCCATTCTATTCAATCATAAGCCGTGACAATGTGGCTGCTGCCCAGTTCCACCCGGAAAAATCAGGGCCTGTGGGCATCCAGATAATGCGGAATTTCATAGAGTGCGAGGCCTGATATGCTTAAGAAACGGATCATCATCTGCCTTGATGTGCGGGACGGAAAGACAACTAAAGGAATCAAGTTCAAAGGAAACATAGATATCGGCGACCCTGTGGAGATGGCCGAAAAATACTACCGTGACGGTGTCGACGAGCTGGTGTTCTACGACATCACAGCCTCTGCCGAGAAGCGGGGCATTATGATCGACGTGGTGGAACGGGTGGCAGAGCGCATTTTTATTCCGTTCTCCGTGGGGGGCGGAATTGCCAGCGTTCAAGACATGCGGCGTGTGCTCCTGGCCGGTGCCGAGAAGATAAGCGTAAACTCACAGGCTGTGAAGAATCCTTCCATAATAGAAGAGGGGGCCTCTATATTCGGCCGCCAGTGCATAGTGCTGGGTATGGATGCAGCCCGCGACCCCGATATGCCATCCGGCTACCGTGTGTTCATAAACGGCGGCCGCACCGCCACAGAGCTGGATGCCCTGGCCTGGGCAAAGCAGGCGGAGAGGCTTGGTGCAGGTGAGTTTGTCCTTAACTCAATAGATGCCGACGGCACCAAGAACGGCTACGAGATCACCCTTACCAAGATGATTTCCGACAATGTAGGGGTGCCTGTGGTAGCATCCGGCGGTGCTGGCAAGCCGGAACATCTTGAGGATGTGTTCAAGAACGGCAATGCCGATGCGGCTCTTATCGCTTCCATGGTTCACTATGGGGATTACACTGTCCAGGGTATAAAGGAATATCTGGCTGCTTCCGGCGTTCCTATGCGGATGTAGCTTACTCTGCCTTCTCTTTTGCTATCTTCTGTGTCAGCACCAGCTTAGGCTCTCCCGAAGGCTTGAAGCCGTGGATCTTGATTTTCCCCGGCAGCATGCTTATTTCCACAATGATTGCATCATCATTTTCGGTTATTGAGTGCTCAAGCTTGTACTGGAACATGTTCTCCTGCTTTCCTTCCTTGCCCAGGAACCGGAGCTCAAGGATGGAGATGTCCTCGTAGTCGTAGAGGGCTGCAAGGCCGGAATGGATTCCCTTGTCATCGGTCAGGGTGAAGTGCTGCTTGGAGAAGAGCAGTGTCATGGTGTCGCTTTCGTACTTGCCATCCAGCACAAACTGCTTCTCCTCTTTAGGGGCCTTCTTCTCGCCGTATTCTGTCATCCTGGTATACTTGCCTGTCCAGATGACCACCTCGTTTTTTATTCCCTCTTCCCGTACTGTGAAATAGCAGACATTGTCGGACTCAAGGCGCACTGTAATGTTCATCCTGATGAATGGAACCATGTCGTTTGTGCCCAGCATGTACCATGTGTTCTCCCTTAATGTGGGGCTGAACTGTGAGCAGAGGTAGACCTCCTGCACTCCCTGTGCGTCGCTGAACATGATTATATCGTCTGATGAATAGTTATAGTTGATGATGGTGGATGAGCCGTCCTTCTCCTTCTTGACCCAGGCTCCGTCCAGCCTGCTCTTGAAGCGTTCTGCAGGGGTGTTCTGGGCAGATGCCGGAATGCCTGACAGCATTATGAGGAGCATGATTAGAAGAGCAGTTCTGAATCTGGAAAACATCATTTTAATTATATCGTAATGGGGGTTTGATTTCAACCATAAACTACCTGACAGGGTAGCGGTAAAGCTTTCCAAGATAGTTCTCAAGCACCAGCTCCTTGTCCTCCTTGGAGACAACATAGTTGTAGCCCAACGTAACCTTGCCGCCGCCCACAGGCAGGTCTATGGCATACTTGGGCACTGCATAGCCCGATATGGAGCTGGTGAGGCTGTGCATTATCTCTATCCCTTTCTCCACAGGGGTGCGGAAGTGGCTTATACCCACACTCAAGTCGCACTGGAACAGGTAGTAGGGGCGGACTCTGGCCTTCACCAGGCCAAGGAACAGCTTCTTAAGGATTTCTGCGTCGTCGTTGATGCCCTTGAGTAGCACAGTCTGGTTCCCCACCGGGATCCCTGCGTCCACCAGCGCCTGGCAGGCTTCTATGGCCTCCGGGGTCAGCTCCTTGGGGTGGTTGAAGTGGGTGTTAACCCAGACAGGATGGTATTTCCTGAGCATGTCGGTAAGCTCTCTGTCAATGCGCATGGGCAGCACCACCGGCACCCGGGTTCCTATGCGGATTATCTCCACATGCTTTATGGCCCGGACCGCGGCTATGATCTCCTCCAGTGCCCCTGTCTCCAGTATGAAGGGGTCGCCGCCGGATATAAGGACATCCCGTATCTCGGGATTTCTTTCTATATAATCAAGAGCCTGCTTAAGCTGCTCCTTCGATATGGTGCAGTCTGTGCTTCCCACCACCCGGCGGCGTGTGCAGTGGCGGCAGTAGGAGGCGCACTGCATGGTAACAAGCAGCAGGGCCCGGTCCGGATAGCGGCGCACCACATTGGGTGCCGGATTGTACTTTATCTCTCCCAGTGGGTCGTCCAGGTCAAACTCTCCCCGGACTCTCTCGGCGGCAGAGGGAATCATCTGCATCCTTATAGGGCAGTTTGGATCCTCCTTGTCCATGAGCGAGGCGTAATAAGGGGTTATGGCCATGCGGAAAAGGGAAAGGCTCTGTTCAATATCAGCTTTCTCAGACGGGGACAGCTTTATCAGCTCAGCAAGTTCATCTGCTGTGGTTATGCGGTTTGCCAGCTGCCACTTCCAGCTTTTCTCCTTGTCAGTCATAGAGCATTCCTGTCACTTCGAACAGGGCTTCCTGCACATTGGAGTTCTTGAA